>VBAC01000001.1:662448-993672 GCA_005883305.1 Alphaproteobacteria bacterium | reverse complement strand
CTCGGCGGACTCCTCGGGCGCATATTCGGGCACAAGGATGAGTGCGCGGGCGCCGCGCGCCTCGACGAGTCGGATCGACGTTTGAAGGACGGCCCGGGTCATCGCCACGCCCTCTTCGATGCCTTGCGCGCTTCGGTAGCGGAGCAGGCGCCGCGCCAGCTCGACGAGGCGAAGCGAGGGCGGCTCTGCGGGATGCCAGGCGAGGCGCGAGTCGAGATGCGGGCGATCCCGGTCCAAATTGCGGTCGAACAGCATCGGCACGAACGGGATGATCACGGCAACCGGCCGGCGGAAGCGCGGCAGCTCGGCGCGCAGCCTGAGGAACATCTGGTCCGAAGCGTAGGCGTTGACCGAGAGATTGGCGACCTGGAGCCCGGTGGCCGCTTCGAGCCGGGCATGGATCGTCTCGGGCCATTGGAGACCGTAGCCGAGCAGGAAGGATTCGCCGGCGAGCAGGATGGTCGGCCGAGCGGGATCCGGCGCAGCGGCGGGATCGCGCGCGCGGTAGCCGAAACGGTCGATCGCATAGTCGACAGGGCGGCCGTCGATCTCGGCCGGTCCGCGATGGTTCGGGACGAACGTCCAGCCGAGCCGCGAGTCCGGCCGGCGCAACGGCTCCTTCGTTCCCCAATGCTCCTGAGTCGAGCGCCACGTCCGCGTGTGCAGCACCGCCTCGGTGACCCCGAAGGCCGCAGCCACGGCCAGTGTCACCGAGAGGGCCGAGACGGCCATTTCCCTCCCCCGCCCTTCGGCGATCGGACGCAGGATTCGGGGCCTGACGAAAAGCAGGACGGCGAGTCCGATCAGCGCCACCAGCGCACGCAGCGCCTGGACGAGGCCGATCTGAAAGCCGCGCGACCAAGCGAAGGTGGGCATGAAGTGGCGCTCGGCCCAGGCAGGCCCCGCAGCGGCTGCGAGCGCGATCAGCAAGAGGCCGGCGAGCGCCAGGAACAGGTTCGCGGCGCGGGCGGCGGAGGCGCTTCGGCTCGTGACTCCGCCCGGCATTGGCAGGCTTCCCAACGCTATGATAAGCAATTCCAAGGAGTATCGTCGATGCGCGCGTTGCTCAAGCCGGTGCAGCGATGGGTCTGGGGGGATGAAGCGCGCCGCGGCCTGAGGCTGATGCGCTTCTCCGAGGTCGAGGCTGATGGCGGACGCGATCTCGTCCGCGCTGCCGAGCTGACCCCCGATCCGCGCCTCAGGAAGCTGTACCTGCGTCACGCGGGCGACGAGCGGCGCCATGCGGAGATGTTCTTCAACCGGGCGATCGAGCTGCTGCGCGTCCATCCGGGGACCGCCGGCGACACGATCCAGCGCGACTGGCTCGCGCCCGGCGAGCGGGGGCTCGACGACGTCGAGATCGGCCCCGGCGGCGACGCGCCGCTGCTGGCCTTCCTCCATCTGTCCGAAGCCAATGCGGCGCGCGATTTCGCCGTCTACCGAGACGCGGTCGGCGCCGACGAGGCGACCCGCGCCGTGTTCGACCGGATCCTGCGCGATGAGGTGTTCCACATGAACTACACGAAACGCGAGCTCGAGCGCGTCTCTCCCACCAAGGCGAAGGGCCTGATCTGGAAGGCGCGGCTCAAGCGGGTGTGGCAGGCCTATCTGCGCTTCGCCGTGGCGCTCGCCGGGCTGATCGGCGGAGTGATCCTGACGCTTCAATATTTCATCCTGCTGCCCCCCTTCGCCTGGATCTCCAAGCGCGCGGCCAGGCGCGAGCCGCAAGGCTGGGTCGAGCTTCCCGGCGATGCAGGCCACGATCTGCGCGGGCAGTTTTGATGAAGATCCTCGGTCTCTCCTGCCACTATCACGACGCGGCCGCCGCCTTGCTGGTCGACGGCTTGCCGGTCGCCGCGGTTCAGGAGGAGCGGCTGTCGCGGCGCAAGAACGACGCCGCCTTCCCGCTCGCGGCGATCGAATATTGCCTCGACGAGACGGGACTGGAGCCCGGCGATCTCGACGCGGTGGTCTTCTACGAGCGGCCGATGCTGAAGTTCGACCGCGTGCTCACCACTTTGCTGCGGGGCTTCCCCCGCTCCTACCGCGCCTTCCCCCATGCGATGAAGAACATGCTCGGCGAGAAAGCGTGGGTGCGCGGAATCATCTCCTCGAGGCTCGGCGTGCCCGGCTCGAAGATCCTGTTCACCGAGCACCACCAGGCGCACGCCGCGGCCGCCTTCCTCACCGCCCCGACCGGCGAGGCGGCGATCCTCACCGCCGACGGCGTCGGCGAATGGGCGACCCTGACGGCGGGGCGCGGATCGCGTGGGCCCGGGGGCACGGCGATCAGGCTCGAGAGGGAGATCCGCTTCCCCCACTCGCTCGGAATGCTCTACTCGACCTTCACGGCCTGGCTCGGCTTCGCGGTCAACGAGGGCGAGTATAAGGTGATGGGCCTCGCCGCCTACGGCCGCCCGAATATGGCCGACGAGGTCCGCAAGCTCGTGCCGCGCACCGCCGACGGCGCGTTCCGCCTCGACCTCGACTATTTCGATTTTCAGGGCAGCGTCGAAAGCTCCTTCTCCCGCCGCTTCGTCGAGATGTTCGGCCCCGCGCGGCGCGCCTGCGACCCGATCGATCTCTCCAGCGCGGCCGGGCGCCATTATGCGGACTGCGCGGCGAGCGTTCAGCTGGTGCTCGAGGATATCCTGGTGGACATCGCCCGCGATCTGCGCCGGCGGACCGGCCTCGCCGATCTCTGCTTCGGCGGCGGAGTGGCGCTGAACGGAGTCGCCAATGCCCGGATCCTGCGCGAATCGGGCTTCGAACGCCTGTTCGTGCCGACCTCCCCCGGCGACTCGGGCTGCGCGCTCGGTGCGGCGCTTTATGCCGACCGGATCCACTTCGGAAATCCCGACCGGACGCTGCCCGATCATGGCTTCCTGGGCCCTGCCGTCGATGGGGCGGCGCTGGCGCGGATCGCCGAGGAAGACGGGCTCGCGGTCGAGGCGCTGGACGACGACCAGTTGATCGCACGCTGCGCCGACGCGCTCGCGGCGGGCAGGATCGTCGGCTGGATGGACGGCCGCTGCGAGTTCGGGCCGCGAGCGCTCGGGCACCGAAGCCTGCTCGCCGCGCCGAACGACGCCGCGATGCGCGACCGGCTCAACCGCGACATCAAATATCGCGAGGAGTTCCGCCCCTTCGCCCCCGTCGTGCCGGAGGAGATCGCCGACCTTTACTTCGAGCTGCCGCCCGGTGGGGCGCGGCTGGCGCGCTTCATGTCCGGAGTCTTCCCCGTGCGCCCGGAATGGCGGGAGAGGCTCGCGGCCGTCACCCATGTCGACGGCACCGCGCGGGTGCAGACGTTGAGCCGCGACTTCGCGCCGCGGCTCTACACCTTGCTCGAGGCCTATGGCGAGCGGAGCGGCGTTCCGGTCCTGCTCAACACCTCGCTCAACATCGCCGGCGATCCGATCGCCTGTTCGGCGGCCGAGGGCTATTCGACCTTCCACCGAAGCGGAATGGACCTGCTCGTCGCCGGCCGGACTCTGATCAGGAAACGCGTGCGCGCCGAAGCGCGGCGCGAGGAGGAATTTGCATGATCCCCCAGCGCGGACGCTTCCGGCGCCAGCTTGCCGTTCTCGCCAGCGCCTTCGGCTCGACCGCCCACCTCGCGCGGGGCCTGTGGCGCGGCGGATCGGAGAAGAGGATGATCATGCCGCTGGCGATCTTCCTGTGCGTCACCGGCTTCCTCCTGATCCTCGCGGCGGGCATCGAGGCGTTGGCGCCGTTCATCTATTCGATCTTCTAGGAGCATCGTGCGGAAAAGTGGGAACCGGTTTTCCGCGCTGACGATGCGGCAACGGGGTCCAGCATCGTGACGCTTCTCGCCTGCCCGCTCTGCCAGGCCTCGCTCGACGCCGCGCTGTGCTGCGAAGGCTGCGGCAGGCAATGGCCGGCGCCGGACGGCATTTCCTGCCTTCGCCTCGACGCCGACGCCCGCACCGAGACGGTTCGCAATTTCTACAATGCGGCGCCCTTCCCCGGCTACCCGCCCGGCGACAGCCTCACCTGGCTGCGCGCCAGGGCGGGGCGCAGCGCCTTCGCGCAATTGCTCGACCGATCCCTCCCCGGCGATGCGCGGATCGCCGAGATCGGCTGCGGCACCGGTCAGACGAGCCTGTTTCTCGCCCGCGCCGACCGCGTGATCGTCGCCCTCGATCTGTCGCGCGAGGCGTTGAAGCTCGGCGCCGATGCGGCGCGACGCTACGGAATCGACCAGGTGACCTTCGTCGAGGCGAACCTCAACGCCCTGCCGCTCAAGGCTGGAGCGTTCGACCTCGTCTACTCCTCCGGAGTGCTCCATCACACGCCCGACCCCCGCGCGGCCTTCTCCCGCATCGTCCGCGCTGCGCGCCCCGGCGGAATGATCGTACTCGGCCTCTACAACCGCATTGCGCGGATTCCCCTCAGGCTGCGGCGCGGCGTCGCCCGCCTTACCGGCCTTCGCTGGATTCCCTTCGACCCCGTCCTGCGCGACCGCAAGGCCGAGCCGGCCCGCCGCGAGGCGTGGCTTCGCGACCAGTATCGCCATCCCGAGGAGCATCGCCACAGCGTCGGCGAGGTCCGCCGCTGGTTCGCCGAAGACGGGGTCGAGTGGCTGCGCACCTATCCCAGCACGATCGCCGGCGACGAGCCCGACAACCTGTTCGAGCCCTCCGCCGATTGCTGGCCGCTCGAGGCCTGGGCCGCGCAGGTGGGCTGGATGCGCAGCCTTGGCGGCGAAGGGGGCCTGTTCGTCACCGTCGGGCGCCGCCGATCCACGTAATCCTACGGGGTTGCCGCGGGGGGCCGAACGTCTAGGCTGGTCGCCGCCAGGACACGGGGGGGACAGTGGATGTGGCGGGGGATCGCGTTCGTAATCATAGGCTGGCTGCTCGCCCTGGCTCCCGCTCGGGCTGAATGGCGGCGCGCCGAGAGCCCGAGCTTCGTCCTCTACGGCAACATGTCCGAATCCCAGCTTCGCGAACGAAGCCTGCTGCTCGAGGATTTCGACCGGCTGCTTCGCAGGCTGGCTTCGAGCGACCGGCCGGCGCCCAAGCTCCACGTCTATTTCGTCGACGGGATCGCGGATCTGCGCATGGTGCGGGAAGTCCCCATGAGCACGGCCGGCTATTACATGGCTTCGGACGACGGCATCGCCGCGATCGTCGACGCCCGCGCGGAGAGCCGCGGGACGGAGATCCTGTTCCACGAATATACCCATCATTTCATGTGGCAGCACATGCCCAACACCTACCCGACGTGGTACGTGGAGGGCTTCGCCGAATATTTCTCGACGGTGCGCTTCAGCGGCGATCACATCGACATCGGCAATTATTCGCGCGGCCGGGCCTCGTCGATCCTCGACGGCGCCTGGCTGCCGATGGAGCGGGTGCTCAACGGCGGAACCGACGGCCTCAACGCCGAGGCCGGGGCGGCCTATTACGCGCAGAGCTGGCTGCTCGTTCACTATTTCTACAGCACGCCGGAGCGGCAGCGGGCGCTGTCCCAGTTCCTCCGGGCCTTCCGGAGGAGCCCCAGCGGCACGGACGCGCTGCTCGCCGCGACGGGCATGACTCCCGACGCTCTGACACGCGAACTCAGGCGCTACATCCAGGGCGGCCAGATCGCCTACCGCCAGGCGCAGCGGGCGAGCGCCGCCGCCCCCCCGCCGATCGTCGTGACGACAATGCCCACCTCGACCGGCGATATGATTCTCTACGAGGCTGCGCTGCGGGTGGGAATCGCCGAGGACAGACGCCAGCCCTATCTCCAGCGCATCCGCGCCGCCGCGAGGCGCTATCCCGAGGATCCGCTGGCGATGCGCGTGCTCGCCCATGCGGAATTGCTCTACGGCGACGGCGCGAGCGCGGACCGGCTGCTCGACCGGCTGCTGGCGAGCGCGCCGAACGATGCCGACCTCATGTATCTGAAGGGCATGCGCTATTTGGCCCTGGCCAAGGCGGACGGCGCGCCGGAAAGCGCCTCGGCTTCGGCGACCTTATGGTTCGGACGCGCCCGCGCGGCGGACCCGACCCACTTTCAGGCGCTGATTCGCTACGTCGAAAGCCTCCACGGAGATCTTGCCTCCGCTTCCGAGGAGACTCGCGACCTGCTGGTCAGGGCAGGCCAGTTGGCGCCCCAGGTCGCTTCCATATCCCTCAACGCGGCGCGGGTGCTGATCGAGAGGGGCGATTATGACGAAGCCCTGCGCCTGCTCGCGCCGCTCGTCGCCAATCCGCACGACCGAAGCCTTGCCGCGGCGGCGAACGAGCTGATGCAGCAGGCGGCCGGAGGACGGCCTCGCGGAATGATCGAGGGCAAGCCGGATGGGGAGGCGCCGCCCGGCCCCACGCCCGCCCCGGCGCCGCACGGCACGGAATAAGCTGTTTCCCGCCGCGGCGCGAACCGCTACCGGGCGGGCGCAAGCGAGGGAAAAGATGGCCGATCCGAGACCCCTGCCCTTCGACTGGGCGGACCCGTTCGCGCTCGACGCGCAGCTTTCCGACGAGGAGCGGATGGTCCGCGACACGGCCGAGGGCTATGCGCAGGAGAAGCTTCAGCCGCGGGTCACCAGCGCTTATCTGGAGGAGCGCTTCGACCGGGAGATCATGAACGAGCTCGGCGAGCTCGGAATGCTCGGCGCCACGATCGACCACGAATATGGCGGCGCCGGACTCAATTACGTCAGCTACGGCCTGATCGCCCGGGCGGTCGAGCGGGTCGACAGCGGGTTCCGCTCGGCCATGTCGGTCCAGTCGAGCCTCGTCATGCACCCGATCAATGCTTATGGGAGCGAAGAGCAACGGCGGAAATACCTGCCGAAGCTGGCGTCGGGCGAATGGATCGGCTGCTTCGGCCTGACCGAGCCCGATGCGGGCTCCGACCCCGGCAGCATGCGTACCCGGGCAAAGAAGGTGGACGGCGGCTACGTCCTCTCAGGGGCCAAGATGTGGATCACCAATTCCCCGATCGCCGACGTCTTCGTGGTCTGGGCCAAGTCGGACGAGCATGAGGGTCGGATCAAGGGCTTCGTGCTCGAGAAGGGCATGAAGGGCCTCTCAGCGCCCAAGATCAGGGAGAAGCTCTCGCTTCGCGCCTCGATCACCGGCGAAATCGTGATGGACGAGGTCGAGGTTCCGCAAGAGAATCTGCTGCCGAATGTCTCCGGCCTGGCCGGCCCGTTCGGCTGCCTCAATCGCGCCCGCTACGGCATCGCCTGGGGCTCGATGGGCGCCGCCGAGGCCTGCTTCCACGCCGCGCGCGGCTACACTCTGGAGCGCAAGCAGTTCGGCCGTCCGCTGGCCGCCACCCAGCTCGTCCAGCTGAAGCTCGCGAACATGGTCACCGAGATCGGCCTCGGCCTGCAAGCGGCGCTGCGCGTCGGCCGGCGGCTCGACGCGGGGGAGCTGATCCCCGAGACGATCAGCATGATCAAGCGCAACAATTGCGGCAAGGCGCTGGAGATCGCCCGAATCGCGCGTGACATGCACGGCGGCAACGGAATCAGCGCCGAATTCCAGGTCATGCGCCATGCGGCGAACCTCGAAACGGTCAATACCTATGAGGGCACGCACGACGTCCACGCGCTGATCCTGGGCCGCGCGATTACGGGAATCGCCGCCTTTTGACGGACCAGCCGCTTCAGGGCCTGAAGGTCTTAGAGCTGGCACGAATCCTCGCCGGGCCGTGGGCCGGGCAGCTGCTGGCCGATCTCGGCGCCGAGGTGGTCAAGGTCGAGCGGCCCGGCTGCGGCGACGATACCCGCCATTGGGGCCCGCCCTTCGCCGCCGACGGCAGCGCCGCCTATTTCCACGCCTGCAACCGCGGCAAATCGTCGGTCGCCGTGGATCTGGAGACGCAGGCGGGGCAAGAGCAGGTCCGCGCGCTGGCCCGCGAGGCGGACGTTTTGATCGAGAATTTCAAGGTCGGTGGGCTGGCGCGCTTCGGGCTCGATTTCGAGAGCCTGAAGGCGGTCAATCCGTGCCTCGTCTATTGCTCGATCACCGGCTTCGGCCAGGACGGGCCCTATGCCGCCCGTGCGGGATACGATTTCGTCGTCCAGGCGATGGGCGGGATCATGGATCTGACCGGCGAGCCGGACGGTAAGCCGCAGAAGACCGGGGTCGCCTATGCCGACCTCTTCGCCGGCATGTACGCGACGACCGCTATCCTGGCCGCGCTTCGCGGGCGCGATGCGACCGGCTCGGGCTGCCATATCGACATCGCGCTGCTGGACACGCAGGTGGCGGTGCTCGCCAATCAGGCGATGAACTATTTCGTCACCGGCGAGCCGCCGCGACGTCACGGCAACGCCCATCCCAATATCGCGCCCTACCAGACCTTCACGGCCGCGGATGGCGAGCTGGTCGTCGCGGTCGGCAATGACGGCCAGTTCCGGCGTCTCTGCGCCCTCCTCGGCGTCGCGGAAGATGCCCGCTTCGCCACCAATGCCGACCGCGTCCGGAACCGGGCGGCCCTCGACGCCGTGCTCACCAACGCCATCTCGTCTCGCCGGCGCGACGAATTGCTCACGGCCCTCGCCGCCGCCGGCATCCCGGCGGGGCCGATCAACGATCTCGCCCAGGTTTTTGCCGATCCGCAGGTCATCGCCCGAGGGATGCGGATCGGTGGCGACGGGCCTCCGGGGCTCGCCTCACCGATCGTCATCGACGGCAAAAGACAGGTTTCCTCCCGTCCGAGCCCGCCCCGCGCCTGATACAAAATTGTTTGCGATCAGCGCCTTGCAAGACAGACACGGTTCCTTTATGCGCGCCATTCGATCTGAATGCGGGCGGAGGATTTCTTATGAGCTTGGTGCTGGTCAGCGTTGCTTTTCTTTCTTTTTCTGCTTTCCAGGCCGACCAGGGGCAGGCCGGGAGCGGCGCGGGGCTTTCCTCCGAGAATCGCGAGGCGCCGCAGAATGCCGACACCGGCGAGGGCACCGATGCCAACGGCGAGCGCCGGATCTGCCGCCGGATCACCACCAGCAGCACGCACCAGTACCGGCGCGTCTGCCTGACCGCCCGCCAGTGGCGCGATTACGACAATGAAGGCTGAGCGCTGAGGCCGGATCGACATCTAGCCAGCCGCTTGTTTGGCTTAGGATGTTTCCATTGCCGTCACCCCCGCGAAAGCGGGGGTCCAGCTCGTTTCTCTTCGTAAGCGGTTGAAGAAGCTGGATTCCCGCTTTCGCGGGAATGACGATGAAAATTGAATGTCGACCCTAAGGCCGCCGCCGGAACAGGAGGATGGGCTCGTCGCGATAGGTGGCGGGGCCTCTTTCGTCGAAGCCGAGCTTCTCGGCGACCCGGATCGACGGCGCATTGCCCTCGTCGATGATCGCTACCACTTCGGGCCGGTCGTGCGCGGCCTCGATCCAGTCGAGCGCGGCCAGGCCCGCCTCGGTGGCATAGCCCCGTCCGCTGGCCTCGGCGGCGAACAGCCAACCCATTTCCGGCACGTTCTCGACATTGGGAGTGATGTCGCGCTTGAAGTCGGCGAAGCCGAGCTGGCCGATCATGACCCCGTCGCTGCGCCGCGCGATCGCCCAATAGCCCCAGCCGAAGACGCTCCAGCAACCGGCACCGCACAGCAATTTGCGCCACGCCTCCTCGCGCGACAGCCCCTTGCCGCCGATATGGCGCATGACGGCCGGATCGCTCATCATCGTCGCTTGCGCGTCGACGTCGCCCGCGCCGAACGGGCGCAGGACGAGGCGTTCGGTTTCGAGGACCGGCGCGGCCCCCATCAACTGGCTATTTCTTGCCGAGGGAGAGACCGCCGAAGCGCTTGTTGAAGCGCGCCACCTGACCGCCGGTGTCGAGCATCTTGCCGCTGCCGCCGGTCCAGGCCGGATGGACCGTCGGATCGATGTCGAGCTGCAGCGTGTCGCCTTCCTTGCCCCAGGTGGAGCGGGTTTCGTACACGGTGCCGTCGGTCATCTGCACCTTGATCATGTGGTAATCGGGGTGGGTGTCGGTCTTCATGTCTTTGATCTTCCGTGGGTTTTGGCTGGTTCCGACCAGCCTGGCGGAAATGCAGAGCGCGCTCTACAGGCTGAGGCCGCGATTGACAAGCCATGCTGCGGCGCAATAACCCGTTCCGAGCGAAGGTGCCGCCCGTCAAGATCCCCATGAAAGTCGTACTTTCATGGGCCCTGGCACGGCGGTGAAAATGGGAAGCCGGTGAAAATCCGGCGCTGTGCCCGCAACTGTAAGCGGCGAGCTTGCCATCCGCAAAGGATGCCGAAGCGATCGAGCCGTGAGCCAGGAGACCTGCCTCCGCCGTCGTCCGCATCCGGCCGGGATCAGCCAGGGATGCGTGGCGCCGCGCGAGCGGCTCCTCCGAGGCGACATAAACGTGTCGTTTCAGGAGGATAGAATGAATATCTTGTATTTCATCTCAACATTGGCGCTGCAGCCGGCCGAGGCGCCGATCGTCGTCACGGCTTCGCGCGAGCCGCTGGCGCAGGACCAGGCCGCCGCTTCGACGACCGTGCTCGACGAGGAGGCGCTGGACGATCTCTCGCTACCCGCCGTCCCCGACCTGCTGCGCCTTACGCCGGGCCTCGCGGTGGCCAGCACCGGCCCGCGCGGCACCCAGACCCAGGTCCGCATACGCGGCGCCGAGGCCAACCACACTTTGGTCTTCCTCGACGGCATCCGCTTCAACGATCCCGCCGCCGGCAACGAGGCGCGCTTCGAGCTGCTGACCTCGGACTCGCTGTCGCGGATCGAAATCGTGCGCGGGCCGCAATCGGCCCTGTGGGGCAGCGAGGCGCTCGGCGGCGTGGTCGCGGCGGAGAGTGTGGATGCCTTCGCTGCCGCGGGCTTCGAGGGCACGGCCGAATATGGCAGCCTCGACAGCAGCCGCCTCGCCGGCCGCTATGCGCTCACGGCGGGAGATATTGGCGTCATGGCGTCGGCGGGATGGCTTCGCAGCGACGGTATCGATTCGTTCGGCTCCGGGGGGGAGCGGGACGGGTTCGACAACCTGTCGGCCAGCCTCAAGGTCGAAGCGCGGCCCTCGAGCAGCATCCGCCTCGGCCTCGTCGGCCATTATATCGCCGGCGACAGCGAATATGACGGCTTCGATCCGCTCTTCTTCACCCGCGCCGACACGCTCGACGAGACGAAGAACCGGATCGCGGCGGTGCGCGGCTGGGCCTTGGGCGAATGGGGCGGCTGGAGCGCGGAAGGCCAGGCTTCCTATCTCGACAGCGCGAACCGCAACCTGCTCGCGGGCGCTGCGATCAACAGCACCTTCGGCGACCGGCTGACGCTGGGCGCCCAGCTGTCCCGCCGGATCGGCGGCCACCGCCTGACCGCCGCGATCGAGCATGAGGACGAGGGCTTCCGCGGGCGCGACACCGGCTATTTCGGCGGCACCGACCAAGCCCGCAGCCGCCGCCTGACCGCCTTCGCCGGCGAGTGGCGCGCGCAATGGGCCGATTGGATCGTCACCGACCTCGCCGCGCGCCATGACGCCTTCAGCGCCTTCGCCGACGCCACCACCTTCCGCGCCTCCGTTCTGGTGCGCCCGATGGAAGGCTTTGGATTCCACGCCGCTTATGGTGAAGGAATCGCCCAGCCGACCTTCTACGACCTCTACGGCTTCTTCCCCGGCTCCTTCGCCGGCAATCCCGGCCTCCAGCCCGAACGGTCGCGCGGCTGGGAGGCGGGCATGAGCTGGAGCGACGCGCATTTCTCACTCGGCGCGACCTATTTCTCCGCCCGGTTGCACGACGAGATCGTCGACGTGTTCGACCCGGCCACCTTCTCGTCGAGCACCGCGAATGCCGACGGTGTCAGCCGCCGCGAAGGCGTCGAGCTCTCGGCCGGCTACCGCCACGCCGGCTGGCTCAACCTCACGGCCAATTATGCCTGGCTGGACGCCGACGAGCAGCGGGTAGCGGGCACGATGCTGGTGCGCGAGGTGCGCCGGCCCCGAAGCAGCGCCAATTTGTCCGGCTACGGGACCGTCGGGCGATTCCGCTGGGGCGCGAGCCTCGCCTATGTCGGCGCACGCACGGATAGCGATTTCGACCTGTTTCCCGCCGCGACGGTCAGGCTGCATGATTATGCACTGGCCAGCATGAACATCGCCTATCGCCTGATGGGCGGCGTGGAAGCTTATGCACGGGCGGAAAACGCCTTCGACGCCGATTATCAGGACGTGGTCGGCTACAACACCGCGGGACGGACGGTGTATGCGGGTCTTCGCGTCGCTTTCGGCGATTAGCCTCGCCCTCGCGGCGCCGCAGGCCGAAGCGGCTCCGCGAAGGGTGGCGTCGCTCAACCTGTGCACGGACGAGTTGGTTATGCTGCTCGCGGCGCCGGAGCAAATCGTCTCGGTCACGCACCTCGCGCAGCAGGAGCGGGAGACGCCCTTGTGGCGCGTGGCGGGCCGCTATGCCCGCAACGACGGCAGCCTGCTCTCCGTCGTGCCGCTCCGGCCCGATCTGGTCGTGACGATGGGCGGCGGCGGGCGCGACCGGGTGCGGATCGCCGAGCGGCTCGGCATGCGCACGCTCGACCTCCCCTTCGCGCAAAGCCTCGGCGACGTGGCGGAGAGCGTGAGGCGGTTGGCCAGGGCGCTCGGGCGCGAGGAGCAGGGCGTCCGGCTGCTGCGCCGAATGGCCGCGCTGATCCGGAGCGCTCCGCCCGCCGCGCGCGACACGATCTGGCTCGGCGGCGGCGGCCGCACGGTTGCGGCGTCGGGCCTCGAGGCGCAATGGATGCGGCTCGCCGGGCTTAGGCAGCGGCCGATGCAGGGGGACCGGGTGTCGCTGGAGACTTTGATCGTCGCGCCGCCGACAGTCCTGCTTCGGAGCGACTATCGCGCAGGGCAATATTCGAACCAGCAGCGCTGGCTCTCGCACCCGGCCGCCCGGCTCTCGGGCCGGGCGCGCACGATCGCGACCGACGGGAGGCTCTGGACCTGCATGGGACCCTTGCTGATGGGCGAAATCGCGCGGCTGCGCGGCGAGGCGGCCCGGTGACCCGCCCCGTCGCCGCCCTCCTGCTCGTCGCGCTGGCCGCCGCGTTCGCCGCCTCGGTGTTGTGGCCGCTTGCGCCGCTGCTCGGCCTTGACCGAGCGCTCGGGACCGCGGTGCTTACGGAGCTGCGGCTGCCTCGCGCCTTGCTCGCGCTCGCTTACGGCGCGACCCTGGGGGCGTCGGGCGCGGCGATCCAGGCCCTGTTCGCCAACCCCCTCGCCTCCCCCGATCTCACCGGGACGACCAGCGGCGCGGCGCTCGGCGCGGTCGTCACCGCCTATCTGTTCGGCTTCGCGGCGCCGGTCGCGCTGTCGATCGGGTCGGTGGCTGGAGCGGCGGGCGCGCTCGCCTTGTTGCTCGCGCTGGCGGGGCCGCGGGCCGAGACCGCCACCCTGCTCCTCTCCGGGCTGGCGATCAGCGCTCTGGCCGGGGCGCTGACCACCCTGGCCCTGGCGCTGGCCCCTTCCCCCTTCGCCTTCTACGACGCCTATGACTGGCTGATGGGCTCGCTGATCGACCGAAGCCTCGACCAGGCCGCCTTCGCCGCCTTGCCCGCCTTGCTGACGATCGCCCTGCTGATTCGGCTCGGCCCGGCGCTCGACCGGCTCGCGCTGGGCGAGGAGGTGGCGCAGTCGCTGGGCCATGACGTCGCCCGCCTGCGGCTCCAAATCGTGTGCCTCACCGCCCTCGGCGTCGGCGCCTGCGTCGCGATTTGCGGGGCGATCGGCTTCGTCGGCCTGGTCGCGCCGATCTTCGCCCGCCGCCTCACTCGCGGCCATCCCGGCAGTGCGATCCTGCCGGCGGCGCTGATCGGCGCCCTGCTGCTCACCGCCGCGGACCTCGCCGTGCGCATGGCGCCGCTCGGCCGAACGCTTCCGATCGGAGTCGTGACGGCGCTGATCGGCGCGCCCTTCTTCCTCTGGCTGGTCGCGCGCATGCGCTGGAGGCTGAGGGCATGATCCTTGAAGCTTCGGGCCTTTCGCTTCCGGGACGTCTCGAGGACGCCTCCGTCCAAATCCGCGCGGGCGAGCTCGTCTGCCTGATCGGCCCCAACGGCAGCGGCAAGACCAGCCTGCTCCATGCGCTGGCCGGGATCGGCGCCGCGGCGGGCGAGGTCGACATGGAGGGGATCGATCCGCGCACCCTCCCCCCTTCGCTGAGGCCGGCGCACCTCACCTATCTGCCGGCGTCGCGGGACGTCCCCTGGCCTTTACCGGCGCGCGATCTGATCGCGCTCGGCGGCGGCCAGGCGGCGTTTCCGGCGCTCGAGCTCGATCCGCTGCTCGACCGGCGAATCGACACGCTCTCGACCGGCGAGCGCAGCCGCGTGCTGATCGCCCGGGCGCTCGCGCCCCGGCCGAAGCTGCTGCTGCTCGACGAGCCGACCGCCAATCTCGATCCGCTGTGGCAGATCCGGCTGATGGAGCTGGTGCGCGCGGAAGTGGCGCAGGGTGGACGTGCGGCGCTGATCGCGGTCCACGATCTCGACGCGGCCGAACATTATGCCGACCGGGTGGTGGTGATGAATAAGGGGCGGATCGCGGCCGAGGGGATGGAGAAGGTGCCGGAGATTTTCGGCATCGAGCGGCGCGGCGGCCGCTGGAGCGAGGTCAGGAAGCTGGCGGATCCGCGATCATCGCCGTGAAATCCGCCTGGGCGGCGAGCTTGTCGCCGACATAGGCCTTGCCCGCGAACTTGCAGACCGTGGCGCGCTTCTGAACGAACTCGACCTCGAGACGAAGCAGAACGCCGGGCTCGACGGGTGCACGGAACTTCGCGCCGTCGATGGCCATGAAATAGACCAGCTTGCCGGAGCCCGACAGGCCGAGCGATTCGACCGCGAGCACGCCGGCGGCCTGAGCCAAAGCCTCGACGATCAGAACGCCGGGCATGATCGGCCGGTCCGGAAAATGGCCGGCGAAGAAATGCTCGTTGATCGTCACCGCCTTAACGGCGACGATTCGCCGGTCCGGGACGAGCTCTTCGACCCGGTCGACCAGAAGCATCGGGAAGCGATGCGGCAGCGCCGCCATCACCTGCCTGACGTCGAGCGGGCCGACGGAGGCAGGGACAGCGGCGCTGGACTCTTTCGCCATTAGCGGCCCGGCGGGCGCGGGCGCTGCTGGGCCGGCGCGGGCGTCGCGGCGGCGGGCGCCGCGGCCGGGGCCGGCGCGGTGACGTTGAACGGCGTGGCGTTGGCGTTCATCAGCGCCAGCACGGCCGGGGTCAGATCGACCTGCGGCGACGAGGTGAGCACGTCGGTCGTGTCGAGCACGACGGTCGCGCCGCGCTGCTGCGCGACCTGCTGGATCATCGGCTGCATCCGCTGCAGGATCTGCTGAACGACGTAATTCTCGTTGCGCTGCAGCGTCTGCTGCGTGCGGCCGAGCTCGGCGGAAGCCGCGTCGCGGTTGGTTTCGAAGGCGCGGATGCGGGCGGTCAGCGCGGCGTCGGGCTGGCCGTTCGCGGGCAGCGCGTTGATCGCCGTCTGGATCGCCTGCTGCTCGGCCTGGAGGGGCCCCGCGAGCTGCGCCTGGCGCGACTGGAACGCCTGGCCCTGGGCCTGAAGCTGGCCGGTCGCGGCCGCGCAGGGCGTGCAGGTCTGGGCGACCTGGTTGCGGTTGACCACCGCGACCACGGCCGCGGGAAGCTGCTGCGCCTGGGCGGCGACCGCAGCGGTCAAGGCTAGGCCGGCAACGACCGGCGCGAGGAGGAGTTTGTTCATTAGAATGCAGTCCCTACGTTGAAGGTGAAGAGCTTGGTGTCGTCGCCGGGCTCGTGAAGCAGAGCATGGGCGATATCGATCCGGAACGGGCCGAAGGGCGAGTTCCAGTTTGCGCCGAAGCCGACCGAGAGGCGCGGGCTCGGCGAATCTCCCAGGAAGACCTCGCGGAACGGCTGAGTGGCGGAGCGGGTCAGCGATTCGCCGCTCGCGGTGTCGCACGCGCCCCGCCGAAGCGTGATCGCGCCGCCGGTGCCGGTGCAGGCGTTGAAGGCGAGCGGGTTGTTCGGATCGATGTTGATCAGATCCGGCTGGCGAACGCCCCACACCGCGCCGATATCGACGAACACCGACGGGCGAAGGCCGAGCTCGCGCATGCTCGCGCCCAGCGGAATCTCGAGCTCCGCGCGGGCGAGATAATAAGCGCGCCCGCCGAGCGCGTCGTCGACGATCGAATTGGGATCCTCGCTGAGCCTGACGTTGGTCGCCACGCCCGATGCGTCGAGATCGTAGAGATAGGGCGTGCGCTGGATTCGCGGGCCGACGCCGCGAATGTCGAAGCCGCGGATCTGCGGGCTGCCGAGGAAGAAGCGGTCGGTCAGCCGGACCGGATCGTCGGTCGGCGTGCCCTCGTCGAAGCTGTGGATGTAGCCCGCCTCGCCGGACAGCGAGAAGATGAAGTTGCCGAAGACGTTCCAATATTTCGCGGCGAGCAGGCGGGTGCGCAGATAGTGGACGTCGCCGCCGATGCCGGCGAAATCCTGGTTGAACACGATGCGCGTGCCGTGATTGGGATGGAGCCGGTTGTTGAGCGTGTCCCAGACCACCGAATAGCCGGCCGAGGAGGTCAGCCGGTCGCCGATCGTGTCGCAAAGATAGCGGCCGGCGACCAGCGGGTTGCAGACCGCGGGAAGCGGGCCGGCGCCGTCGGGATCGGTGAAATAGATGTCCTGGTTGAGGCTGATCTCGTCGTAATTGAGGCTGTAGCGCAAGGCGAGCTGCAGAGTCTCGGTCAGCGCCAGGCCGGAGCGGACCTGGCCGCCGGTGGTGATCTGCTGGTAGGTGGTGGTGCGGTCGTTGCCGAGGAAGTTGAAGCTGTTGAGGTCGCGCCGGTAGACGTCGAACCCGATCGCGATGTTGCGGTCGAACAGATAGGGCTCGGTGAAGCCGAGCTCGATCGACTTGGAGTAGCTCGAATAATTGACCGCCGCGCGCAGCTCCTGGCCGTGGCCGCGGAAGTTGCGCTGCTGGATCGACATGTTGACGAGGAATCGCTCGATGCTCGAAAAGCCCGCCGAAAGCTGGAGCTGGCCCGTCGCACGCTCCTCCACCGCCACGCCGAGCACCACGCGGTCGGGCGCCGAGCCCTGCTCCTGGGTGATCTCGAGATTGTCCTGGAAATAGCCGAGCGACTGGATCCGGTCGCGCGAGCGGCGGACGCGGACGTTGTTGAAGGGATCGCCCTCCGCGAGGCGGAACTCGCGCCGGATCACCTTGTCCTGGGTGGTCGAATTGCCGCTGATGTCGACCCGCTCGACGTAGACGCGGGGAGTTTCGGCGACGTGGAAGGCGATCCCCATGGTGAGGTTTTCGCGGCTTCGGGTGTATTGCGGGCGCACGTCCGAAAAGGCGTAGCCGAACACGCCGGCCAGCTCGTTGAGCTGGGTGAGGGTGTCCTCGACCAGCTGGGCGTTGTACCAGTCGCCGGTGTGCATCGGCAGCCGCGCGCGGAGCCGGTCGGCGCTGAAATCGCGGATGTCGCTCTCGACGGAGAGGTCGCCGAACTTGTAGCGGTCCCCCTCCTCGACCACGTAGGTGATGATGAAGTCGCGGCGGTCCGGAGTCAGCTCGGCGACCGCGGAGACGACGCGGAAATCGGCATAGCCCTGAGTCAGGTAGAATTGCCGAAGCTTCTGCTGGTCGTAGGCGAGCCGATCGGGATCGTAGGTGTCGCGCGAGCTGAAGATGTTGTACCAGACATGCTCGCGCGTCGCCATTTCCTGGATCAGGCGGTGGTCGCCGAACTCCTCGTTGCCGATGATGTTGATCCGGCGGACTCGCGAGCGCGGCCCTTCGTTGATCTCGAACACCACGTCGACGCGGTTCTGGTCGAGCTGGACGATCTGCGGCTCGACGCTGGCGGCGTAGCGGCCCTGGCGGCGGTAGAGCTCGATGATCCGCGCGACGTCGGCGCGGGCACGGCTGCGGGTGAAGATCTGGCGCGGAGCCAACCGGATTTCCGGCGTGATCTTGTCGTCCTTGATGCGGTGGTTGCCCTCGAGGACGATCCGGTTGATGACCGGGTTCTCACGCACCTGGATGATGAGGTTGCCGGTGTCGGCGCCGGCGATGACGACGTCGGCGAACAATTCCGTCGCGTAGAGATCGCGAAGCGCCTGATCGAGACGCTCCTGATCGTAAGGCTGGCCGATCCGCAGCGAGGTGTAGGAAAGAACGGTTTCGGCCTCGAGCCGCTGATTGCCCTGCACGGTGACCGAGGCGACGTTGCGCGTCGGCTCGGGCGCCACCGTCGTCCCGGGCAGAGCCGGAGGAGCTTCGGGAGCGGCTTGCCCCGCGGGGGCCTGAGCCGGGGCATTCTGCGCCGGGGCTCCGGCAGGGATGGACTGAGCCATGGCCGGTGCGCCAAACCCGCCGACGACCGTTCCGATCATCAGCGCGGTGCACAGTCTACGGCCTTTCGGAAAAACTTCTTTCGCCCTCACGCGTCCCCGCCTTTTGATTGAACGGCCGGATGCAGCGTCCGGCCTCACTCCCTGTAATCGCTCGCCCTGCCCGAACATGCTTAGCCGATCAAGCGGCCAAGCCCACTAAAAAGGCCGAAAGAGGCCAAGTCGTTGAAGGTGACGAAGGCCATCAGCGCCAGCAGCACTGCGAGCCCCGTCCTGAACGCCCATTCCTGGGCTTC
The DNA here is from genome assembly GCA_005883305.1 of Alphaproteobacteria bacterium. Lineage (NCBI taxonomy): Bacteria > Pseudomonadati > Pseudomonadota > Alphaproteobacteria > Alphaproteobacteria bacterium. Next base: position 975,036 of record VBAC01000001.1, on the reverse strand, counting down.
CGGCCTGAGCGGTTTGCGCCTCACTCCCTCGATCGCGTAGAACAACAGGTGCCCCCCGTCGAGCAGCGGGATTGGCAAGAGGTTGATGAATCCCAGATTAATTGAGACGACGCTCATCAGCCAGAAGAAGGGCAGCCAGCCGAGACTCGCCTGCTGGCCAGACACTTCCGCGATCTTGAGCGGCCCGCCGAGCTCCTGGAGCGAGCGCCGTCCGGACGCGACCTGGCCCAGCGCGACCATCATCGATTCGACGATTCCGGCGGTCGTTTTGATCGCCGTGCCCGGCAGCTGGCTGAGGGGCAGCGGAGCGAATTCGAGAGCGCCATTGGGGCTGACGCCGAGCAGGCCGGCACGGGCGCGATTGTGGAACTCGTCCTCGCGCATCTCTGCCCGCGTCGTCGCGTGAAGGACGATGGTGCGGCCCTCGCGCCGGACGTCGAAGGCCATCTCCTCCTCAGGACGGAGCATGACATAGGACTGAAGGTCGGCGAAGGTTTCGATGCGGTTGCCGTCGACGCCGACGATCTGGTCCCCCGGCCTGAAGCCCGCGGCCTCCGCCGCGCTTCCAGGCGAGACCGCGCCGACGCCGGCAGGGGTCGTCGGATAGCCGACCGCCGCGAAGATGATCATGAAGGCGACGATCGCGAACAGGAAATTGGTCACCGGGCCGGCGGCGACGATCAGGAAGCGCCGCCACAGCTTCTGGGCCTGGAACGTCTCGGCCCTCTCCGCCGCCGGCATGGAAAGCCATTCGTCGCTTGGCGTAGAGGCCGGGTTCATGTCGCCCTTGAACTTGACGTAGCCGCCGAGCGGGAGCCAGCCGACCTTCCAGCGCGTGCCCCGCTTGTCGGTCCACCCCGCGACCTCGCGGCCGAAGCCGATCGAGAAGGTGTCGGCCTTCACCCCGAACAGCCGCCCGGTCAGATAATGGCCGAGCTCGTGGACGATGATGAGTGGGCCGATGGCAAGCAGGAACGCCAGGATGGTGAAGGCGAGGCCGGGACTGTTCAAATGCGGGTCTTTCCTGTCGCCTCGGCGGCCACGCGCCGGGCTTCGCGGTCGATCTCCAGCACCTCGTCGATCGACCTGGGGGCGGGAGGGTCAAAGCAGGCCAGCACGTCGCCGACCAGAGCGGCGATATCGAGGAAACCGATCCGCCTTTCAAGGAAAGAAGCGACCGCCACCTCGTTGGCGGCGTTGAGAATCGCCGGCTTGGGGCCACCGTGCGACAAAGCACTGCGCGCGAGAGCCAGAGCGGGGAAGCGCTCGAGGTCGGGCGCCTCGAAATCGAGCCTGCCGACGGCGACGAGATCGAGCCGCTCGCAGGGCGTCTCCATCCGTTCCGGCCAGGCGAGCGTGTGGGCGATCGGCACGCGCATGTCGGGCGCGCCAAGCTGCGCGAGGACCGAGCCGTCGACATATTCGACGAGGCTGTGGATCACCGACTGGGGGTGGACGACGACGTCGAGCGCGTCGGCGCCGACGGGGAACATGTGAAAGGCCTCGATCAGCTCGAGCCCCTTGTTCATCAAGGTCGCGCAATCGACCGAGATCTTGGCGCCCATCGACCAGTTCGGATGGGCCACCGCTTCCGTCGGGGTCGCGGCGCGCATGCGCTCGATCGGCCAGGTGCGGAACGGTCCGCCGCTCGCGGTGAGGATGATCCGCCGAACGGATTGCGGATGGGCGCGGTCGAAGCATTGGAACACCGCATTATGCTCGGAATCGACAGGCAACAGGGTCGCGCCGCTCGCCCGCGCGGCCTCGGTCATCAGCGCGCCGGCGGTGACCAGCGCCTCCTTGTTGGCGAGGGCGACCGTTCCGCCGCCTTCGAGGGCGCGCATCACCGGCGTCAGGCCTGCGGTGCCGACGATCGCGGCCATCGTCCATTCGGCGCCGGAGGCCGCGGCGTCGGCGATTGCCCCCTCGCCTGCCGCCGCCTCGACGTCCGATCCGGCAAGTGCGTCCCTCAGCGCCCCCAGCAGCCTTTCGTCGCCGATCACGGCCTGTCGGGCGCCGAAATCGCGTGCCAGCTGGGCAAGGCCGGAAACGTCGGTGTGGGCGGTGAGGGCGCGCACCTCGTAGCGCTCGCGGTTGCGGGCGACGAGATCGAGCGTCGAGCGGCCGACCGACCCGGTCGCTCCCAAGATGGTGATGGTGCGCGCGCTCACCCGGTCCAGAACCCCGCCATCAGCATGACGGTTGTGAGGAGAGCCACGGCGAGCAGCCCATCGAGCCGGTCGAGCACCCCGCCATGTCCGGGGAGCAGGCCGCCCGAATCCTTGATCCCGGCGCGGCGCTTCTCCCAGCTTTCGTAGAGGTCCCCGATCTGGGCGGCGAGGCCCATCGGCGCGCCGGCCCAGCGGAAAAAGGGCTCCAGCTCGAACCAATAAGCGATCAGCCAGCCGGCCAAAGCGGCGCCCGCCATGCCTCCGATCAGCCCTGCCCAGGTCTTGTTCGGGCTGATCCGCGGCGCGAGCTTCGGGCCGCCGATGCCGCGGCCCGCGAAATAGGCGAAGATGTCGACCGCCCAGGTGACTGCGAAAACCCACAGGACGAGCACCTCCCAGATCCATGAGAGGCAAAGCAGGCCGAAGCTCGGGATCGTGACATAGGCGAAGCCCCAGCCCATCTTCGCTCGCCGGCTCGCAGCGGCGATCAGCACGCCGAGACCGGCCAATGCGCCGAACGCCAGCCAGTTGGGCGCCAGATCGGGAGTCTCGACCTCGACCAGGGCTTCGGCCGCGGGATAGAGATATTCGCTCAAGGCGAGCAGGGCTACGGCCGCCAGCGCGGCCGAAACATAGGCCCACCTGCGCGCCACGCGCTGCATGTCGGCCCACTCGACCAGCATGACGGCCGCCGCCGCGGCCACCAGCGCGCGCAGCCACCAGCCGCCGAGCGTCGCCGCCCCCAGGGCGACCGCGATCATCACCACGCCGGCGGCGAAGCGCGTCGGCAGATCCGATTGACCAGCTTCGCTCATAAACCTCCGTAGCGCCGCTCGCGCCGCGCGTAATCGGCAATGGCCGCCCGAAGCGCCTTGCCGTCGAAATCGGGCCACAGCGTGTCCACGAACAGCAGCTCGGCGTAGGCGGCTTGCCACAAGAGAAAGTTGGACAGGCGGTGTTCGCCCGAAGTGCGGATGACGAGATCGAGGGGCGGCAGGCCCGCCGTGTCGAGCCCGGCCTCGATCGCCGCCTCGTCGATCTCGCCTTTCTCCGCCGCCAGCCTGGCCGCCCGGACCAGCTCCGCGCGGGCGCCGTAGTTGAGCGCGATGGCGAGGGTCATGCGGCTGTTGCCGGCCGTCTTGGCCACCGCTTTGTCGACCATCTTCGCGACATCGCTCTCGAACGCGGTGTGATCGCCGAGGATCACGAGCCGGATGCCCTCGCGATGCAGGCTGTCCAGCTCGCGCTGGATGTAGAAGCGAAGCAGGCCGGTGAGATCGCTGATCTCCTGCGCCGGCCGCCGCCAGTTCTCGGAGGAGAAAGCGTAGAGCGTGAGGCATTCCACGCCTGCCTCGCCCGCGGCGCGGAGAACGGTACGGGCCGCCTCGGCGCCGGCGCGATGCCCGGCGGCGCGGGGCAGGCCGCGCGCCTTGGCCCAGCGGCCATTGCCGTCCATGATGATGGCGACGTGCCGGGGAACGGAGCCGCCTTCCGGCCCGGCCCTGGCCGGCTCGGCGGTCACTTCTGGAGGATCTCCCGGTCCTTGGCGCCGAGCACGTCGTCGATCTCCTTGATCGTATCGTCGGTCAGCTTCTGCACCTCGGTGTCGAGGCGCTTATGCTCGTCCTCGCTGATTTCCTTCTTCTTCTCGTCGGTCTTGAGCGCGTCCATGCCGTCGCGGCGGACGTTGCGGACCGCGACCCTGGCCTTCTCCGCATATTGATGGGCGAGCTTGGCGAGCTCCTTGCGCCGCTCTTCGGTCAGATCGGGGATCGGCAGGCGGATGTGGGTGCCGTCGGTGATCGGATTGATTCCGAGCCCCGCATTGCGGATCGCCTTTTCGACCGGCCCGACGTTCGATTTGTCCCACACCTGCACCGACAGCAGCCGCGGCTCCGGTGCTGAGACGGTGGCCACCTGGTTTAGCGGCATGTTGGCGCCGTAGACCTCGACCGTGACCGGATCGAGCAGGGCGGTGGAGGCGCGGCCCGTGCGCAGGCCGCTGAGATCGTGCCTCAGCGCCTCGACCGCGCCGTGCATGCGGCGCTGGATATCGGCCTTGTCATAGGCGGGCATGTTTCTCTCCTCAGTTCTGGACGGTCGTCGCCGTGCCGTCGCCGCCGAGCACGCGGGCAAGATTGCCCCGCTCGCGGACGTTGAAGACGACGATGGGAATGTTGTTGTCGCGGCAAAGCGCGACGGCGGTGGCGTCCATCACCTTCAGATTGTCCGAAAGGACCCGATCGAAAGTGACTGTTTCGTAACGTTTTGCATCGGTCTTCTGCTTCGGGTCGGCATCGTAGACGCCGTCGACGCTGGTGCCCTTGAACAAAGCGTCGCAGCCCATCTCGGCGGCGCGCAGCGCCGCTGCAGTGTCGGTGGTGAAGAACGGGTTACCGGTGCCGGCGGCGAAGATCACCACCCGGCCCTTCTCCATGTGCCGGACCGCCCGGCGGCGGATATAGGGCTCGGAGACCGTGGCCATCGGAATGGCGGACTGGACCCGCGTGTCGACGCCGATCTTCTCGAGCGCGTTCTGCATGGCGAGCGCGTTCATCACCGTCGCCAGCATGCCCATATAGTCGGCGCTCGCCCGGTCGAAGCCGGCGGCCGCGCCCGCGAGGCCGCGGAAGATGTTGCCGCCGCCGACGACCAGGCAAAGCGCGTGGCCGTCGTCGACCGCGGCCTTGATCTCACCTGCGAGCCGGGCGACCGTGTCGGGATCGATGCCGAACTGCCCCTCCCCCATCAGCACTTCGCCGGAAAGCTTCAGGAGGATGCGGTTGAAGCGTGGGCGCGGCATAAGGCTCCCTTGGGTCGTTTGAACAAGCGGACAGGCAGGCGGCGCGCACCTTAATCGGCGCGCGCCACCCTGCCAAGGCGTTCAGGCGACGGGCTCAACCTTGTCCGTCGTCTCTACGTTTTTTTTTACGCCCGAGGCCGCTGCGACTTCGGCCGCGAAGTCGTCGACCTTCTTCTCGATGCCCTCGCCGAGCTGGAAGCGGACATAGGCCTTGAGCGCGACCGGAGCGCCGGCTTCCTTGGCCGAAGCGGCGATCACGTCCTCGACCTTCGTCTTGTTGTCCATGACGAAGAGCTGCGAGAGCAAAGCGTTCTCCTTGCGGAACTTGGCCATCGCGCCTTCGACCATCTTCTCGACGATCTCGGCCGGCTTGCCGCTCTCGGCCGCCTTTTCACGGGCGATGCCGCGCTCGCGCTCGACCATAGCGGGATCGAGCGCGTCGCCGGTCATCGCCAACGGGCTGGCCGCGGCGATGTGCATGGCGAGATGCTTGCCGAGCGCCTCCAGCGCGCCCTTGTCGGCGCCGCTCTCGAGCGCGACCAGCACGCCGATCTTGCCGAGGCCCGGAGCGACCGCGTTGTGCACGTAGGAGACGATCACGCCCTGCTCTACCTCGAGCAAAGCCGCGCGGCGGATCGACTGGTTCTCGCCGATCGTCGCGATGTTGTTGGTCAGCTTCTCCTCGACGGTGCCGCCGCCCGGCCAGCAGGAGTCCTTCAGCCCCTCGATGTCGCTGCCCGTGCCGAGCGTGATCGCGGCGACGGTGCGCACGAAATCCTGGAACTGCTCGTTCTTGGCGACGAAGTCGGTCTCGCTGTTGACCTCGATGATCGCGCCCTTGCTGCCGTCGACGGTGACTCCGACGAGGCCTTCGGCGGCCTGGCGGCCGGCCTTCTTGGCGGCGGCGGCGAGGCCCTTGGTGCGCAGCCAGTCGATGGCGGCTTCCATGTCGCCGTTCGTCTCGCCGAGCGCCTTCTTGCAATCCATCATGCCGGCGCCGGTGCGCTCACGCAGTTCCTTAACAGTCGCGGCCGTGATCTCAGCCATGTCTCGTATCCTTTTGGTGGTTATCCAAAACGCCGTTCGCCCTGAGCCTGTCCTTCGATACGCGGCTTCGACAAGCTCAGCCGCTACTCAGGATGAGCGGTTCGCTATTCAATCCAAACCGCTCATGCTGAGTAGGCATTGAGCGAAGTCGAAATGCCGTATCGAAGCACAGGCTCAGCCCGAACGGGAATGGGTCGCATCCGATATGGGATGCCGGCCCGGACTTATTAAGCCTCGGCTAGCGCGGCCTCGGCCGGGGGCTCGTCCTGCGCGCCGATGTCGACTCCGCGGGCCTGGGCGCCGCCCTGCTTGCCGGCGAGCACCGCATCGGCGATCGCATCGGTGTAGAGGCGGATGGCGCGGCTGGCGTCGTCATTGCCCGGAACCGGGAAGGCGATGCCCTGCGGGCTGACGTTCGAATCGAGGATCGCGACGACCGGGATTCCGAGCACGTTCGCTTCCTTGATCGCCAGCTCTTCCTTGTTGGCGTCGATCACGAACATCACGTCCGGGATTCCGCCCATGTCGCGGATGCCGCCGAGCGAAAGCTCGAGCTTGTCGCGCTCGCGGGTCAGCTGGAGGACCTCCTTCTTGGTCAGGCCCGCGGTGTCGCCGGCGAGCTGCTCCTCGAGGCTCTTGAAGCGCCTGATCGAGTTGGAGATGGTCTTCCAGTTGGTGAGCATTCCGCCCAGCCAGCGGTGGTTGACGAAATGCTGGCCCGAGCGGCGCGCAGCCTCGGCGATCGGATCCTGCGCCTGGCGCTTGGTGCCGACGAACAGCACCTTGCCGCCGGCCGCCGCGGTCTGGCGGACGAAGTCGAGCGCGCGCGCGAAGAGCGGCACGGTCTGCGACAGGTCGATGATGTGCACCCCGTTGCGCTCGCCGAAGATGTACGGCTTCATCTTGGGGTTCCAGCGGTGGGTCTGGTGGCCGAAATGCGCTCCGGCCTCGAGCAATTGCTGCATGGTGACGTCGGTGGACGCCATGTCGTTTCTCCTTCCGGTTATACCTCTGCGCGACCGAGAAACTGGAGCAAGCCCCAGCACCGGTATGATGGCCACGCATGTGGAATGGGCGCGCAACTAGCGTTGCCGGCGTCACAAATCAAGCCGCAGCGGCCATGCCGGCGGACGAGCTATCCCGGCCAGATCCTGTTGGTCTGCGCGCGCTCGACATTCTGCCGCTCGGTCCGGCGCTGCTCGTCCCACTCGGCCTGCGTGGTGCAAACTCGCTGGCGGCGGAGCCTGGACGACGAATCGCCCTGGCTTCTGCACACCATCTTGTTGCGGCGGTCCGGCCCGGTGCCATTGTTGCTCGGTGAAATCCCGGACGGGCTGGCCGCGGTTTCCGACTGGGCTTTGGCCGCGATACCGCTGGCAAAGGCGGTCAGGGCAAAGGCGTATACGGCGGTCCTGCGCATGGTGACCTCCTCGCCCCAGATCCTATCACGAACCGGCCCGCCGAAGAAGCCACGGCGGCGCCTCTCGCGTTTGCATTCGCACGTTGACAATAGAACAAATAGAGAACAATACGACTGCGCGGGGAACAAACACCGTCCTCGTCCGTTATGTGGATAAGTAAGGGGATAAGCTGTGGCTCAAATGCTCTCCATCACCTTTTTCATCGGCCTGCTCATCGCGCTGGGCCTTGTTCTCGAAATCACTGTGAAGGCGCATTGGGACGCGATCGTCGCCGCGTTGCGGGGCGCTCCCCCGCCAAGGGCAAGGGCGGCTGGATCGGCTCGGCCTCGCGCGCCGCGAGCGCGCGCTGCCGTTTGACTCGCGCATACCGCGCCATGCTGACCGGAATCAGCAGCAAATAGATCAACACCAGCACGGCCAGCGTCTGCCAAGGCACGGTGAACAGTGCCGCGCCGATCAGAGCGATGAGGCCGATCGCCTCTAGCCGCACGTTGCGGCGCAGCCTGAACGAGCCGAGCGAGAAGGTCGCAACGCTGGAGATGACCATGAAGGCCGCGAACGCGGTCCACGGCGCGACGAGCCGATAGTCCTTGAGCCAGGCCCATTCGCCGTCGCTCGCCAGCCAGAGCAGGATCGGCAGCAAAATGACGGCGGCGCCCGCCGGGGCGGGAACGCCCGTGAGGAAGCCGGCGGACTTGTGCGGCTGGTCCTCGGAGTCGATCCGCGCATTGAAGCGGGCGAGGCGCAGCGCCATGCACACGGCATAGGCCAGGGCAAACAGCCAGCCTGGCCGCGGCCAAGGCCAGTTCTGCAGCGCCCAAAGATAGACGGTGATCGCCGGGGCGGCTCCGAAGGCGACCACGTCCGACAGCGAATCGAGCTCGGCGCCGAACTTGGTTTGCGCGCGAAGCGAGCGGGCGATGCGCCCGTCCATTCCGTCGAGCACCGCGGCGACTCCGATGAAGGAGACTGCCTGCCACCAGCTGCCTTCGATGGCGAACCGAATCGCGGAGAGGCCCGAGCAAAGGGCGAGCGCGGTGACGGCGTTGGGGACGACGGCCCGCAGCGGAATGCCCCGCCGGGGCTCGGCTCGTCGATCGTCCTTCACTTTCGCGCGCTCATTGGGCCACGCCCTCGATCAGCTCGGAGACCCCGACCCGTCCGACGATCGTCTCCCCGGCGATGGTCCGCTGGCCGAGCAGGACCTGCGAGGAGGTGCCGGCGGGCAGATAGACGTCGACCCGGCTGCCGAAGCGGATCAGGCCGACGCGCTGGCCGGTGGCGACGCGGTCGCCGACCTTGATCCAGGGCACGATGCGCCGAGCGACCAGGCCGGCGATCTGGGTGAAGGCGACCCTGGTCCCGTCCGGCCCCTCGACCAGGATGTGCTGACGCTCATTGTCCTCGCTCGCTTTGTCGAGATCGGCGTTTAGGAACTTGCCGGCGATGTAGACCACCTTGAGGATCGTGCCGGCGATGGGCGTGCGATTGATGTGGACGTCGAACACGCTCATGAAAATGGAGACGCGCACCACCGGATCGTCGGCGAGCCCCTCCTCGCCGATCAGCTCCCTGGGCGGCGGCACGTTGGTGATCATCGTCACCAGCCCGTCGGCGGGCGCGATGATCAGCCCCTCCCCCGACGGCGTCGTCCGCACCGGATCGCGGAAGAAGGCGGCGGTCCAGACCGTCAGGCCGAGGGCGAGCCAGCCGACGACGTCCCAGCCCAGCACGAGCCAGAAGACGAGCGTGATGGCTCCGGCGATGACCGTGAACTTGCGCCCTTCCGGATGGACCGAGGGCCAGCGCCATTTGACGGTGGTCGTGCCGATTTCCGGCTTCTCAAGCGAACTCATGGCCCGCCTTTACGGGCTGCGGCGAGGCGAGACAATGGCAAGCCCGGGCGCCGGGGAGCGCCCGGCCTAGACGGTCGGTTGACACCGTCCCCCCACCGCTTACAGGCCCCAGCCAAATCCAATCCAAAGGAAAGCGCTCAGCCTCATGGCGAAAATCAAGGTGAAGAACCCCGTCGTCGAGCTCGACGGCGACGAGATGACCCGGATCATCTGGCAATGGATCCGCGAGCGGCTGATCCTGCCCTATCTCGACGTCGACCTGCTCTATTACGACCTCGGCATCGAGAAGCGCGACGAGACCGAGGACCGGATCACCGTCGATGCGGCCAACGCGATCAAGCAGCACGGCGTCGGGGTCAAATGCGCGACCATCACCCCGGACGAGGCCCGCGTCGAGGAGTTCGGCCTCAAGAAGATGTGGAAGTCGCCCAACGGCACGATCCGCAACATCCTGGGCGGAGTCGTCTTCCGCGAGCCGATCGTGATCGAGAATGTGCCGCGGCTGATCCCCGGCTGGACCGATCCGATCGTCGTCGGCCGCCACGCCTTCGGCGACCAGTATAAGGCGACCGACTTCGTCGTCCCCGGCGCCGGCAAGCTGACGATCAAGTGGCAGGGCGAGAATGGCGAGACGATCGAGCATGAAGTGTTCGATTTTCCCGGCGGCGGCGTGGCCATGGGGATGTACAATCTCGACGAATCGATCCGCGATTTCGCCCATGCCTGCTTCAACTACGGCCTCAACCGCGGCTGGCCCGTCTATCTCTCCACCAAGAACACGATCCTCAAGGCCTATGACGGCCGCTTCAAGGATCTGTTCCAGGAGATTTACGACAGCGAATTCAAGGGGAAGTTCGCCGATGCTGGAATCACCTACGAGCATCGCCTGATCGACGACATGGTCGCCAGCGCGCTCAAGTGGAGCGGCAAGTTCGTCTGGGCCTGCAAGAATTACGACGGCGACGTCCAGTCGGACCAGGTCGCCCAGGGCTTCGGCTCGCTCGGCCTGATGACCTCGATCCTGATGACTCCCGACGGCAAGACGGTCGAGGCCGAGGCGGCGCACGGCACCGTCACCCGGCACTACCGGATGCACCAGCAGGGCAAGGCCACCTCGACCAACCCGATCGCCTCGATCTTCGCCTGGACGGGCGGCCTCAAATATCGCGGCAAGTTCGACGATACGCCCGAGGTGACCCGCTTCGCCGAGACGCTCGAGCGGGTCTGCGTCGAGACGGTCGAGAGCGGCAAGATGACCAAGGACTTGGCCATCCTGATCGGCCCCGACCAGGCCTGGATGACCACCGAACAGTTCTTCGAGGCGATCCGGGTCAATCTGGAGGCGGCGATGGCGAAGGAAGCCGAGCCGGCCTGACCTTGCTACCCCCTCCCTCGATGGGGAGCGGCTTGGGGTGGGGGTGGACTTCATCATAGGCCACGCGCTTCCGGAGACGCCACCCCACCCCAACCCCTCCCCATCAAGGGGAGCGGCTTTTAAGAGGGGACCTTACCCGCTCGCGCCTTATGCCCAAGCCGATCAGTCGCCCCGGGATGCGCCTGAGCAACGGGAAGCGGTCGAGCAGGCGCACGAGCAAGGGCGCCCTGGCGATCGGGGCGCCTGGCTGAAGCAATCGGCCGATGATCCGGTCCTGTGCGATCTTCTGCGCGGCCTGGACCATTCGGGTCGGGAACAGCCGCCGCGCCTCGACCCGGCCGAGCAGCGGATCGACGTCGTCGCCCCGGGCGAGCGGCCACGCCAGCGCGTTGGCGGCCGCCACCGCGTCCTGAATGGCGAGGTTGATGCCGATTCCGCCGATCGGCGACATGGCGTGGGCCGCGTCGCCGATCGCCAGGAGCCCGGCCCTGTGCCAGCAGGTGAGCCGATCGAGCTTCACCGTCAGCAAATGGAGGTCGCTCATCTCGTCGAGCTCGCCCAGGTCGAGGCCCGGCGGCGCGACCGCCGCGACCTCCTCGCGCACGGCGCCGATGCCGCGCGCTTTGTAGGCCTCGGCCGCGCCCTTGGGGATCAGGAAGGCGCATTGCCAATAGTCGCCGCGGTCGATCATCACCAGCAGCCGCCCGCGCTGGACATTGCCGCGCAGCGCACCCTCCTCGCTCCGCGTCTTGGGGATACGGAACCAGAAGACGTCCATCGGCGCGCCGAGGTCCTCGAGCGGGAGCATATTGCGGGCGATCGAGGCGCGGCCGTCGGCGGCGATGGTTAGTCGCCCGCGCAGCTCGCGGCCGTCCTCGAGACGGACTCCCGCCACCCTCCCCTCCTCTTCGACGAAGCCGCTCACCGGCGCGGTCATTTCCAGCGCGAATTCCGGAAAGGTCTTGGCTTCCTCGCGCAGGAAATCGAGGAACTCCCACTGCGGCATCATGGCGATGAACGGGGCCGGGGTGTCGAGATGGCTGAGGTCGCCGATTGTCCACTCCTGCCCGGCGATGGCGAGCTGGGCGGTCGCCACCCGGTTGTGAGGCCGCTTCAGGAACCGCTGGAGCATCCCGAGCTGGTCGAGGATCTCCATCGTCGAAGGGTGGACGGTGTCGCCGCGGAAATCGCGGAAGAAGTCGGCGTGCTTCTCAAGCACGCGGACCCGGCAGCCCGCGCGGGCGAAGAGCAAGCCGGCCATCATGCCCGCGGGTCCGCCGCCGACGATCAACAGGTCCGTTTCGTGGTCCATGAGGCTGACAATCGCGCCCGTTCCTGCATAAAGGCAAGATGGCTTCCGAATTCAGCACTTCCGGACTTTCCGACGCGCTCGTCATCCTCGGCGCAGCGGGGATCGTTATCCCCGCCTTCGCTCGGGTGCGGATCAGCCCGGTCATCGGCTTCATCCTGATCGGCATTCTGGTCGGCCCGTTCGGCCTGGGCGCGATGACCGGCTTCTATCCATGGCTGAATTACGTGACGATCACCGACGCGCACGCGATCGAGCCGTTCGCCGAGCTCGGCATCACCCTCCTCCTCTTCTCGATCGGTCTCGAACTGTCGTTCCGGCGCCTGTGGGGCATGCGGCGACTGGTCTTCGGGGTCGGCGGGCTGGAGCTGACGGTCTCCGCTCTGTTCATCGGCGCGGCGATTTACTTCGCCGCCGGCAGCGGCTGGGCGGCCGCCGTGGCGCTCGGCCTCGCACTGGCCCTTTCATCGACCGCGGTCGTGCTTCCGCTGGTCGGAACCGCGAGCCCGGTCGGCCGCGCAGCCTTCGCCATGCTTCTGTTCGAGGACCTGGCGCTGGTTCCGATCGTCTTCGCGCTCGGAGCGCTCGCGCCCCATGCAGGCGCCGAGGGCTTTTCGGGGCTGCTCAACACCTTGCTGGTCGGCGGCGCGGTGGTCGCGGTGATGCTGGTGCTCGGGCGCTTCGTCCTCCCGAGCCTGTTCGCCCAGGCGGCGCGCACCAAGAGTCCGGAGCTGTTCCTCTCGGTCAGCCTGCTGGTGGTGATCGTCGCCAGCCTCGCCACCGCCGCCGCCGGCCTCTCGCCGATCGTCGGCGCGCTCGTCGCCGGCGTTCTGATCGCCGAGACCGAATATCATGGCGAGGTCGAGGTGATGATGGCCCCGTTCCGCGGCCTCGGCCTTGGCGTGTTCCTGATCACCGTCGGGATGAGCGTCGATCTCGCCTTCATCGCCGGCAACTGGCAGGCCTTGCTGTTCGCGCTGGTCGGCGTGATGCTGCTCAAGACTTTGGTAACGGCGACGTTCCTTCGGCTCGACGGCGCGCGCAGGGCGGTGGCGGCGGAGACAGGCCTCTTGATGGCCTCGCCGTCCGAGACGACCTTGATCGTGCTGGCCGCCGCCGCGGCCGCCGGGGTGATCGCCCGCGACACCGCCTCCTTCTGGCAGGTGGTGACCGCGATGGGCCTGACGCTGACGCCGCTGCTGGCGCGCGTCGGGCGCGACGCGGCCCAGCGGATCGAGCGCGGCACCGCCGAGGATCCCGTGACGGTGCCGACGCGGGAGGATCCGCGGGCGGTGATCGTCGGCTTCGGTCGGGTCGGGAGGCTGGTGGCAGAGATGCTCGCCGCCCACGGCAAGCCCTATGTCGCGGTTGATTCGAACATCGACGCGATCAAGGCCGGCCGGGCCGAGGGCTTCAGGCTGATCTTCGGCGACGCCGCGCGGCCCGAGCTGCTCGACAAGCTCAACCTCGGGCACGCCAGCGCGCTCATCCTGACGATGGACGATCCGGTGCAGGCGGTCCGGATGGTGAAGCGGGTGCGGGCGTGGTGCCCAGACCTCACCATCGTCGCCCGCGCCCGGGACGCAAGCCACGCCGCCGAGCTCTATCGCGCCGGAGCCACCGACGCGGTTCCCGAGACGCTCGAATCCTCGCTCCAGCTGTCCGAGGCGGCTTTGGTCGATCTGGGCCTGGCGATGGGCCCGGTGATCGCCTCGATCCACGAGAAGCGCGCTGAGCTCAGGCAGCAGATCATGCAGATGGGCGAGATGGAGCAGGAGCCGGTCCAGCGGGGGAAGCGACTCAGGGACGCGTTGATGCGCTAGGGAAGGCTGTTCCCCGGCGAAGGCCGGGGTCCAGGCCCGGCACCCGCCGGGTTTCGGGCGCGACAGGTCTGGGGAAGCCTTCGGCTCCTGGGCCCCGGCCTTCGCCGGGGAACGATTTGGGCGGGCTCGAGCCTAGGCTTCGGCCGGCTGGTCCGCCAACGCTGCCTTGACCGCCTCCAATGCCTCCGCCGCCTTGCCGCCGTCCGGCCCGCCGCCCTGGGCCATGTCCGGACGCCCGCCGCCGCCCTGGCCGCCGACCGCTTCCACCGCCCTGCGGACGAGATCGACCGCATTGAAGCGGTCAGTAAGGTCGTCGGTAACCCCAACCGCTACGGTTGCACGTCCGCCGAGCACGGAAATGATCGCGGCCACCCCAGTACCCATCGAGCGTTTTTTTTCATCGACAAGGCTGCGCAGCTCCTTGGGATCAAAGTCATTGAGCAGCAGCGGCGTGAAGAAGACATCACCGACCTTTTCGGGTCCCGTAGCAAGCTTGGCTGTGCCGATTTCGGGCGAGCCCGTGGTGAGATCTTGCGCAGAGAGGGCGATCGTTTTTTTCGCCTCCGCCAGCTCGCGCTCGAGCCGGCGGCGCTCCTCGACCAGTGCGGCCACTCGCGCGGGAACCTCCTCGGGCGAGGCCTTGAGCGAGGCGGCGGCCTCCTTGAGCTTGTCCTCGCGCGCGGTGAGCCAGGCCCGCGCCGCCTCGCCGGTCAGCGCCTCGATCCGGCGCACCCCCGAGGCGACCGCGCTTTCTGAGGTGATCTTGAGCAGCTGGATGTCGCCGAGCGCATTGACGTGGGTGCCGCCGCAAAGCTCGACGGAATATGCGCGCTCCTCCTCGTCCCCCATCGAGAGGACGCGGACCTCGTCGCCATATTTCTCCCCGAACAGGGCCATTGCGCCGGACGAGATCGCGTCATCCATGCTCATCAGGCGCGTGCCGACCGGCCGGTTCTCGCGAATGTGGCGATTGACGTCGGCCTCGACGGTTTCGATCTCCTCGCGGGTCATCGGCTTGTTGTGCGAGAAGTCGAAGCGGAAATAGTCGGGGGCGACGAGGCTGCCCTTCTGGGTCACGTGATCGCCCAGGCGGCGGCGAAGCGCGGCGTGGAGCAAATGGGTGGCGCTGTGATTGGCGCGGATCTTCGAGCGCCGCTCGGCATCGACGTGGAGCTGGACCGCGTCGCCGACCGAAACCTCGCCCGCCTTGACCGCCGCTTGATGTGCGTGGAGCTTGCCCAGCGGCTTGGACGTTTCCTCAACATCGGCGTCCAGGCCCTTATCGGATATGATCTTTCCCGTGTCGCCGATCTGCCCGCCGCTCTCGCCGTAGAAGGGCGTCTGGTTGGTCAGGATCGTCACCCTGTCGCCGGCGCCGGCGCGCTCGACGCGAGCGCCGTCCTTGACGATCGCCACGACCTCGCCCTCGCCGTCATGGCCGAGATAGCCGGTGAACTCGGTCGCGCCCTTCTCCTCGGCGATGTCGAACCAGATGTCCTCGCTCGCCTTCGCCCCCGAGCCCTTCCAGGCCGCGCGGGCGGCGGCCTTCTGCTCGGCCATCGCGCTGTCGAAGCCCGCGCGGTCGACTCCGAAGCCCTGCGCGCGGAGCGCGTCCTCGGTAAGGTCGTAGGGGAAGCCGTACGTGTCGTAGAGCTTGAACGCGGTCGCGCCCGGCAGGGTCTCGCCCGGCTTCATCGCCGCGGTCGCCTCGTCGAGCAGTCTCAGGCCGTTGGCGAGGGTCTGGCGGAAGCGCGTTTCCTCGAGCTTCAGGGTCTCCTCGATCAGCGGCTGGGCGCGCACCAGATCGGGATATGCGGCGCCCATCTCCGCGACGAGGCTCGGCACGAGCCGGTGCATCAGGGGCTCGGCGGCGCCGAGCAAATGGGCGTGGCGCATCGCCCGGCGCATGATTCGCCGAAGCACATAGCCCCGCCCCTCGTTCGCCGGAAGGACGCCGTCGCCGACCAGGAAGCAGGACGAGCGCAGGTGATCGGCGATCACCTTGTGGCTGGCTTGCCCCGCGTCCGTCTTCGTCAACTCGGCTGAGGCGCCGATCAGCTCGCGAAACGTATTGGTTTCGAACACGCTGTGAACGCCCTGGAGCACGGTCGAGATTCGCTCCAGGCCCATGCCGGTGTCGATCGAGGGCCTCGGCAGGTCGCGGACGATCTCGTTCGCTTCCTGCTCGTACTGCATGAAGACGAGGTTCCAGACCTCGACGAAGCGGTCGCCACCCTCGTTCGGGCTGCCGGGCGGACCGCCGGGGATCGCGGGGCCGTGATCGAAGAAGATCTCCGAGCAGGGCCCGCACGGGCCATTGTCGCCCATCGCCCAGAAATTGTCCTTGGTCGGGATCCGGATGATCCGCTCGTCGGGCAGGCCGGCGATCTTCTTCCACAGGTCCCAGGCCTCGTCGTCGGTGTGATAGACGGTCGCCGTCAGCCGGTCGGGCGACAGGCCGAACTCTTTGGTGAGAAGGGTCCAGGCGAGGTCGATCGCCCGCTCCTTGAAATAATCGCCGAACGAGAAATTGCCGAGCATCTCGAAGAAGGTCAGGTGCCGCGCGGTGTAGCCGACATTGTCGAGATCGTTGTGCTTGCCGCCGGCGCGTACGCACTTTTGGCTGGAAGCGGCGGTCGAATATGGCCGGGTCTCGAGCCCGGTGAACACGTTCTTGAACGGCACCATGCCGGCGTTGACGAACATCAACGTCGGATCGTTCTGCGGGACGAGCGGCGCCGAGGGCACGACCTGGTGCCCCTCGCGGCCGAAATAATCGAGGAAGGCGCGCCGGATGTCGTTGGTCGAGGTCATGAGCGCGATCTAGGCGACATGCTGCGCTGCGGCAAGCAAGGGCTGGGAGGTGAGCACGTCCCACAGAAGTGACGATGTTGACCCGCTCGCTCGGCGAATCTCGTCACTTCTGTAACTTCTCGAGCCAGCCGGCGCATCGATCCAGTGAGCCGATCGTGCGCGGACGGAGACATTCCATGAAGGGAACATAGAACGAACGCTGTGGGCTCGCAACCCCGGTCCAGACGAACATTCCTCCGTTCGTGTCGAGCCCTTCGACTGCCTGCAAGGAAGGCGCTCAGGGTAAACTTCGGCTGGAGGCCGAAGTCGAGACACCCATTCGAGGGCAGCCGAGAAACAGAGCCTGGGCTTCGCTCGGCAGGGTCCCTCGGCTTCGCTCGGGACGAACGGTTTTGGATGTGGAGGCTTGTGCTTGTCCTCGCCGGGCCCAGCCCGTTTTTCCGTCTGGCCAGGCCAAACCCCCCTTGCGCTCGGGCACAAACGGGTGAAGGCTGGCGGCTTCCCCCATAAGGCGCGTCGCCCGCGTCTTTTCCGCGGACGGACGTCGCCTCGACGCAAGGAGACGCTCATGCCCGGAAGAGCTGCAGGCACCAGAACCATCGCGCTCGTCGGGCCTGGCGGCGCTGGGAAAACCAGCCTCGCCGAGGCCCTTCTTTTTGCCTCCGGAGCGGCCGCCCGGCAGGGATCGGTCGCCGACAAATCGAGCGTCGGCGACGCCAGTCCCGAGGCGCGCGCGCGCGGCGGATCGACCGAGCTCAATTTGATGAACTTCGACTATATGGGCGACCGCTACGCTTTGATCGATGCGCCGGGGTCGGTCGGCTTCGCCGCCGACGGCGCGCTCGGCATGGCGGCCGCCGACCTCGCTCTGGTCGTGGTCGATCCCGATCCCGACCGCGCCCTGCTCGCCGAGCCGACGCTGCGCCGGCTGGAGGAGCTCGGAATCCCGCACATGATCTTCGTCAACAAGATCGACCAGGCGCGCGGATCGATCCAGGCGCTGCTGGAATCGCTCCAGCCGATGTCGAAATCGCCCTTGGTGGCGCGCTGGATCCCCATACGCGAGGGCGAGGCGGTGACCGGCTTCGTCGATATCGCGCTCGAGCGGGCCTATTATTACCGCAAGGGCCAGGAATCGGAGCAGCGCGAAATCCCCGCCGACCTCGCCGACCGCGAGGCGATCGAGCGCAACCAGATGCTCGAGAAGCTGGCCGACCATGACGATGCCCTGCTCGAGCAATTGCTGATGGACGAGGTGCCGGACCGCGAAACGGTGTTCACCGATCTCGCCAAGGAGACCGGCGCGGGGCAGATCGTCCCCGTCCTGTTCGGTTCGGCCACCGGCACTCAGGGCATTCGCCGGCTGATGAAGGCGCTCCGCCACGAGGCCCCCGCCCCCGACGTGGCGGCGGCAAGGCTCGGCGCGAGCGGGGCCTGCGCCTTCGTGTTCAAGGTCAGCCATGGCGGCGCGATGGGCCGGGTCTCCTTCGCCCGGATCTTCGGCGGCAGCCTGAAGGAAGGCCAGGAGCTGAAGTCGAGCGCGGGCGAAGCGGTGCGCATCGGCACCTTGTTCGGAGTCCAGGGCGAGAAGACGGCCAAGCTCGCCGAGGCCAGTGCCGGCGACGTGGTCGCGATCGCCAAGCTCGAGGGCGTCGGCGCCGGCGAATGGCTGGCCTCGGGCAAGGCGCCGCCGACGCCCGAGATCGCCC
Organism: Alphaproteobacteria bacterium; assembly: GCA_005883305.1. NCBI lineage: Bacteria > Pseudomonadati > Pseudomonadota > Alphaproteobacteria > Alphaproteobacteria bacterium. Next base: position 956,708 of record VBAC01000001.1, on the reverse strand, counting down.
AGCCGGTGCGCAACTACGCGCTGGCCATCGCCACCCGCGACCGCAAGGACGACGTGCGCCTGTCGACCGCGCTGCACAAGCTGACCGAGGAGGACCGGGCGCTGATCTGGGAGCAGGACGAGACGATGCACGAGACCCGGCTTCGGGGAGTCAACGACGAGCATCTGAAGGTGACCCTGGAGCGGCTCAAGCGGCGCTACGGCGTTCCGGTCGATTCGCGCCAGCCTTCGGTCGGCTACAAGGAATCGATCCGCAAGACCGTCACCCAGCGCGGCCGGCACAAGAAGCAATCGGGCGGCCACGGGCAGTTCGGCGACTGCGTGATCGAGGTCAAGCCGCTGGCACGCGGCGGAGGCTTCAAGTTCGAGGACAAGATCACCGGCGGGGTCATCCCCAAGCAGTGGATCCCGGCGGTCGAGGCCGGCGTCAGGGACGCGATGGTCAAGGGGCCATTGGGCTTCCCGGTGGTCGACGTCGCCGTGCTGCTGATCGACGGATCCTACCATACGGTCGACAGCTCCGAGATCGCGTTCCGGACCGCGGGGCGGATCGGCATGGCCGAAGCGCTCGCCGCCGCCGCGCCGCATCTGCTCGAGCCGGTGCAGAAGGTGACGATCACCGTGCCGAGCAACGCCGCCTCCAAGGCGACCTCGGCGGTGGCCAGCCGGCGCGGCCAGATGCTCGGCATGGCGCCGCGCGAGGGCTGGTCGCGCTGGGACCGGATCGAGGCGTTGGTCCCGGAGGCCGAGATGCAGGGCTTCGACGCCGAATTGCGCTCGCTGAGCCAGGGCCTCGCCACCTACGAGGCGGAGTTCGACCATCTCGCGGAGCTCAACGGAACGCTCGCCGACAAGGTCGTTCAGAAGGAGCTGGAACCGGCCTAGCTACTGCTGCCTCTCCCATAGGGAGAGGGTTGGGGTGAGGGGTTGCAGCGTAAGCGGTTAACCACCGACTCCGTAAACCCCCACCCTACCCTCCCCCTTCAGGGGGAGGGGAAAGGCAAGCAACGTGCGTCCGGATATCCCCGCCGCTTGACCGGCGCGCGACAATCGGCTTCCTCGTCGAGGCCGTCACAGGGGAGCGAGCGAATGGCCAAGAAGCTGACCTACTGGATCCTGGGCGGGCTTCTGCTCGGAATCGTCGTCGGCTGGGCGCTCAACGCGGCGATCGGCGACTCGACGCCCGAAGGTCAGGCCAAGCTCGCCGCTTACGCCCATTACGTCTCGATCCTGACGACGATCTTCCTCCACTTGATCAAGATGATCATCGCCCCGCTGGTGCTTTCGACGCTGATCGTCGGCATCGCCCATATGGGCGACACGGCGGCGCTCGGCAGAGTCGGCGCCAAGGCGATCGGCTGGTTCCTCTGCGCGAGCCTGGTCTCGCTCACGCTCGGCCTGATCCTCGTCAACCTGCTTCAGCCTGGCGCGGCCCTCGGCCTGCCGCTGCCGCCGGAGACCGCGTCGAGCGGGGTCGACCGCTCGGCGTTCGATTTCGCCCAGTTCATCGCCCACATCTTCCCCGAATCGATGATCGACGCGCTGGCCGAGAACAGCATCCTGCAGATCGTCGTCTTCTCGATCTTCCTCGGAGTCGCGATCACCGCGGTCGGCGAGCCGGCGCGGCCGCTGGTCCGGGCGATGGAAGGCCTGGTCAAGGTGATGCTCCAGGTCACCGATTATGTGATGCGCTTCGCCCCGGTCGCGGTGTTCGCCGCGGTCTCCGCGACGATCGCCGAGCGGGGGCCGGCGATCCTCGGCACCTACGGCTATTTCATGGGCAGCTTCTATTTCGGCCTGCTGATCCTGTGGATCCTGCTGATCGGCATCTGCTTCGTCATCGTCGGTGCGCGAACGCGGCTGCTCGTTCGCTACATCCGCGATCCGATCGTGCTCGCTTTCTCGACCGCCTCCTCGGAGGCCGCATTTCCGCGCACGCTTGAGGCGCTCGACCGGTTCGGCGTGCCGCCGCGGATCGCCAGCTTCGTCCTTCCGCTGGGCTATTCGTTCAATCTCGACGGCTCGATGATGTACATGACCTTCGCGTCGATCTTCATCGCGCAGGCCTATGGCATCGACCTGACCTGGGGTCAGGAGATCGCCATGCTGCTGACCTTGATGGTTACCTCGAAGGGCATTGCCGGAGTGCCGCGCGCCAGCCTGGTGGTGATCACCGCCACGCTCTCGCAGTTCAACATCCCCGAGGCCGGGATCCTGCTGATCCTCGCCATCGACCATTTCCTCGACATGGGCCGATCGGCGACCAACGTCGTCGGCAATGCGGTGGCGAGCGCGGTGGTCGCGCGCTGGGAGGGCGGCCTCGACCCGCCCGAGCCCGCCGACATCGAGCCCCCGCACGCGCCGTCGCACAGGGCGACGCCGCCGGCGGCGGAGAGCTAGAGGGGATTCTCACCGGGTCACCTGCTGCTCCCCGGCGAAGGCCGGGGTCCAGGCCCGGCGCTCGCCGGGTTTCGGACGCGAAAGCCTTGCGAAGCCTTCGGCTCCTGGGCCCCGGCCTTCGCCGGGGAACGAGCAGGCTGACCGGCTTCGAGTCTAATCCTCACGCATAAGCGTAAGGCCCGCCCGCCTTCAGCGCCGCGGCATAGGCCGGGCGTGCGTGGATTCGCTCGAGCCAGTCGGCCAGGTTGGGGTGCTCCGCGCCGAGGCCGGCGCGGGTGCGGGCGACCTCCAGCGGGAAGCTCATCATCACGTCGGCCGCGGTGAATTCGTCGCCGGCGAACCAGTCGCGGCTTTCGAGCTCGCTTTCGAGCCAGTCGAAATGGCGCCCAAGCATCTTCTGGATCGGCTCGCGGGCCGGGCGGCCGAGAAGGCCGAGCCGGCCGACGATGAGCAGCCCGAACAGAGGCGGCATCATCGAGCCTTCGGCATAATGGACGAACTGGCGATAGCGAAGCACCGAATCGCGATTGGCCGGCGGGCCGAGCCGCCCTTCCGCCTTCTCCACCAGATAGTCGACGATCGCCCCGCTCTCGGCGATCGCCCGCCCCTCATCCTCGATCACCGGCGCCTTGCCGAGCGGGTGCGCTCGGGCGAGCTCGGGCGGAGCGAGCATGGTCTTTGGATCGCGCTCGTAGCGCTTGACCTCGTAGGGAAGCCCAAGCTCCTCGAGCAGCCACAGGATGCGCTGCGAGCGCGAATTTTCGAGATGGTGGACGACGATCATCTGCCGTTCCTAGACCAAGGGTTTAGGAAGAAAAATCGGTTTCACGCGAAGACGCAAAGACGCAAAGAAGGCAAAAAGGGGCCGAAGGCCCAATTTGGGTGCACGCCGAAGCCGAAGCAATTGCTGGCAGCGGCGACCCGCTCAGCCTCTTCGCGCCTTCGTGTCTTCGCGTGAAATAATTGCGACGACGCCGCCGAACCGAGGCTCGCGCCAAAGCGAATATCGAGCTTGCACGCACGGCGGCGGGCGTTACAGGCCGCCTTCCCTGAACAGGACCCTCGCCATGGCTGGCGCTGAGGCCCGGATGCCGGGCCGCAAGGAATTCGTGCTGCTGATGGCGGCCCTGATGGCGTCGAACGCGATGGCGATCGACGCCATGCTGCCCGCGCTTCCGGCGATCGGCGAGGCGCTCGGCGTGGCGCGCGACAACGACCGGCAGCTGGTCATCACCTTCTTCCTGCTCGGCTACGGCCTCAGCCAGGTCGCCTTCGGGCCGCTCGCAGACCGCTTCGGGCGCAAGCGGCTGCTGGTCGGGTGCCTGTTCGCTTATGCCGGCTTCGGCGCGCTTTCGGGGCTTGCCGGGAGCATGGAGCTGCTGCTCGCCGCCCGATTCACCCAGGGGATCGCCTCGGGCGGGCTTCGCGTGCTCGTCGTCGCGGTGATCCGCGACCGCTATCACGGCGCGGCGATGGCGCGGATCATGTCGACCGCGATGATCATCTTCATGATCGTTCCGGTGCTCGCGCCGAGCCTCGGCCAGGCGGTGATCGCGGTGGCGAGCTGGCGCTACATCTTCGCCCTGCTCGCGGCCTACGGCCTGTGGCTGGCGCTGTGGAGCGCCTTGCGCCTGCCCGAGACCCTGGCGGTGGAGGACCGCCGCCGGCTATCCTTTCGCAACATCGCCCAAGGCATGGGCGAGACCCTCCGGCGGCGCGAATCGATCGGCAACACGATCGCCGCCACCTTGGCCTTCGGCGGCCTTTTCGCCTTCATCGGCTCGGTCCAGCAGATCGTGTTCGACGTCTTTCGCCGGCCCGAGCTGATGGGCCTCGTCTTCGCAGCCATCGCCGGGCCGATGGCCATCAGCTCCTACACCAACATGCGCCTGGTGATGCGCGTGGGGCCGAGGAAATTGCTGCTCCGCGCGCTGACGGCGCTGACGGCGATCTCCGCCTTTCATCTGGCCGTCGCCTTGCTCTGGGGCGAGACCCTGTGGAGCTTCATCGCGCTCCAGGCGCTGACTATGGCCTGCTTCGGCCTGGTCGGCGCCAATGCCAGCGCGATGGCGATGAGCCCGCTCGGCCATATCGCGGGCACCGCCTCAGCGCTGCAGGGGCTGATCACCACGATCGGCGGCGCTTTGATCGGCTTGGTCATCGGCCAGATGTTCGACGGCACCACCATTCCGCTGGTCACCGGCTTCGTCCTCGGCGGAGCGCTCGCCTTGCCGGTCGCGATCTGGGCCAATCCGAAAGAGCGCCCAGCGCCGGACGAAGCGGAAGCCGCCCTGATCGCCACCAGCGTCGCGGGCGAAGCCTAAGCGGCTTTTTTCCTCCCTGTCCGCGAAGCGGATGGGGAGAGGGACCAGGCGCAGCATTGGAGGGGCTACTCGGCGCAGGCGCGGAGAATGTGCCGGAGAACGCCTTTCGGGTTCGCCTTGAGTTCTGTCGCGGGAATTCTGAGGACGCGATAGCCCTTGCTCCGCAACCACCGGTCCCGCCTGCCGTCTCGGGCGGGATTGTCGCTCGTGCGCGATACCGTCAATCTCGATGCCGAGTTTGGCGGAGGCACAATAGAAATCGAAAACGTACCGGCCCACCGGATGCTGGTGGCGGAACTTGAGGTCGTCAGGGCGGGTGCGAAGCAACGTCCAGAGCTTCGCCTCCGGCGGCGTCATCGCCCGCCGAAGCGCTCGCGCTTTCCGGACCCTCGCTTTGCTCGTCTGCCGCATTGGCCCCTCCACCACTGCGGGTGGTCCCCTCCCCATCGCCTTCGGCGACAGGGAGGAAAGAACCGTTTTAGACGTCGTCCTCCGCCTCGGGGCCGACCATCAGCGCCTCGGCGACCTGATCGGTGTGGCCGCGGATAGCGCGCTCGATTCGCGCCGCCACGTCCGGATTGTCACGCAGGTAGGATTTGGCGTTCTCGCGGCCCTGGCCGATGCGGATCGAATCGTAGCTGAACCACGAGCCCGACTTCTCGACGATCCCCGCCTTGGCGCCGAGATCGAGGATCTCGCCCAATTTGGAAACGCCCTCGCCATACATGATGTCGAACTCGACCTGCTTGAACGGCGGCGCGAGCTTGTTCTTGACGACCTTCACACGGGTCGTGTTGCCGATGATCTCGTCGCGGTCCTTGATCTGGCCGGTCCGGCGGATGTCGAGCCGGACGCTGGCGTAGAATTTGAGCGCATTGCCGCCGGTCGTCGTCTCCGGATTGCCGTACATCACGCCGATCTTCATGCGCAACTGGTTGATGAAGATGACCAGGCATTTGGACTTGGAGATCGAGCCGGTGAGCTTGCGCAAGCTCTGGCTCATCAGCCGCGCCTGGAGGCCGACATGGCTGTCGCCCATCTCGCCCTCGATCTCGGCCCGCGGCACCAAAGCGGCGACCGAATCGACGACGAGGATGTCGACCGCGTTCGAGCGTACCAGAGTGTCGGTGATCTCCAGCGCCTGCTCGCCCGTGTCGGGCTGCGAGACGATCAGATCGTCGATATTGACCCCGAGCTTCTTGGCATAGGACGGATCGAGCGCGTGCTCGGCGTCGACGAAGGCGGCGACTCCGCCATTCTTCTGCGCCTCGGCGATCGCGTGCAGCGCGAGCGTGGTCTTGCCCGAGCTTTCCGGCCCGTAGACCTCGACCACCCGGCCGCGCGGAAGGCCGCCGATGCCGAGCGCGATGTCGAGCCCCAGCGAGCCGGTGGAAATGGTCTCGATCTCGATCGCCTCGCGCGAGCCGAGCCGCATCGCCGATCCCTTGCCGAACGCGCGGTCGATCTGCGCCAGAGCGGCGTCGAGGGCTTTCTGCTTGTCGCTGTCCATCGGACTCCTGTCGGAAACGATCTGAAGTGATGCCGTCATGGCTGGCTCTCCCGTATTGCCTCGATGGGCGTCGATCAATGCAGGAGTATGTATCCTCTTTGTTCCCACAGAACAAGAGGGAAACTTTTACGGGCAAACCCGCTCGCCGGGCGGGCGAAATTCAGGCTTTACCTGTCCTTAGGCATGATCCGGCACAATGCCGGCTTCGGCGGGAGGGCCTGCGAGTGGACTCGAATTGGGGATCGAATAGCGGCGGCTATGGCGCGGCGCCGCAATCGGGCTTCGGCCGCAAGCGCTCGCCGCTCCCGGACACCCGCCCGGACGATTACACGCTGAGCGCGGTCAGCGCCCAATATTATGCCGCCCACCAGGCGCAGCCCGAGATCGTCAACGACATCGACTTCGCGATCAGCGAAGGCGACATGCAATATGCCGAGATCGCGCTCGACCCGGGCGAATCGGTGGTCGCAGAGCCGGGTGCGCTGATCTGGAAGGACAGCGCGATCGTCTTCGACATGATCCTCGGCGACGGCAGCAGGCCCGACGCCGGGCTTGGAGCCAAGCTGGCCAGCGCCGCGAAGAACGCCATGGCGGGCGAAAATATGTTCCTCGCCGAGTTCAAGCACGCCGGCTCGCAGGGCAAGGCGAGGCTTGCGGTCGGCGGCCGCACGCCGGGCCAGATCATTCCGGTGAAGCTCGAGGCGATGGGCGGAAGCCTGATCTGCCAGCGCCACGCCTTTCTCGCCGCCGCCCGCGGAGTCGGCATCTCGATCGCCATGCAGCGCCGCCTTCGCTCGGCCGTCTTCGGCGACGAAGGCTTCGTCATGCAGAAGCTGACCGGCACGGGCTGGGCCTTCCTCCACGTCGGCGGCTCGATCATCGAGCGCGAGCTCAAGGCCGGCGAGGTCATTCATGTCGACGGCGGCTGCGTCGCGGCGCACGAGCCTCAGGTCGAGATGGACATCATGCAGGACAGCATGTGGCGCTCGATCAAGACTGGCCTGCTCGGCGACGAAGGCGGCTTCCTCACCGCCTTGCGCGGCCCGGGCAGGGTCTGGATCCAGACCCTCCCCTTCAGCCGGGTCGCGGCCGAGACGGCCTCGGCGGTCGGGGGCGCGAGCCTGGTCAGCGGCGTCAGCCTCGGCGACGCCGTGGGCATCGCGGCCGGGGTGGGCAGGCTCGTCGGCGGCGGCGAAGGCGCCGGATCGATCATCGCCGACGGCATCAGCGGCATCCGCGAAATGTTCTGAACCGCGGCGGGCGAATGGCCCTTTGGCTGCATTGAAATTCGGCGGGGTACTAGAAACTTCCTCTCCCATGGGGAGAGGGTTGGGGTGAGGGGTTCGGGCGTCGGCGACGGGCCGCGAGCTCCGTAAACGCCCACCCCGCCCTCCCCCTCAGGGGGAGGGTTAGGCCCACCGAAACAGCCTAATCGCCGCAGGCCTGGTCCAGCGCCGGCTCGATCGCGTCGATCGTATAGGGCTTGGCGAGCACCGGAGCGCCGGCATGTTCGGGCGGCGGCGGATCGACGTGGCCGCCGGTGGCGAAAATGAAGGGCGTGCCCGCGGCGGCGAGGCGGTCGGCGACCGGCCACACCTTGCCGTCGGCGAGGCTGACATCGAGGATCGCGACCTCGAAGCCGCCGCTCTCGACATGGCCCATAGCCGCCGCGACCGTCTCGCAGCAGGCCACCACAGTGTGGCCGAGCTCGGCAAGGAAATCCTCGAGCATCATCGCGATCAGCGGCTCGTCCTCGACGATCAGGATGGATCTCATGGTCCCCGGCATCGCGACTGCCTTAGCGTCTGTTACGCAAAGGAAAAGACTTATTGAGGCGCGAGGACGTCGCGCACCGTCTCGGCGAGTTGCTGGACGGAAAAGGGCTTGGCGAGGAAGGAGACGTTGGGGATGTCGATGGACTTGCGCAGCTGCTCCTCGGCATAGCCGGAGATGAACAGGATCGGCAGGTTGGGATGGGTGGCGCGTGCCGCCCGAACTGTGGTCGGCCCGTCCATCGTCGGCATGACGACGTCCGAGATCATCAGGTCGATCTTGCCCTCGCGGCCGAGGATTTCGAGCGCCTCCTCGCCATTCTCGGCGACGAGCACGGTGTAGCCCTGGCGGGTCAGCGCACGCTCGGCGACGGTTCGGACCATCGCCTCGTCCTCGACGAGCAGGACGGTCCCCGTCCCCCATAGCTCGCTTGCCTTCTCCTTGACCTTGCGGGTCGCCCTGGCCGGCGCCTCGCTCGGCCGGGTGCGATGGACCGGAAGGTAGATGGTGAAGCTGGTTCCCTTGCGCATCTGCGATTCGGCGAAGATGAAGCCGCCGGACTGCTTGACGATGCCGTAGACGGTGGAGAGGCCGAGCCCGGTCCCCTTCCCCACCTCCTTGGTGGTGAAGAAGGGCTCGAACACCTTGCTCAGCAGATGCTGCGGAATGCCGGTGCCGGTGTCGGTGACCTTCATCGCCGTATAGTCGCCGATCGGAAGCACGTCGCTGCCCATCCGCCGAACGTCGTCGGCGGAGACGGCGAAGGTCTGAAGGGTCAGCCTGCCCCCGCCCGCCGGGTCCTTGGCGAGCATCGCGTCGCGGGCGTTGACCGCGAGGTTGACGATCACCTGCTCCATCTGCCCGGGATCGGCCCGAACCGCGCCGAGCCCGCGGCCGTGGGTCACTTCGAGCTTCACCTGCTCGCCGAGCAGCCGGTCGAGCAGGTGCGAGACCTCGGCGACCACGTCGGGGAGCTGGAGAACCTGGGGCCTCAGCGTCTGCTGGCGCGAGAAGGCAAGCAACTGACGGGTCAGGTTTGCGGCGCGGTTCGAATTGGAGCGGATCTGCTGGATGTCGTCATAATCCGAATCGCCCGGCGTGTGGCGCATCATCATCAGGTCGCAGGTGCCGAGGATCGCCGTCAGGATGTTGTTGAAATCGTGAGCGACTCCGCCGGCGAGCTGGCCGACCGCCTGCATCTTGGTCGCCTGGGCGATCTCGCGCTTGAGCCGCGCCTCCTCGCTATTGTCCTTGAGGCTGAGCAGCACCGCGGCGTTGCCGAGCCCGCGCGCCCCGGCGACGGTCAGCGCCACCGGCTCCTCCGGATTGCTCTTGAGCCGCACGGCGAGGTCGCCCGACATCGCCCGGCCGCGGCCGAAGCGGTGGACCGCGTCCGAAACCGCCGCCTTGTCGTCCTCGACGACGAGGTCGCCGGGCCAGGACGGCCGCTCGCTCGCGCCGAGGCCGACCGACTTTCGGAACACCTTGTTGAGGAACAGAAAGCGGCCGTCCGTGTCGGCCAAAGCGAGGCCGAGCGGCAGACTGTCAAGCAAGGCGTGAACGTGCGCGTTCTCGTCGTCGCCGCGAGGGCCCGGAATGTCGTCGAGCAGCAGGAAGAAGGACAACGACGCCTCCTCCTCCCCGCCCGGCACCTGGACGATCCGTAGCGGAGTCGCCGCCTGGCCTTCCGCGGCGAAGTGGAACTGGCCGCCGGCGGACGCCGCCAGATGGTCGACGAACGCCGAGCCGGCGATCTCGCCGTCCTCTCCCGGACGCGCGGCGCGGACGGCAAAGGCGCCGTTGGCGGCGCGGATCGTTCCCGCCGAGTCGACCACCGCGACCATGAGGCCGGCCTCGCCCATCCGCCGGCCGACCTCGCCGCCGATCATCCGCCCCGCGATCTGCGCCAGATCGTCCTGCTCGGCGCGCCCGAGGCGCCAGAGCAGCCGGTCCTCGCCCGAGCCGGCGAGCCTGACCTCGCCTTCATAAGCGCGGCCGTCGATGGCGATCGGGGTGATCGCCGCAGCGCCGTCCCGCCGCGCCGTCGGAGCGGCTCGGGCGAGCGCCTTGGGCAGGCTCGCCGAGCCGAACCACTCGCTCCAGACTTGGTTGGCGCAGACCAGATTGCCCTCGGGATCTGTCAGGGCGGCGGCGCCTCCCGCGCCGTCGAGCGCGTCGCGCAGCAGCCCGATGTCCGGCGCCGAATCGCGCTCCGTATCGGCCGCCGCCGCTGCCTGCGGACGAAGCAGCAGCAACAGGCCGCCCGCCCCGATCAGACCGGCGAGGAAGGCGCCGGCGAAAACCGGGCTCCTGACCGCCCACAGCAGCAAGGCCGCCGAGCCGAGCGCGGCCAGAGCGAACAGGATCGCAGCGCCATCGATCCGGCGTGCCGCGCGGCCGCCTTCGGGGAAAGAGGCCGCGCTCGCCATCCCTACCAGATGCGGATGCGCTGCTCGGGCGCGAGGTAGAGCGGGCTTCCCGGCGCCGGGTTGAACGCTCCGTACCAGGGATCGAGGTTGCGGACGACCGCAACGCGTTGCTCGGAGGGCGAATGCGGATCGGTCAGGAGGCGCTGGAGCAGGTTCGCCTCGCGATATTTGCGCCTCCAGACCTGCGCCCAGCCGAGGTAGAAGCGCTGGTCGCCGGTCATCCCGTCGATCACCGGCGCGGGCCGGCCGCCGAGGGAATGGTGATAGGCGTCGTAGGCGACGGTGAGGCCGGCAAGATCGGCGATATTCTCGCCGAGCGTGAGCGCGCCCTGGACATGGTGGCCCGGCAGCGGCTCATAGGCGTCATACTGGGCCGTGAGCCGCGCGGTCAGCGCGTTGAACCGCTCGCGGTCCTGCGGGGTCCACCATTCGGTGAGCGCGCCATGCTCGTCATACTGGCTGCCCTGGTCGTCGAAATGGTGGCTGAGCTCGTGGCCGATCACCGCTCCGATGCCGCCGTAATTGACCGCCGGATCGGCGTGCGGATCGAAGAAGGGCGGCTGGAGGATCGCGGCGGGAAAGACGATCTCGTTCCACACCGGGTTGGCATAGGCGTTGACCGTCATCGGGGTCATTCCCCACTCGCGCCGGTCGACCGGGCGGCCGAGGCGGGAGAGCTCGAACGCATAATCCCATTCGGACGCGTTCATCAGGCTCTGGACCAGGTTGGTGCGGCTGACCCGGATGCTCGAATAATCGTGCCAGAAATCGGGATAGCCGATCTTCGGCGTGAAGGCCCTGAGCTTGGCCCTGGCGCGCTCGCGCGTGGCCGGCGCCATCCAGGCCAAAGTCTGGAGCCGCCGGTCCATCGCCTCGATGATGTTGTGGACCAGCGCGTCCGCGGCGCGCTTCGCCTCGGGCGGGAAGTAGCGCTGGACGTAGACCTGGCTGACGTCGTCCGGAAGCGCTCCGGTGACCAGGGCCACGCCGCGTTTCCAGCGGTCCTGGATCTGCGGCGTGCCGTTCAAAGTGGTTCCGCGGAAGGCGAAATTGGCGTCGACGAAATTGCTCGAAAGATAGGGCGACATCCGGTCGAGCACGCGCAGCAGCAGATAGTCGTTGAGCACCGCCTGCGGCGCCTCGCCGACGATCCGCGCCGAAGCGGTGAAGGTGTTCGGCTGGGCGACGAGCAACGTCTCCTGCCCGGCGAAACCCGCCTCTCGGAAATAGGCGCCCCAATCGAGGCCCGGCGCGTTGCGGGCGAAATCGGCCGTCGCCCAGCGATTGTAGGTGGCGTTCTCGTCGCGATTCTGGATGCGGGTCCACTGGACCTCGGCGAGGCTGCGCTCGAAGCCGACGACCGCCGCGGCGCGCGCCTCGGCATTGGGCTCGCCGGCGAGCGTGAGGAGTTGCGTGAGATAAGCCTGGTAGGCGGCGCGCTTGGCGGCGAGGCCCGCGTCCTGACTCAGATAATAATCGCGGTCGGGAAGGCCGAGGCCGCCTTGCCCCAGATGGACGATCATCACGTCCGGGTGGCGCTCATCGCTGCGGATGAATCCGCCGATCGGCCCGCGAATGCCGTAATGGGCGATCCGGCCGAGCTCGGCCGCCCACTGGCCGCGGTCGGAAATGCCCTTGATCCGGGCCAGCACCGGCTGGATCGGGGCGATCCCCGCGCGCTCGATCGCCGCCTCGTCCATGAACGCCGCGTAGAGATCGCCCATCCGGCTGCCGGGCGTTTGCGCGGCTTCCTCAAGGATCGTGCGGGTGCGGGCCTCGGAAAGGTCGGCGAGCCGCGTGAACATGCCGTAATTGGCCTGGTCGGCGGGGATTTCCGTGGTCCTGTCCCAGGTGCCGTTGGCGTAATTGTAGAAGCTCTGCCCGGGCGCGACGTTGCGGTCCATGCCGGTGGCGTCGAACCCGAACGTGCCGAGCTCCGGCCGGGCGGCGGGCGCGGCGGCATGGCCCGCGTGCGGCTGGGCGGCGCCATAAGCCGCGACGGCGGCGGTTGCGATTGCGGTGGTGGCGGCGAGGGCGATGATGAGCTTGCGCATGGTTTTCCCGACAGCTTGAGGTGTGTGGCCGCGGTATAGCAGCGTCGAAGGAGCGATCAATCGGCGCGGGCGAGCCGGGCGGCGCGGCGGCGCCATTTGCGCGCCGTCCACCAGCGCCAGAACAGGATCGCGACGATATAACCTGCCGCGGCGCTCGCCACGGCGATGATGAACAGGCCGCTGACCAAAGCCGGGGCCGCGTCCGACGCCAGCCAGGCGAGCCACTCGCCGATCGGCGCCGAGCGGTCGTACATACCACTGACCGCCGCCGCGTCGGCGTGGAAGCCGAACAGATTGCCGACCGGGATCGAGGCGATGATCAGGAACGGCGTGGTCAGCGGGTTGGTGAGGAAGGTCATGCCCGCGGCGATCGGGATGTTTCCACGCACGGGTAGACAGAACAGGATCGCGCCGACGATCTGCACCCCCGGGATCAGGAAGAAGATTCCGACGAACAGCCCCATCGCCACCCCGCGCGGCACCGAGCGGCGGGTGAAGCGCCAATATTCGCTGTTGAGCATGCGCAGGCCGAACAGCCTGATCCAGCGGCTCTCGGCCATCTGCTCGCGGCTCGGCATGTTGTTTGCGACCCAGCGGTCGAGCCAGGACTTGCCCGGGGAATCAGCCATGCTGCCTCATCAGCCGGCCCTGCTCCCGCTTCCAGTCCTTTTCCTTCTCATATTCCCGCTTATCGTGGCTCTTGCGGCCCTTGGCCAGCGCCAGCTCGACCTTCGCCCTGCCGCGGCTGTTGAAGTAGATGGAAAGCGGGACGAGCGTCATCCCCTGCCGGGCCACCGCGCCGTGGAGCTTGGCGATCTGACGGTGGTTGAGCAGCAGCTTGCGCGGACGCTTCGGCTCGTGATTGTGGCGGTTGCCGTGGCTGAACTCGGGGATGTTGGCGTTGACCAGCCAGACCTCCTCCTCCTTCACCTCGGCGTAGCTCTCGGCGATCGATCCCTCGCCGAAGCGAAGCGACTTCACCTCGGTCCCGGTCAGCGCGATCCCCGCCTCATATTTGTCCTCGATCGCATAATCGAACCGCGCCCGCCGGTTCTCGGCGACCACTTTCTTCTTGTCGAATTCCTCGGGCTTGGGGCGGGGCATGGTGCGAGCGCTCTATCCGTTCGGGCTGAGCTTGTCGAAGCCCCTCTCTTTCTTTTTGAACGATGCAGAAGAAGGAACGTCCTTCGACAGGCTCAGGACGAGCGGGTTGAGGAATCAGATCAAACCCGCATGATCGAGCGCCGCGTCCACTGCGCGCTTGCTGGCGTCGCTCGGCGGGGTCATCGGCAGGCGAAGCGGTGAGGCGAATTCGGGCCGCACCCGGCCCAGCGCATATTTGGCAGGGCCGGGCGAGGCGTCGGTGAAGAGGGCGGCGTGGAGGGGGTAGAGCTTGTCCTGAAGTGTGAGGGCCGCCCCCCAATCGCCTGAAAGCATGGCATTCTGGAAGTCGGCGCACAGACGCGGCGCGACGTTGGCGGTGACCGAGATGCAGCCGACGCCGCCCATCGCGTTGAAGCCGAGCGCCATGTCGTCATTGCCGGAGATCTGGACGAAGTCCGCGCCGCAGGCGGCACGCTGGGCGGAGACCCGGGCGAGGTTTCCGGTCGCGTCCTTGACGCCGATCACGTTCGGGATCTGCGCGAGGCGCCCCATCGTCTCGACGGCGATGTCGGTGACCGTGCGCGCCGGCACGTTGTAGAGCATGATGGGCAAGTCGACCGCCTCGGCGATCGCCGCGAAATGGGCGTAAATGCCGTCCTGGTTGGGTCGGTTGTAATAGGGTGGCACGTGGAGGACGGCGTCGGCCCCCGCGTCCTTTGCCGCGCGGCTCAGGGCGATGGCGTGGGCGGTGTCGTTGGAGCCGCAGCCGGCGAGGATCTTCACCCTGCCCGCGCCCGCCTCGACGGCGATCTCGATCGCCCGGCGATGCTCGGCCGGGCTTAGGGTCGCCGATTCGCCGGTCGTGCCGCAGGGCACAAGCGCATGACTTCCTTCGGCGATTTGCCACTCGCAGAAGCCGCGATAGGCCGCCTCGTCCAACGCTTCGTCGCGAAAGAGAGTCACTAGAGCCGGAATCGAGCCCCTGAACATGCTTAGCTCCTTCTCCCCGGCGCGGGCGCTGCCTTAGATAAGGCGGGCGGACGTCGCGGGGACGTTCAGGTGCTGATAAGGAGGGGGGGCTTATTCTGTCCAGCGTGCAAAAGAGAGCGGGCCTGTTGCTCCTTCTGGGGGTGTCCGCGGCGGCGGTGATGGCGCAGACGGTGGAGACCGGCGCCAGGCAGTCCAGCACGACCCAGGCCTATCAGGCCTACCAGTCCGCCACGCCGAGCTATTCGAGCGGGATTGCGGCCGACATCGAGCGCTGGAGCGCGCTCCGGCAGACGGACAGCCTGCCCTTCTCATCCTATTCCAGCTTCCTGCTCTCGCACCGCGGCTGGCCGGGCGAGGCCGCGATGCGCCGCGCCGCCGAGCAGCGCTCCGCGACCGAAGCGGTGTCGCCGAGCGAGGCGCTTCGCTTCTTCACCGTCTTTCCGCCTCTGACCGCGGCCGGCCACGCCCAGATGGCCTTCGCGCTGCAGGCCGGCGGCCGGGCCGACGAGGCGCGGGCCGCGGCGCGCCGCGCCTGGACCTCCGGCGTCATGCCGGTCGAGCTCGAGCAGCGCCTGCTCGGCGCCTTCGGCAGCAGCTTCACCGCGAGCGACCACGATCAGCGGATGGACGTCCTGCTCGGCAATGGCGACAGCCAGAGCGCGGCGAGGGCCTTGGCCTGGGCTTCCCCCGTCAGGCGGCCGCTCTTTCAGGCGCGCCTCGCCCTGCAGACCCGAGCGCCCGATGCCGCCTCCCAGGCCGCGGCGCTCGACTCGGCCTCGCGCCGCGACGGCGGGCTGCTGCTCGATCAGGCGGTCTGGCTGCGCGCGACCAACCAGCCGGCGGCGGCGCGAAGCCTGCTCGCCTCGCGCGCGCGGCTCGATCGGCCGCTCGCAAGCCCGGCGCGCTATCTCGATACGGCGCTGACCCTGGCCCGCGGCGCGGCCAACGACAACCAGTGGACGCAGGTCTACGGCATCGCTTCCAAGGTCGACGACATCTACCCGGCGGGAACGGACGTCAGCGATCAGCCCTACGGCGAGCGCGACGATTATACGAGCCTGACCTGGCTCGGCGGCATGGCGGCCATGTTCCACCTCGGCCGGCCCGCCGACGCGGCGCGCCTGTTCGAGCTCTACGCCCGGGCTGCGCGCTCGCCGCAGACCCGGGCCAAGGGCTTTTACTGGGCCGCGCGCGCGGCCAACGCCGCCGGCAACCCGACCCAGGCGAGCGCTTGGCTCGAGCAGGCGGCGGCCAGCCCGGACCAGTTCTACGGCCAGCTCGCGCTGGAGCGGCTCGGCCGGCAGGTGACTCCGCCGCCGGTGCCCCTCCCCGTGGACCCCGCCGACCGCGCGGCCTTCGCCGCCCGCCCGCTAGCCCAGGCGGTCCGCTATCTCGGCTCGGTCGGCCGGCGCAGCGACCAGACTTTGTTCGTCCGCGCCCTCGCCGAGCAATTGCAGGACGACCGCGAGCGCGCGCTCGCCGGCGAGTTCGGCCGCTCGATCGGCCGGCTCGACGTCGGCGTCTGGGCGGCGCGAGAGGCGCGCACCGGCGGCGAGACCTTCTACGCCCGCTCCGCCTTTCCCGAAGTGACGATCCCGCCCGCTTACGCCCGCCACTGGGCGCTCGCCCACGGAATCATTCGCCAGGAAAGCTCGTTCGAGCGCACCGCCGTCTCAAACGCCGGCGCCCGCGGGCTGATGCAGCTGATGCCCGGGACGGCGCGGCAGACGGCAGGCCGGGTCGGCGTCCCCTACGAGCTCGGGCGGCTGACCGAGGATCCCGGCTACAACGTCCTGCTCGGCAGCCATTACGTTTCGCAGCTGATGGACGAATGGGGCGGCAACGCGGTGCTCGTCGCGGCGGCCTACAATGCCGGCAGCGGCAATGTGCGGCGCTGGCTGGCGGCGAACGGCGATCCGCGCTCGCCGGGTGCGGACGTGGTCCGCTGGATCGAGGAGATCCCCTTCTCGGAGACTCGCAACTACGTCCAGCGCGTGCTCGAGAACACGGTCGTCTACGATGTCATGAACCCCAATCGCGGAAGCGCGCCCGTCCGCAACCGGCTGACCTATTATCTTGGACAAAGCCCCCGCGGCTGATGGCGGAACGGCCGAACTACATCACTCCGGACGGCTATCGCCGGCTGCGCGAGGAATATGATTCGCTCTACGGCGTGGAGCGGCCGAAGCTGCTGGAGACGATCTCCTGGGCGGCGGCGAACGGCGACCGATCCGAGAATGCCGACTATCAATATGGCCGCAAGCGCCTTCGCGAGGTCGACCGGAGGATCAACTTCCTCGCCCGCCGGATGAAGGACGCCAAGGTCACCGATCCCGCGCGCCAGCCCGACAAGAGCCGGGCCTGGTTCGGCGCCACCGTTACGCTGGCCGACGAGGATGACAACGAGCGGATCGTGACTCTGGTGGGGGAGGACGAGGCCGACGCTTCGGCCGGACGAATCAGCTTCCATTCGCCGCTCGCCCGGGCGGTGCGCGGAGCGGCGGTCGGCGAGATCCGCCGGGCCGTCCTTCCCGGCGGTCCGCACGACTATGAGGTGCTGACGATCACCTACCCGTCGTGACCGGAGGCGGAGCCGGGGCGGGAACGGGCTCGCCGGTCGGCGCCGGAAGGTAGCGCCCGGCGCCCGAGACCAGGGCCGCCCTTATCTCCTCGTCGGTGATCGTCATGTCGCGATTCTGGTCGGCATAATGGCGGAACCAGATGTTGGCCCGCTGCGCGACATTCTCGCTGATCACTCCGTTGAAGGCGTCGTGGAAGCCCAGGGTCACGATCGCCCGGCCCTCGGTCGTCTCCCTCAGCCAGTCGTCGAGCACCGGCACTCCGGGGCCGCTCAGCTCGCCCGTATAGGGCTGGCGCGGCGCCTGCGGCGCCGGCGGGTGGTTCCACTGCGTGCCCTGATAGTAAATCGGGCCAGAGCCGTAATTGTAGCCGTTCGGGTAAACGTAGCCGTTGGGATAGGAATAGCCTGGCTCGTAATAGCCGTCATAGCCCCAGGCGCAGGCGGAAAGTCCGCATGCCGCCAGTCCGATCGAGAGCGCCTGCCGAAGCATCTCGTGCCTCCTTGTTCAGTGACGCCTCTTACCCCAATCCGGCGCTCAAGATGAGCCTTCAGCCCTTCGCCTTGCCGAGCATTTGTCTCATCTGTTCCATTTCGGGACTGGAGCGAGGGGGATCGGCGGGCAGAGCGGCCGCCAAAGTGTCCGCGACATGGGCCAGAGCGGCGATCCTGGCCGATTTCTTGCCGTTACCGTCGATCGCCTTCCACGGCGCCCAGCGGGTGTCGGTCTGGGCGAACATGTCGCCCAAAGCGGCGAGATAGTCGGCCCGCTTCTCGCGGTTGCGCAAATCCTCGGCGGTGACCTTCCACCTCTTCCACGGGTGATCGAGCCGCTTGCGGAAGCGCTCGTCCTGCTCCTCTTGCGTCACGTGGAAGAACAGCTTGACGACGGTCGTGCCGTCGTCGGTCAACTGGTGCTCGAGCTCGTTGATCTCGTCATAGGCGCGCCGCCATTCCCCGTCGCTGGCGAAGCCCTCGACCCGCTCGACCAGCACGCGCCCGTACCAAGAGCGGTCGAAGATCGCCATCTCCCCCGCTCTCGGCATGCGCCGCCAGAAGCGCCATAGGTAATGGTGGCATCGCTCCTCGTCGTTGGGCGCGGAGATGGGCCAGACCTTGTAGGTGCGCGGATCGCACGCCGCCGTCAGCCGCTGGATCGCCCCGCCCTTCCCGGCCGCGTCCCAGCCCTCGCAGACCAGCACCGCCTTTCGGCCGTGCACGTGGAGAGACACGAGCAGGCGCGAGATCCGCTCCTGCAGGTCTTCGAGCGCCTCTTCGTAATCGCCCTCGAACGGGGCGCCCTTCTCATAGTCCGACAGGTCGATCGCCATCGGACGAGAGTAGCAGCGCGCTTATTCGGGCGCCACGACCTTGGCCGGATCCTTCGCGGCTGTCCCGGAAGGGGGCACAAGGCGGATGTGGAGCTCGCGCAGCTGCTTGGGAGTCACCTCGCCCGGCGCGTTCATCATCAGGTCCTCGGCCTTCTGGTTCATGGGGAACAGCACGACCTCGCGGATGTTGGGCTCGCCCGCGATCAGCATTACGATCCGGTCGATTCCCGGCGCCGAGCCTCCGTGCGGCGGAGCGCCGAACTTGAAGGCGTTGATCATGCCCGAGAAATTGGTGTCGACGTCTTCCTGCGAATAGCCGGCCAGTCCGAATGCCTTGTACATGATGTCCGGCCGGTGGTTGCGGATCGCCCCCGAGGAGAGCTCCACGCCATTGCAGACGATGTCGTACTGGAAGGCGAGGATTTCCAAGGGATCCTTGCTCTCCAGCGCCTCCAGCCCGCCCTGCGGCATCGAGAAGGGATTGTGGCTGAAGTCGATCTTCTTCGCCTCCTCGTCATATTCGTACATCGGGAAATCGACGATCCAGCAGAATTTGAACGCATTCTCCTCGATCAGCCCAAGCTCCTCACCGACCCGGGTGCGCGCCGCGCCGGCGAGCTTCGCCGCCTGGTCGGCCTTGCCCGCCGCGAAGAAAATGCCGTCGTCGGGTCCGAGGCCGAGCTCGGCGATCAGCTTGCGGGTCGCTTCCTCGCCATGGTTCTTGGCGATCGGGCCGCCAGGCTCCCCGCCCTTCTGGGTGATGTAGCCTAGGCCCGCATGGCCTTCGCTTCGCGCCCAGTCGTTCATGTCGTCGAAGAACTTGCGACTCTTTTCCGCCGTGCCCGGCGCCGGAATGGCCCGAACGACTCCGCCGCCTTCCACGATGCGGGCGAACAGGCCGAAGCCCGAGCCCGCGAAATGCGTCGAGACGTCGGAGATAAGGATCGGGTTGCGCAGGTCCGGCTTGTCCGAGCCGTATTTGAGCATCGCCTCGCGATAGGGAATGCGCGGGAACTCGCCGGCGGGGGTCACGCTCTTGCCGTCCGCGAACTCCTCGAACACCCCGGCGAGCACCGGCTCGATCGCCTCGAACACATCGTCTTGCGTCACGTAGCTCATCTCGAAATCGAGCTGGTAGAATTCGCCCGGGCTGCGGTCGGCGCGGGCGTCCTCGTCGCGGAAGCAGGGGGCGATCTGGAAATAGCGGTCGAAGCCGGCGACCATGATCAGCTGCTTGAACATCTGCGGCGCCTGGGGGAGCGCGTAGAACTTTCCCGGATGGACCCGGCTCGGAACGAGATAGTCGCGAGCGCCCTCGGGGCTGGAGGCGGTGAGGATCGGCGTCTGGAACTCGGTGAAGCCCTGCTCGATCATCCGCCGGCGGATCGAGGCGATCACCTGGCTGCGCAGAACGATATTGGCGTGCAGCCGCTCCCGGCGAAGGTCGAGATAGCGGTAACGGAGGCGAATCTCCTCCGGATATTCCTGATCGCCGAACACGGGCAGCGGCAGCTCCTGCGCGGCGGACTGAACCGCGACCTCGTCCGCGTGGATCTCGATCTGCCCGGTTGGGAGGTTCGGGTTCACCGCCTCGGCCGCGCGGCGGACGACTTTGCCGGTGACGGTCACCACCGATTCGATGCGTAGGCCCTCGAGCGTCTTGAACGCGGCGTCCTCGACGTCGGTGACGATTTGCGTGATCCCATAATGGTCGCGCAGGTCGACGAAGAGGAGATTTCCGTGGTCGCGCTTGCGATGCACCCAGCCCGACAGCCTGACCGTCTCGCCCACCTCGGTTTCGCGGAGCTGGCCGCAAGTGTGTGTCCGGTAGGCGTGCATGATGGATCGCTTTCTTGGGGCATTAAGTGGGGAAAAGGATGTGGTGCGCGCTTCGCGTCACCGAAGGCGCTTTGTCAAGCGCGGAGCCGCCCGCAAGGCAACGCCAAGCGTTGCCCTTGCGAATCCCTGGTGACGCGATTTCCGAGCCGCCGGGTGTTTCCACCCGGCTCGAAATCGCTCTATGAGGGCCGCCACATGCACATCCACCCGCTCATCACCGAGTCCGAGTCCCTCGAAAAACTGTGCGAACGGCTCGCCCGCTCCGAATTCGTCGCGGTCGACACCGAGTTCATGCGCGAGAACACCTATTGGCCGGAGCTTTGCCTGATCCAGGTCGCCAATAGCGAGGAAGCGGCGGCGATCGATCCGATGGCCGACGGCATCGATCTCACCCCGCTGCTCAACCTGATGGTCAACAACGAGCATGTGCTCAAGATCTTCCACGCCGGCGGGCAGGATATCGAGATCATCTTCAACCTCACCGGCGGCACGCCCCATCCCTTGTTCGACACGCAGGTCGCGGCGATGGCGCTCGGCCTCGGCGAACAGGTCGGCTATTCGAACCTCGTCGAGAGCCTGCTCGGCCACGGCATCGACAAGGGCGCGCGCTTCACCGATTGGGCCCGCCGCCCGCTCGACAAGCGCCAGATCGACTATGCGATCGGCGACGTCACCCATCTCGCCGATCTCTTCCCCAGGATGCTCGAGCGGCTGCGGAAGACCGGGCGCGGCGCCTGGCTCGACCAGGAGATGGAGCGGATTGCCGATCCCGCCAATTACATCAACGATCCCGCTCTCGCCTGGAAAAGGGTGAAGATCCAGACCCGCCGGGCCGATGCGCTCGGCCGACTGAAGGCGCTCGCCGCCTGGCGCGAGATCGAGGCGCGGGGCAAGAATTTGCCGCGTGGGCGGATCATGAAGGACGAGACTCTCGCCGACATCGCCATGCACCCGCCCGCGAGCCAGGAGGCGCTGGGCAACGTGCGCGGCCTTTCGGCGGCGTGGCGGGCGAACGACATAGGCGCCCGGATGATGGAAGCGCTGGCCAATGCCGACGCGCTTCCCGCGTCGGAGCTTCCGCCGCGCGAGGAGCGCGGGCCGGGCCTCGGCCGCGAGGGCGCTCTGGTCGCCGACCTGCTCAAGCTGCTGCTCAAGATCCGCGCGCGGGAAAGCAATGTCGCCCCGCGACTCGTCTGCCGCTCTGAGGAGTTGGAGATGCTCGCCGCGGGCCGCCGCGAGGGGCTGCAGATACTCGAAGGCTGGCGCTTCGAGGAATTCGGCCGAGACGCTCTCGACCTGGTCGAGGGCCGGCTCGCCTTCGCCATCCGGGGCGGCAAGCTGGTGATGACCCGGACCGAGCAGGAACTCGAAGCCTAGCGGCCGAGCCCCGCCGCGACGCGGGCATTGGCCTCGATCCCGGACCAATCCTTGGCTTCCAGCAGCGCGTCGGTGACGATCCAGCTCGCCCCGACGCTCAGCACGTTCGGCAAGGCCAGGAAGTCGGACGCGTTGTCGGGCGTGATCCCGCCCGTGACGCAGAGGGAAACCTGCGGGAACGGCCCGGCGAGGGCCTTGATCGTCGCCGTCCCCAGCGGCGCCCCGGGGAAGAATTTAAGGCAGTCGAAGCCCCGTTCCAGGCTCTGCATGATCTCCCCGGAAGTGGCTACGCCGGGGAGATAGGCGATGCCGCGCTCCGCCGCCGCGTCGAGCAGCGCCGGGGAAAATCCCGGAGAGATGAAGAAGCTCGCGCCGGCGTCGGCCGCGGCGTCGAGATCGCTCGGATTGAGGATCGTGCCCGCGCCGGTGGCGATCTCTGGCACCTCCGCCGCCATGTGCCGGATCGCGTCGAGCGCGGGGGGCGTGCGCAGCGTGATCTCGGCAATGTGGATGCCTCCGGCGAACAATGCCCGGGCCATCGGCACCGCGTCGTCTGCATCGGCGATGCGGATCACGGGAATGACGGGCGCGGCGGCGAGCAGGGAGCGGATGGCGGTCATTGCTCAGCTGCGTAGCATCTTGGACCGGTGAATCCACTTCCGTTCGTCCCGAGCGAAGTCGAGGGACCCAGCCGAGCGAAGCCGAGGCTCTTCATCTCGCTTCGCTCGATAGGGTGTCTCGACTTCGCTCGACACGAACGGGTGGAGGACTCCCTCTCAAACCCTACCCCACCGCCATCTCAGCGCGGAGCTCCATTTCCGCGGCGAGGACTTTGAAGCGACGCTCGACCGCTTCCCCGAGCAGGGCCGAGTCGCGCTTCTTCACGGACAGGCGCAGCACATCGCCCTCGCGCGACAGCCGGCTTCGCTCGAGGCAGGCCGCGACGCCGCCGCTGAGCCTTTGCGCGAGCCGCATCGCCAGCCCCCAATGGGCCGCGCGGCGAAGCTTCTCCGGGCTGCACAGCGCGGCGATCGCCGGATAGGGCAAATCGCGCGCGCCGCCGAAGTTGCAGAACAGGGCCTGGGCGAGCATCACCCGCCCCGGCGCGTCGATCGCCACCCAATTGCCGTGCAGCGCCATGTCGACGCCGCGTTCGGCGCGGAAATCCGGGTGGGCGGCCCAGCCGATGTCGGCGAGCAGGCAGGCGGCGAGCCTCAGGCGCGCCATCTTCGGCTTGTCGTCGAACACCGGCGCGATCCACGAGTCGAGCAGCTCGCCATGCTGCTCGAAACGCCCCAGGCCGACCCCGGCCTCCCGCGCCGCCTCGATCAGCGGGTCGAGCCTGCGCTGCTTCGGATCGAGCGCGTCGTAGAGGAGTCCCTCGCGAATGCCGAAGCTGGAGACGATCAGGGTGCCCGGAGCGAGCGCGCCCACGAGCGCCTGAAGCAGCCGGGCCGCGTTGGGCAGAGTCGGGAAACGGGACAGCGAGATCGACGGGATGTCGCGAACGCTCGCTTTGTCGATCCGCGCCAGAGCGGAGAGGAGGTCGGCCGGCCGGTCGATCGGTATTTGGTGCTCATGCGTGATCGGCAGCGGATGGCGGGTCAGCGCCATCTCCAGCCGGGCGAGCGTTCGCCAGCTCCCGCCGACCAGATAGAAGGGGCGCCCGGCCGCCGCACCGGCGAAGCCCGCGCCCGCAACCGCCTTGGCGATTTTTTTGGCAAAGCTCGCTTCGCCCTTGGCTGCGAAAGCGTCGAGCCGAAGCACGCCGAGCGGGAGCGAGGCGCTTCGCCCGACCTTGCCGTCCGCGACCTCGGCCAGCTCGAGGCTGCCGCCGCCGAGATCGCCGACGATCCCGTCGGCGTCGGGGATTCCCGAGAGCACCCCCTGCCCGGCCTGCCGCCCTTCCTCTTCACCCGACAGGATGATCGGATCGAAGCCGAGCGCGCGCACCCGGCCGAGAAATTCGTCACCGTTCGAGGCCTCGCGCACGGCCGCGGTCGCGACGGTGCGGGTGCGCACGACCCCCATTCGCCCGACCAGCGACTGGAACCGATCGAGCGCCGCGAGCGCGCGCTCAGCGGCGGGCGCGGCGATTTCCCCGACGTCGCGGCCGAGGCCGGCCAAGACCTTCTCGTTGAAGATGATCGAAGGAATGCGCTTGGCCCCCGAATAGACGACCAGGCGCACCGAGTTCGATCCGATGTCGACGATCGCGACCGGTTGCTCCGCGAACATGCGCGCTGCCTAAGGCTGCTCGCGGGGGATGGTCAGCTTGCGCGGCCTCGCCTCGCCCGACTGAAGCGCCGCGCCGCGACCGGAGAGCGAGGGGTTGGTCATGAAATAATGGTGGAGGTTGAACGGTTTCTCGCCGGGCGCCGGAGCGATCCGGGTCGAGCTTCCGTCGGGGTTGAGCCGCCAGCTCTGCTCGGTGTCGATGATGTTGGCGACCATCACCTGGTCGACGATCTGGGCGTGGACCGTGTCGTTGAGGATCGGCAGCGCATATTCGACCCGACGGTCGAAGTTGCGCGGCATCCAGTCGGCCGAGCTGATGTAGACCTTCGCGCCGTCATTGGGCAGCGCGTCGCCATTGCCGAAGCACCAGATTCGGCTGTGTTCGAGGAAGCGGCCGACGATCGATTTGACGCTGATATTCTCGCTTAGCCCCGGAACGCCTGGGCGGAGGCAGCAAATGCCGCGGATGACGAGATCGACATCAACCCCGGCGGCGCTCGCCTCGTAGAGTTTGTCGATGATCGCGGGATCGACCAGCGAGTTGAGCTTGGCCCAGATACCCGCCTCGCGCCCGGCCCGGGCATTGGCGATCTCGCGGTCGATATGGTCGCACAGATCGTCGCGCATGTTGTGCGGCGACATGGCGATCAGCTTCAGGTCGCGGGGCTCGATATAGCCGGTGATGTAGTTGAAGATGTGGCTGACGTCGTGGCCGACTCGCGGATCGGCGGTGAAGAAGCTCAAGTCGGTGTAAACCCGCGCGGTCACCGGATGATAATTGCCGGTGCCGAGGTGGATATAGGTGCGGTAGCTCCCCTCCTCGCGCCGAACGACCATCGACATCTTGGCGTGAGTCTTCCACTCGATGAAGCCGTAGACGACCTGGACTCCGGCGCGCTCCAGAGCGCTCGCCCACATCAGGTTCTGCTCCTCGTCGAACCGGGCCTTGAGCTCGACCACCGCCGTGACCGACTTTCCGGCTTCGGCGGCGGCGATCAGCGCGTTGATCACCGCGCTCTGCTTGCCCGCCCGGTAGAGCGTCTGCTTGATCGCCACGACATCGGGATCAGCCGCCGCCTGGCGCAGGAAGGCGAGGACGACGTCGAAGCTCTCGTAGGGGTGGTGGACGACGATGTCCTTGGCCCGGATCGCGGCGAAGCAATCCCCGCCATATTCGCGGATCCGCTCGGGAAAGCGCGGCGTGAAGGGCGGGAACTTGAGGTCGGGCCGGTCCTCCTCGACCAAAGCCGCGAGGTCGGCGATGCCGAGGAAGCCGGTCGATTCGTAGACCAGGGCCTCGCTCGCATCGAGGCCCTCGCGGACCAAAGCTTCCAGCGTGTCGGAAATCTCTTCCTCGAGCTTGAGGCGGATCACCCGGCCGCGGCGGCGCCGCTTCAAGGCGGTGCGGTAGAAGCGCACCAGATCCTCGGCCTCCTCCTCGATCTCGATATCGCTGTCGCGGATGATCCGGAAGGCGCCGCCGCCGAGCAGGACGTAGCCGGGGAAGATGACGTCGATCTGGCGCCGGATCACGGTCTCGATCGTCACGTAGCGGGCCTGCTCGCCCGGCAGGCGGATGAAGCGGGGCAGCGTCTGCGGCACCATCAAGAGCTCGCGGATCGGCTCGCCGTCGGAGATTCGCTTGAGGTCGAAGATCAGCGAGAAGCCGCGATTGGGGATGAACGGGAAGGGATGCGCCGGATCGATCGCCTGCGGAGTCAGGACCGGGAAGATATGGTCCTCGAAATGGCGGTCGAGCCATTGGTCCTCGTCCGGGCTGATCTCCTCGGACCCGATCACCGCGAGGCCGGCTGCGCGCAGAGCGGCCCGCAACTGGGTCCAGACCTCCTGCTGCGCCGCCGTCAGCGCGTTCGCTTCCTCGGCGATCGCAGCGAGCTGCTGCGACGGAGTCAGCCCGTCGTCCGACAATTCCTCGACACCGGCGAGCTGCTGGCCCTTGAGCCCCGCCACTCGGACCATGAAGAACTCGTCGATATTGCTTCCGGAGATGGACAGGAACCGCAGCCGCTCGAGCAGCGGATGGGCTTCGTTGCACGCCTCCTCGAGAACGCGCCGGTTGAACGCCAGCCAGGAAAGCTCGCGGTTGAAATAGGGCGATGCCCCCGAATCTCCCTGCGTCGGAAGCTCGGCGTCGTTGGCGGCAACGGCGGCAATCGCATTCATCAACCGGTCCTTCGTGCGCGTCCGATCACCCCCGCCTCGTCGAGCGCGCGCTTGGCGAGCGGGACGGTCATCCTACGATGGTGCGAGAGCATGACGCGATCGAGAATATCCACGACCCTCATAACAGAAATGTAGGAACGTTCGATCCTGGGCACGAGAAAGTCCGCAACCTCCTGCGGCGCGGCGATTCCGCGATCGCCCAGAAGCTTGACGATCAGCTGCCCGATCAGAGCGTCGTCCGGCGGCGCGATCTCGACCTGCGGAGTCGCCGCGAGGCGCGATCGAAGGTCCGGGAGCTGGATCTTCCATTGCGGCGGAGGGCAGTCGGCGAGGATCAGCAGCGGCCTGCGCAGCTCCTGGGCCTCATTCCAGGCGTGGAAGAGCGCTTCCTCCTCATGATCCTCGGCATCGTCGAACAGGCGCCCTCCGGTCTTGCGGACAAAGATCCGGCCAAGCAGGCTTCGGCCGGACTTTCGCGGGCCCGTCACCAGGGTGGCCATGACCGGCCACAGCGACCAGCGGGTCAGGTGCTCGAAGACGGTGCGGTTGGCGTCGGAAAGGAGGAAATCCTCCTCCTTGTCGGCCACCGGCCAGGCGAACGGAAGCGCGATCTGGTTCACCCGGGACGCCTCCCCGCTCAGCGCGAGATCCTCAAGCTGTTGCCGCTCGCCTGGACCTGCCAGCCCTGCGCCTGGAGCGCGGCCTGGAGCGCGGCGGAGTCGCCGACGAACGTCACCCGCATCGTCGAGCTTCCGCCGAGCGCGAGGCTGGTGGTGATCGCCGAAGTGACTCCGTTGACCCGGCTGACCGATATCTCGGCCTGCTGCACCGCCGCCGCATCGGGCGTCGGCACCTGGATGTTGAAGGTCGTCGTCTGTCCCGCCGGGACCTGCTGGCCCATGTCTTCGGCGACCTGCTCCGTCTCCTCCACCGGCAAGGGCGGAAGCGGCGGCTGGAGGATGACCAGGCTCGGATCGGGCCGCAGAAGGCCGCTGTCCAGGGCCTGGGTATAGAGGATGTCGAGCCGCCTCACCCCTTCGGCGAGCATCTGCGGAATCTCGGCGCTGTTTCGCGCGGTCAGCGTGAACCGGCCGATCAGCACATTGTCCGGCCCGTAGCGGGCGCTGAACACGCCCATAGCCGGCCCGCCCGGATAGGCGCGGCGCAGGTCGACTTCGGGAACGACGATGTCCGCCGCGCCATATTGGTCGAGCAGCATCCGCCACCAGCCGCGGCCGCGGCGCTTCGTCTGCCCCATGTTGAGCACCAGCGGATCGACCCCGGCGCCCGAGGGCCGGACATAGTCGATCGCGCTGCCCGCGGTGCGGAACTGCGCCCAGGCGCGCTGCCATTCGTTGCGGAACTCGAAGCTGTAGGCCGACGAGCCGGTGACCATTACCGGGATCACCAGCATCGGCGCCGATCGGCGCGCAAGCCCCTGGACGCCGAGCATCTGCCCGGTGCGGGCGCGATCGAACTGGACTCCCAGGCGGGCGATGTAGCGGTTCGGCCCGATCTGCTCCTGCTCGATGATGATTCCGGAGACGATGTTGTTCAGCACGCTGTCGGTCAGCACCGGCGCTTCGGACAGCGGGCGGCGGTGCGTGCGCGCCCAGAGCATCCGCCAGCCGAGCGACTGCGCCCGCCGCCACCCCTCGATCCGGGCCTTTTCGGCATTCTCGGCGCTGACGTCGACGTCGACGCCCATGATCTCGAAATTGCTCGTGCTGTCGACCGGCGGAATGCCCCGCTCCGAGCCCTCGAGCTGGGCGTAGAGCATCCCGGCCCCCACCAGGAGAGCGGCGACAGCGGGAATCACGAAGGCGAGCGGGCGGCGAGCGAACGTCACGCGCGTCTTTTGGCGAGTTGGCCGTGGAAATCCAAGCGGCTTGTGGCTAGCGGTGCCTCATGACATCCCCTCCCCGCTCATCCTGAGGAGGACTGAGCCCGGCGAAGGCCCGTCTCGAAGGATCCTTCGAGACGCCGTTTCGACAGGCTCAACGGCTCCTCAGGATGAGCGATTGGGGGATGGAACGCGAAGGGCGAGAATTTGAGCGAAGAGGAATCCTACACCTACGCCAAGGCCGGCGTCGACATCGCCGCCGGCAATGCGCTGGTGAAGGCGATCGGGCCGCTCGCGAAGTCCACCGCGCGCGCAGGCGCCGACGCTTCCCTCGGCGGCTTCGGCGGCTTCTTCGATCTCAAGGCCGCGGGCTACGAGGACCCGCTGCTGGTCGCCGCCAATGACGGAGTCGGCACCAAGCTCAAGCTCGCGATCGACAGCGATCGCCACGAAGGCGTCGGCATCGACCTGGTCGCCATGTGCGCCAACGATCTGATCGTCCAAGGCGCCGAGCCGCTTTTCTTCCTCGATTACTTCGCCACCGGGAAGCTCGACCCGGCAGTCGCCGAGGCGGTGATCGCTTCGATCGCCGACGGCTGCCGCCAGGCCGGCTGCGCCCTGATCGGCGGCGAGACGGCGGAGATGCCGGGCATGTACGCGCCCGGCGACTATGACCTCGCCGGCTTTTGCGTCGGCGCGGTCGAGCGCGGCGAGGCGCTGACCGGGGACAAGGTGAAGGCCGGTGACGTCATTCTCGGCCTGGCGTCGTCGGGCATTCACTCCAACGGCTTCAGCCTGGTCCGCCGTCTCGCCGCCGACAAGGGATGGAAGCTCGACCGCCCGGCCTTGTTCGATCAGGAGACGCTGCTGATCGACGCCCTGCTCGCCCCGACACGAATCTACGTGCGCTCGCTGCTGCCGGTGATCCGCGAGGGGAAGATCGCCGCGCTCGCCCACATCACCGGCGGCGGCCTGCTCGAGAACATCCCGCGCATCCTGCCCGATGGCCTCCATGCCGTCGTCGACGCCGATGCCTGGCCCCAGCCGCGGCTGATGGCCTTCCTCCAGGCGCAGGGCAATATCGAGCCGGGCGAATTCGCGCGCACCTTCAATTGCGGGATCGGCATGGCTCTGATCGTCTGCGACGAAAATATGAAGACCGTCTCGCAATCGCTTGAGGAAGCTGGAGAGACCGTGTTCGGAATCGGCCGCGTGGAGGCCGGCCCGAAGGGCTGCACGGTGACCGGCTCCGCAGAGACCTGGAGCGCCTGCAAGAACTGGACCGCGACTCACAATGGCTGACCGCGTTCGCGTTGCCGTCCTGCTCTCTGGGCGCGGCACGAACATGCTCGCATTGGCGGAATACAGGCGTCGCGATCCCGAGCGGAATTATGAGATCGCTCTTGTCCTCTCCAATGTGCCCGCCGCGCGCGGGCTGGTGCTGGCCAAGCGTCTGGGGATCAAAACCTGGTCGAAGAGCCATCAGGGCCTGACCCGGGAGGCGTTCGACGCCGAAATCGACTCGGCGCTGATCGAGCATGGCATCGAGCTGGTCGCGCTTGCCGGCTATATGCGACTTCTTTCCCGCGAGTTCGTCGAGAAATGGGACGGGCGGATCCTCAACGTCCACCCCTCGCTCCTCCCGCTTCACAAGGGTCTCGACACCCATCGCCGGGCGATCCTGGCCGGCGACGAATATGCGGGCTGCTCGGTCCACCTGGTCACCGCCGACCTCGACTCCGGCCCGGTCCTCGCCCAGGCCAGGGTCAAGATCCTCCCGCGCGACGACCCCGACAGCCTCGCCGCGCGCGTACTTGAGGCCGAGCACGCGCTCTACCCGCTCGCGCTCGACGAATATTGCCGGGCGCTGCGCGATGGTGAAGAAGACGGCGAATGACGATTGAAGAGACCAGGGCCGAGGCCGAGAAGGCCGCGACTCGCCGCCGGTGGATCAACCTCGCCGAGATCGTCGCCGTCGCCGGCCTGCTGATCTCCGGCCTGGCGCTGTGGAACAGCTATCGGGACCGCACGGTCGACGAGAGCGAGAAGGCCTCGGAGCGAACGCAGGCTGAGGCCGAGGCCCGAACCATGGTCCTTCGCGGAACGGCGGACGGCGAGGGCGAGCGTCTGAGCCTGGCCCCGGCCGATTCCGAGCAGACCATCCAGGGCCAGCGGATCGTCTTTCCGACGGCCTTGGCGGTGGCGCCGATGGAGACGCTGGCCGATCCCCGCATCGAGGCCGCCTGGTTCCGGCGGCAAATTCTGCAGGCCGTCGAGGGCGACGGCCGCGAGGACCGCCGGTTGCCGGTGGCGATCACCACCCGCTTCTACCGCGACGGCGCCTTGCTCAGCGATACCGCGGTCTATTATCTCGTCTACCGGATCAAGGGCGGCGGCCTGCTCGAAGGCCGCAAGCTTCGCCTGCGCGGCCTCTCCCGCGCCCAGACGGCCGACCCGGCCGCGGCGCGACGACGGATCGACGCGCTCTGGCCGGGCTCAGGGCGTTAGCCGACGATCTCTTCAGGCTTGAAGAAGAAGGCGATCTCGATCTCGGCATTTTCCGGGCTGTCCGAGCCGTGGACGCTGTTCGCCTCGATCGATTCGGCGTGGACCTTGCGGATCGTGCCCTCGTCGGCATTCTCCGGGTTGGTCGCGCCCATGATCTCGCGGTTGCGGGCAACCGCGTCCTCGCCCTCGAGCACCTGGACGACGACCGGGCCCGAGGTCATGAACGCGACGAGGTCGTTGAAGAACGGCCGCTCGCGGTGGACTCCGTAGAAGCCCTCGGCCTGCTCCCTGGTCATCCGGATACGCTTCGAGGCGACGACCCGAAGCCCGCCATCCTCCAGCATCTTTGTGACCGCGCCGGTCAGGTTGCGCCGGGTGGCGTCGGGCTTGATGATCGAAAAGGTGCGTGTCGTGGCCATGGCCCGCTGAAGCTCCGTTTAATGAGGGTGGGATTTGGCGCGCTCTCTAGGGAGCGCGCGCCATCAGGGCAAGCGCCCTACCCTTCGTGATTGTCCGCCACGTAGCGGTCGAGCAGCGCCACGCCGTAGCCGGTCGCGCCCTTGTCGTAGAGATGGCTCGCCTTCTCCGACCAGACCATTCCGGCGATGTCGAGATGGGCCCATTTGACGCCCTCCTCGACGAACCGGCCGAGGAAGCAGGCGGCGGTGATCGATCCGCCCTCTCGGCTAGCGCTGTTGCGCATGTCCGCGATCTGGCTGTCCATGATCTTGTTGTAGTCGTCGTTCATCGGCATCCGCCACAGCTTGTCGCCGGTCGCAGCTCCCGCGGCGTCGAGGCCGGCAGCGAGGCCGTCGTCATTGGCGAACATGCCGCCATATTCGTGGCCGAGGCTGATGATCATCGCGCCCGTGAGCGTGGCGAGATCGACCATCACCTCGGGCTTGTAGGCGCCCTGCGCCCAGGTCATGGCGTCGGCGAGAACCAGGCGGCCTTCGGCGTCGGTGTTGATCACCTCGATCGTCTGGCCGGACATCGACGTCACGACGTCCCCGGGGCGCTGGGCGTTGCCGTCCGGCATGTTCTCGGCCAGCGCGCAGACGCACACGACATTGGCCTTGGCCTTACGCGTGGCGAGCGCCTTCATCAGGCCGGTGACCGCGCCGGCGCCGCCCATGTCCCACTTCATCGCTTCCATGCCGAGCGCGGGCTTGATGGAGATGCCGCCGGTGTCGAAGGTGATGCCCTTGCCGATGAACACGACCGGCGCCTTGCCCGCCGGGCCGCCGTTCCAGCGCATCGCGAGCAGCCGCGGCGGCCTGACCGAGCCCTGGCCGACGCCGAGCAGCGCGCCCATGCCGAGCTTGGCCATCGCCTTTTCGTCGAGCACCTCGAATTCCACGCCGAGGCCTTCGAGCGCCTCGCGGGCGCGGGCGATGAAGCTTTCGGGGTAGATCACGTTGGCCGGTTCGGTGACCAGGGTCCGGGTGAGATCGAGGCCGTCGAGCAAGGCGGCGAAACGAGTCCAGCCCGCCTCGGCCCCGTCGGCGCCGACCAGGACGAGCTCCTCGAGCGTGGGCTTCTGCTTTCGGCCGAGCTTGGTGCGGTAGATGTCGTAGCGCCAGCTGCGCGCGGCGGCGCCATGAGCGAGTCGGGCCGCTTCCTCGGCGGTCAGGCCGCTCCCTGTGACGTCGACGACGAGCTTCGTCTCGCCCGAGGTCAGCAACCGCGCGGTCAGCGCTCCCCCGGCCTTCTCGTAGAGGCCCGGCGCGGCGGGATCGCTGCCCAGGCCGACCGCGAGCAGCCGGCGGACGCTTTCGCCCTCGCTGGCGAAGGCTTCGGCGATCGCCCCGGCCTCGCGCTCGAAGCGTTGGGCGTCGGCCGCCCGAGCGAGCAGCGCCCGCGCCGCCTCGTCGAGCCCGCCGAGCCGGTCCGCCACATTCTCCTCGCCCCGCACGGGCACGGCCAGCGCATAGGCGCCCGACGGGCGCGACGCGGCGAAACTGACTTTGATCACTGACGATCTCCTGAGAGGATCACGTGCCATTGCAGGGAGCGGCGTCCGGTGCAATAGGCTGGGCCGTCGCCCGGGGCAGAGCTGCATTTTTGTGAAGAGATTTCAATCGATCTGCTGGACCGCGCTGCCGCTGCTGCTGGCCTGCGCGCCCTGCCAGGCGCTGGGGCAGACTCTCGACGCGCAGGACGAGGCGCCGCCATCGCCGGCCCCAACGCTCGACCTGACCCCACCGACTATCGAGGAGCCGGCCGAGGTCGCCTTCAGCGCCGACCAGCTCGTCTATGAAGAGACGAGCGACACGGTCACCGCGTCGGGCGAGGTGCGGATGACCCGCGAGGGCTACCGCCTGCGCGCGGACAGCGTCAGCTGGGACCGCCGAAGCGGCGAGGTGCGCGCCAATGGCGACGTTCGCATCGTCAGCCCCGAAGGCGACACCGCTTATGCCGACAGCGTCCAGCTCGAGGACACGCTGAAGGACGGCGTCGTGCAGAACATGTTGCTGGTGCTCGCCGACGGCGGGCGGCTCGCGGCGACAGAGGCGCGGCGGGTCAACGGCTACACGACGCTCTACCGCGCGGCCTACACGCCCTGCGCAGTGGTCTCGCCGGACGGCTGTCCGAAGAACCCGACCTGGCAGATCAACGCCGTCCGGGTGACCCACGATCCGGTGCGCCACAGAATCTCCTACCAGGGCGCGACTCTCAACCTTCTCGGCGTTCCGATCATCGGCCTGCCCGGCCTGTCGCACCCCGACGGCAGCGAGGGGGCGGGAGGGAGCGGATTCCTCGTCCCCGAGATTCGCTACGGCCGCCGCAACGGGCTCGAGCTCAGCGTCCCCTATTACATCCGCTTCGCGCCCAACCGCGACCTCACGGTGACCCCGCACGTCTTCACCGGCGTCCTGCCGATGCTCGAGGCGCAATATCGCCAGCTCCTCCCGATCGGCGCGTTCCAGATCCACGGCTATCTTACCTATGGCTCGCGCCTCCAGCTCGATCCCCTCGCCTCCCCGGCCTTGAGCGAGGACAAGGGAATCCGCGGCTATATCGAGGGCAGCGGCCGGTTCATCCTCAGCCCCGATTGGAGCGTGACCTTCTCGGGCCGCTACGCGACCGACCGGACGTTCATGCGCCGCTACGACATCTCGCGCGACGATCGTCTGCGCTCGGTCGCCGATTTCGAGCGGATCACCGTCGACAGCTACGTCTCGATCGCCGGCTGGGCGTTCGAGGGGCTGAGGCTCACCGACGTCGCCGGAACCCAGCCGATCGCCCTGCCCGCCATCGACGCGCGCTGGCGGATCGCAGACCCCGTTCTCGGCGGACGGATCGAGCTCCAGGTCAACAGCCTGGCGATCATGCGGCCCGAGGGGCAGGACAGCCAGCGCGCCTTCGCCGCGGCGCACTGGGAGCGGCGGATGATCGCTCCTCTCGGGCTCGAGCTGGTCACCACGGCTTATGCCCGCGGCGACGTCTATCATGCCAGCGACACGGCGCTGACCCAAACCCTCATCTATCGCGGCCGCGAAGGATGGAGCGGCCGCTTCATCGGCGCGGCCGCCGCCGATCTGCGCTGGCCGCTGATCGGCACCTTTATCGGCGGCATCCAGCGGCTCACGCCGCGCCTCCAGTTCGTCGCCTCGCCGCCGACCGAAAATCTCGACATTCCGAACGAGGACGCGCGCTCGGTCGATCTCGAGGATTCCAACCTGTTCGCGCTCAACCGCTTCCCGGGCTACGACCGCTGGGAGGACGGCGTTCGCCTGACCTACGGCGCGGATTGGGATTTCGAGCTGCCCGGGATCCAGGTCAGCACCACCATCGGCCAAAGCTATCGCCTCAACAACCGGGCGACGATCCTTCCCCCCGGCACCGGCCTGTCCGACCGCTTCTCGGATTTCGTCGGCCGCACCACCGTCCAGGTCGGGCGCATGGTCAATTTCGTTCACCGCTTCCGAATCGACAAGGACACGTTCGCGCTGCGCCGCAACGAGATCGACGCCACCGTCGGCGGCCGGCGCACTTATGCGACGATCGGCTATCTCCGGCTCGACCGGGACATCGATCCGGCGATCGAGGATCTGCGCGACCGCGAGGAGATCCGCTTCGGCGGCCGGGTCAGCTTCGCCCGCTACTGGTCGATCTTCGGCTCGACCGTGATCGACCTCACCAGCCGGCGCGAGGATCCGCTTTCGATCGCCGATGGCTTCGATCCGATCCGCCACCGGCTCGGCATTTCCTACGACGACGATTGCATCGAGCTCGGCTTCACCTGGCGGCGCGACTATGAGACCAGCGGCGACGCGCGCCGGGGCGACACCTTCCTCATCCGGGTGGCGCTTCGCAATTTGGGGCGCTAGAGGGCGCTGGAGAGCGCCGCAAATCCGCTAAGCTGCGGTTCACATAAATTTGGGCAGGGCGTGGGGCCTGCATTCATTGGAGGAATGATGAAGCTCGGTTGGTTTCCAAGGGCAGCGATCGTGCTGATCGCGCCGCTGCTGTCGATAGTCGCGGCGGCGCAGAGCGGAGCGCCTCAGGGCCAGCTCGACATTCCCGGCAACATCCAGTTCGTCGGCAAGCAGGAGCCCGGCGTCCGCAAGGCGACCGCGGTGGTCAATGGCGAGGTCATCACCGGAAGCGACATCGATCATCGCCTCGCGCTGGTCGTCGCTTCCAGCCAGGCCCGAATCCCGCCCGAGGAGCTCGAGCGGGTCCGCGCCCAGATCCTTCGCAACCTGATCGACGAAACGCTGCAGATCCAGGCCGCGACGCAGCAGGAGATCACGATCGCGCAGCACGACATCGATGAATATTACGCCCGCTTCGCGCAGAGCTTCCGCCGCACGCCGGAGCAGTTCAGCGCCTATCTGCGCTCGATCGGATCGTCCGAAAGTTCGCTCAAGCGCCAGATCCACGGCGAGCTCGCCTGGCAGCGACTCCAGCGCCGCCAGATCGAGCCGTTCGTGACCGTGGGCGAAGACGAGGTGCGCGCGGTGATCGAGCGTTTGAATGCCGAGCGCGGCACCGCCGAATATCGAGTCGCCGAAATCTTCATGTCGTCGACGCCGGAAACCGCCGCCCAGGTCCAGCAGAATGCCGCGCGGATCCTCCAGCAGCTTCGCGGCGGGGCCTCGTTCGCTGCCTACGCCCGCCAATATTCCGAGGCCTCGACCGCGGCGGTCGGCGGCGACCTCGGCTGGGTCCGTGCGGGACAGCTTCCCGACGAACTCGCGGCGGTCGTGCGCCAGATGCCGGTCGGCGCGTTCAGCGATCCGATCCCGGTGCCCGGTGGCATCTCGATCGTAGCCCTGGTCGACACGCGCCAGATCCTCGTCGCGGATCCCCGCGATGCGGTTCTCAGCCTCACCCAGATTTCGCTCGACCTTCCCGCCGGCGCGACCGACGCTCAGATCCAGGCCAAGGTCCAGCAGCTCGGCGCGGCCGTTCAGGCCATGCACGGCTGCGGCGGCGCGGCAGCGACCGCCCGGACGCTCGGCGGCGAAGTCCTCGTCAACGATTCGGTTCGGGTCCGCGAGCTCCCCGCGGCGCTTCAGCCCATGCTGCTCGGCCTCAGCGTCGGCCAGGCGACGACGGTCTTCGGCTCGCGCGAGCGGATCAGCAGCCTCGTCCTGTGCGGCCGCGACGATCCGGCGCCGGTCGCCGGCCCCAATGCCGCCGATATTCAGCGCCAGATCGAAGAGGAGCGCGTCAACCGGCGCGCCCAGCGCTACCTGCGCGATCTTCGCCGCGACGCGGTCATCGATTATCGCTGAGGAGGCCGATATGCCTCTTGCCGTCGCGCTGGGCGATCCGGCGGGGATCGGACCCGAGGTCATCGCCAAAAGCTGGGAGTCGCGCCGCAGCCGCGCCGTGCCGCCCTTCTTTGCGGTCGGCAGCGTCTCGGCGGTGAGGGCGGTGTGGAACGGCCCGATCGCGGTGATCGACGATCCGGGCGAAGCGATCGCGGCCTTTGAGACGGCGCTTCCGATCCTGCGCGTCAAATCGGACACCGAGGTGGTCCCGGGCCGTCCCGACCTCGAGGGCGCGCGCAATTCGCTCGACGCGCTCGAGTTCGCGGTGGGGCTGACCCGCGCCGGCTCCGCCTCGGGGCTCGTCACGGGCCCCGTCTCCAAGGCCCAGCTTTACGCGATCGGCTTCGTCCATCCGGGCCAGACCGAGTTCGTCGCCGAGCGCTGCGGCGTTGCGAGCGAGCTGGTGGCGATGATGCTGATGGGCCCCAGCCTCAAGGTCATCCCGGTTACCACCCACATCCCCTTGCGCGAGGTCACCGAGCTGCTGAGCGTCGAGCGGATCGTAGCCAAGGGGCGCGCCGCGATCCGCGGCCTCCAGCGCCAGTTCGGAATCGCATCCCCTCGCCTCGCCGTCGCCGGCCTCAACCCCCATGCGGGCGAGGACGGGACTCTGGGGCGCGAGGAGATCGAGATCGTCGCTCCGGCGGTCGAGCGGCTTCGCGAGGAGGGTTATGACGCAACCGGCCCGCATGCTCCCGACATCATGTTCAGCGCCCAGCGGCGCCCCACCTACGATGCGGCGCTGTGCATGTATCACGATCAGGGGCTGATCCCCCTGAAGACCCTCCATTTCGACGAAGGCGTCAACGTCACCCTCGGCCTTCCGATCGTCCGAACGTCGCCCGATCACGGCACGGCCTTCGATATCGCGGGCAGCGACTCGGCGGACCCGGGCGCAATGATCGCCGCGATCCGCACCGCGGGCGAATGCGCGCGCCGGCTCGCCGAGGCGTGACCCTGCCGCCGCTGCGCGAGGTCATAGCGCGCCACGGTCTCAGCGCGTCGAAAGCGCTCGGCCAGAATTTCCTTCTCGACGAGCAGCTTCTCGACCGGATCGCGAGGGTTCCCGGCCCGCTGGAAGGCGAGACGGTCTACGAAGTGGGACCGGGGCCTGGCGGACTTACGCGGGCGCTGTTGCGCGCCGGAGCCAGGGTGATCGCCGTCGAGCGCGACCGGCGCTGCCTGCCCGCCTTGGCCGAGCTCGGCGAAGCTTTCGAAGGGCGGCTGGAGGCGATCGAGGGCGACGCGCTCGAGGTCGAGGCCCCCGCCGGAGCGCACATCGTCGCCAACCTTCCCTACAATGTCGGCACCGCCTTGCTGGTGCGCTGGCTCGGCGGGGAAGCCTGGCCGCCGCGCTGGAAATCGCTCACCTTGATGTTCCAGCAGGAGGTGGCGGAGCGGATCGTCGCCAGGCCGGACACCTCCGCCTACGGCCGGCTCGCCGTCCTCGCCCAATGGCGGAGCCATGCGAAGCTGGCGCTGAAGGTCCACCGCTCGGCCTTCGTGCCCCCGCCCAAGGTGATGTCGGCCGTGGTGCACATCGTGCCGGCAGAGCATCCGAAGGGCGTGAAGCCGGGCACGCTCGAGGCCATCACGGGCGCGGCCTTCGGCCAGCGGCGCAAGATGCTTCGCCGCTCGCTGGCGGGCCTGCCCGGCGCGGTGGAGGCGCTCGAAACCCTCGGGATCAACTCCGAGCGGCGAGCGGAGACACTCACCGTCGCCGATTTCGTCAGCCTGGCGCGGCTGCTCAGTTAGGCCGCGGGGTCGGCGTCGCGGGCGGGGCGCCCTGCTCGGGGCGCTGGGCGGCCAGCACGTCCGCCGGCGGGCCGCGCTGGATCACCGCCGCCAGCTGCTGCGCCTGCGGGCAGGCATTGCGACCGCACAGCGTCTGCACCCGCTGGAGATTGCGCCGCGCGCGCTCCACCGCGCCGCGCTGCACATAGGCCTCGCCCTGTCCCGCCAGCGCGTTGACGTCGTTGGGCTCCATCCGCAGCGCATCCGCGTAGTAGCGCACCGCCTTGCCGGGGAGCCGCTGCGCCTGCGCGACGCGGCCGAGGGCGACATAGGCGCCTCGGTTGCGCGGATCGACGGCCAGCGCGGTCTCCAGCAAATCGTTGGCGACGTCGAGATGGCCGGCGCTGGTCTGCGCCTGCGCCTGCTCGACCAGCGCGGAGGAGCGGGGATCGATCTGGTCGTCGGGGCGCTGGCCCTGGCCGGCGCTGGCCATGGTCGCCGCCGCGATCGCGGCCGAAAGGACAATCGGCGTAAGGCGCATCACAAACTCCATCTTACTCGCGCGGGTCATCTAACACGGCCGCCGCCAGCGCGCGACGAAAAAGCCGTCGGTCCGGTCCCGCGCCGGGCTGAGCAGCAGGCCCGTGCCCGAGGGCGTGCCGGCCTTTATCGGCATCCGCTCCGGAACCAGCGATGAACGGGCGGTCAGCGCCGCGGCCTGGTCGCGGCCCTCGCTCGCCAGCAGCGAGCAGACCGCATAGACCAGCCGCCCGCCGGGTTTGAGCAACGTTGCCCCGAGATCGAGCAGCCGCGACTGAAGAGCGACGACTCGCTCCAGCCGCTGCGGAGTCAGCCGCCAGCGAGTCTCGGGATTGCGGCGCCATGTGCCGGTGCCGGAGCAAGGCGCGTCGACCAGCACGAGGTCCGCCTGGCCGGCCAGATCGGCGAGCATCGCTTCCTCCCGGTTCGGATCGAGCAGCAGCGGCTCGACGATCGTCACCCCCGCCCGCTCGATTCTCGGCCCCATCCGCGCGAGCCGGCCGCGGTCCGCGTCGCTCGCGACGATCCTTCCGGCATTGCCCATTTCCGCGGCGATCGCGAGCGTCTTGCCGCCCGCCCCGGCGCACAGGTCCACCGCAAGCATGCCGGGCCCGGCCTCGCAGCCAAGACAGATCAGCTGACTGCCCTCGTCCTGGACCTCGATCAGGCCGCCGCGCCACGCCTCGCTGTCCTCGATTCGAAGGCCTTCGGGAAGGCGAATGCCGATCGGCGAGAGCGGGCTCGGCTCACCCTCGGCGATTTGCGCCAGCGCATCCTCGCGCGAGCCCTTGAGCCGGTTGACCCTAAGATCGAGCGGCGCCCGGGCGAGCAGCGCAGCGAGCTCTCCGGGCGCGATCGCGGGGTCGAATTGGGGCACGATCCACGCCGGGGCGACGCCCGCCGGCGCCGCGGCCTCGTCCGGGGCTGGGCTGGCCGGACCGTGCGCGGATCCGTCGAACGCGTCGAGCAGCCAGGGAAGGTCTTGCGCGAGGCCGAGCATCGCCGCGCGTCCCGAGGCCGGTCTCTCCCCCGCCCTTCGGATCGCCCCGAAAACGAGGTCGCGGACCTCGCGCCGGTCCTTCGAGCCGGCGTAGCGACGAGTCTTGAAATAGCGCGCGATCAACGTGTCCGCCGCCGCCCCGCCCTCGCGCGCGGCCGTGATCACCTCATCGAGCAACTCGATCGCCGCCTGGGCTCTGGCCGAAGGGGTCATCGATCCATTCCGTCATTCCCGCGACAGCGGGAATCCGGCCATCCTTGATCCCCGCTGGCGCGGAAATGACGGGACAGGAACACCATCCTCAGGCCCTAACGCTGCGGATAATTGGGCGCCTCGCGGGTGATCGTGACGTCGTGGACATGGCTTTCGCGAAGGCCCGCATTGGTGATCCGGACGAAGCGCGCCTTCTTCTGCAGCTCCTCGATCGTCGCCGCGCCGGTATAGCCCATCGCCGCCTTCACCCCTCCGACGAGCTGGTGGATCACGTCCGAGGCATGGCCCTTATAGGCGACCTGCCCTTCGATGCCTTCGGGCACGAGCTTGAGCTGGTCCTTGATGTCCTGCTGGAAATAGCGGTCGGCCGAGCCGCGCGCCATCGCCCCGACCGAGCCCATCCCGCGATAGGATTTGTAGGCGCGGCCCTGGTAGAGGAAGGTCTCGCCGGGAGCCTCCTCGGTGCCCGCGAGCAGCGATCCGATCATCACCGCCGCCGCGCCTCCGGCAAGCGCCTTGGCGACGTCGCCGCTGCTCCTGAGGCCGCCGTCGGCGATCACCGGCGTGCCGCTCTTGGCGGCCTCCTCGGCCGATTCCATCACCGCGGTCAGCTGCGGCACCCCGACCCCGGCGACGATCCGCGTGGTGCAGATCGATCCCGGCCCGATCCCCACCTTCACCGCGTCGGCGCCCGCGCCGATCAGCGCCTTGGTTGCCTCTGCGGTGGCGACGTTCCCGGCGACGACCTGCACGGCGTTCGAATGCTTGCGGATCCGCTCGACCGCGGCGGCGACGTCGACATTGTGGCCGTGCGCGGTGTCGATGACGATCAGGTCGCACTCCGCGTCGATCAGCGCCTGGCTTCGCTCGAAGCCCTTGTCGCCGACGGTCGTCGCAGCCGCCACGCGCAGCCGCCCCGCGGCGTCCTTGGTGGCGTCGGGATAGGCGACCGCCTTCTCGATATCCTTGACCGTGATCAGGCCCAAGCAGCGGCCCTCCTCGTCGACCACCAGCAGTTTCTCGATCCTGCGCTGGTGGAGAAGCCGCCGCGCCTCCTCCTGGCCGACGCCGGGGCGCACGGTCGCGAGATTCTCGCTGGTCATCAGCTCGGAAACCGGCTGACGCGGATTGCCGGCGAAGCGCACGTCGCGGTTGGTCAGGATGCCGACCAGCCGGCCGCCCTTCTCGGTCACCGGAATTCCGGAAATCTTGTGGCGCTTCATCAGCTCGAGCGCCTTGGCCAGCGTCTGATCAGGAGTCATGGTGATCGGGTTGACGATCATCCCACTCTCGAAGCGCTTGACCGCGCGCACCGCGGCCGCCTGCTCGTCGACTTCCATGTTGCGGTGGAGCACGCCGAGGCCGCCGAGCTGGGCCATGACGATCGCCATGTCGGCGCCGGTGACGGTGTCCATGGCCGAGGAGACGACCGGGATGTTGAGCGCGATCTCCCTGGTCAGCCGCGTTCGCGTGTCGGCCTGGCTCGGAAGCACGCGCGATTCAGCGGGACGCAGGAGGACGTCGTCGAAGGTCAGGCCGAGCGGGATCTCGATGGTCATGGGGTCGCTCTTGCAGGCCTCTGGTAGGTCGCCGGATCGGCCAGCCGCCGGGCGAGCGCGACGGTCAGGTTCGCATCCTCGGCGGCGCCGTCGAGGACGATCTCGCCGTCGGCCTGGTCGTCGGGCTTGTGGTAGCGTCCCTCGAGGAAGCGATTGAGCAGCGTCATGTCGGAGAAGGAGCCGCCGACCATGATCGCCGGCACGCCCGCCCGGTTGAAGGCCCAGCCGTCCTGCCGCTGGACCAGCTCCGCCGCCTCGTCGTCGGTGTCGAGCCGCCGGCCCATCGCCGCCACCGTCGAGTCGATCGCCGAGTCGAGCGGGGCGAGGCCGCGGCCCATCACCGCGACCGGGCTTCCGGCATGCTGGATCGCCACCGTGTCCATATTGATCGCCGCGAGGATCGAGCCCAGCGGCACGGTCGGGTGCGCCGCATAGTAAGTCGCGCCGAGCAGCCCCTCTTCCTCCGCGGTGGTCGCGAGAACGAGGACGTCGCGAACCGGCCGCGGCTGCTGGGCGAGGCGTCCGGCGACCTCGATCATCATCGCGATTCCGCTCGCATTGTCGACCGCGCCGTTGCAGATCCGGTCCGGCGCCCCCTCGGGCCGGCAGAAGCCGAGATGGTCCCAATGGGCCATCAGAATCACATTCTCCGCCGTCGACCCGCTGCCGCGCACCCGCCCCAGGACGTTGTTGGTGGCGAAGCGGTTGACGACGGTGTTCACGGTCATCGAAACGCGAAGGGGCAGCGTCGCGACGCCCGAAGGGGGCTGGTCGAGCGCCGCGCCGACGAGCCGGCGCGCAGCGCTTTGCGGCATGATCCCGGTCACGATGGCCGGGGCCTCGGCCTCGATCCGCGTGCTTCCCCGGGCGAAGCTGCGCGTGACCATCTCCCAGGGAACCTGAGCCCCGGCGACGACGATCACCGCCGCGGCGCCGGCGTCGGCCAGCGCCTTGACCCGCGTTCTGATCGAAGCGCGGCCCTCGCCCATCGGCCCCTGGACGATCAGGACGACGGCACCGCGCAGCTCGGGGCCTTGCGCCCCTTCTCCCGCGAAGACCACCGGCGCGTCGGCGATGGTGACCGCCGGCTGCGGCCCGATCAGCGCCATCTCCCCGGCGTCGATCGCCAC
This sequence comes from Alphaproteobacteria bacterium, assembly GCA_005883305.1. NCBI lineage: Bacteria > Pseudomonadati > Pseudomonadota > Alphaproteobacteria > Alphaproteobacteria bacterium. The sequence goes on along the minus strand of VBAC01000001.1, from coordinate 914,265 downwards.
CGGCGCGCCGGAGACGGTCCAGCGCACGTCGCTTCGGCCGGGCAGCGTCTCGATCAGCCGCACCGGCTGGAACCAGGTCCCGTTCTCGCCGGCGGGCTCGAGGCCGCGCTGCTGGAGCTGGCGAACGATATAATCGGTGGTCAGCCGCTCGCCCGCCGAGCCGGGCGCCCTGCCCTGAAATTCGTCGCTCGCCAGCGCCTGGATATGGCGCAGCATGTCGCCCGGAGCGATCGGCTGCGCGGCGAGCGGCGTGGCGATGAGAAAGGTGAAAGGCGCGGCGGCGCGGAACAAGGCCTTGAACATGGCGCTGCTTAAGGAGCGGGGCTCAGGCTGGCAAGCGATTCGCCTTGGCGATGATCGCCCGCGCCTGGTCGACATGGAGTTGCTCGATCATCCGTCCCTCGTGCCGCTGGGCGCCGCCCGACGAGGCCTCGACGAGCCTGCGCGCGGCCTCGATCTCCGCTTCGCTCGGGGTGAAGGCGCGGTTCGCGGTCTCGATCTGGCTCGGGTGGATCAGCGACTTGCCGTCGAAGCCCCAGGCCCGCCCCTCGGCGCACTCGGCGGCGAGGCCCGCTGTGTCGTCGAGCCCGTTATAGACGCCGTCGAACGCCGGCGTGCCGGCCGCGCGCGCCGAAAGCAGGATGCGCTGGAGCGCGAAGACGAGCCCGCCCCGGCCCGATCCCGGCGGCAGCCCCAGGCTCGCGGAAAGATCGTTGGTTCCGGCGATCAGCCCGCGGGCGGCCGAGGCGATCGCGGCCGCGTCGATCACTGCGCGTGGGGTCTCGATCATCGCCAGCACGGGCTTTTGCACCAGCCAGCCGGCGTCGGCCACCATCTTGGCCGATTCGGCCTTAGCGAGGATCACGAAATCGGCGGTCGAGCGGCGAACCGCGACGACGTCCTCGCCATAATGAGCGGAGCCCGTCGGGTTCATCCTGATCGCGACGGGCCGCCCTCCGAAGCCTTCATGAGTCGCCATCGAAGCGGCCTCGCGCGCCGCCGCCTTGTCCTCCTCGGCGACGGCGTCCTCGAGGTCGAGCACGACCATGTCCGCATCCAGCGTGCGCGCCTTCTCGATCGCGCGGGGATTGGAGGCCGGGAGAAAGAGCAACGAGCGGCAGCGGCGGAGGTCGGCCTGGTCCATGGCGTTCCGATTCCTCTTGGAAGAGAGCCCGTTTGTCTACATGATATCTCCCTCAGCGGGGAGGGAGAGCCGTCATGGGCCTGTTTTTTACGATTTTGATCGTCCTGGTCATCCTTTACCTGTTTTCGGGTATCAAGGTCGTCCGCCAAGGCTATCAATATACGATAGAATATTTCGGCCGCTTCACCACCGTCGCGCGCCCCGGCCTGAATTATTACCCGCCCTTCTTCTATCGCGTCGGCCGCAAGGTGAACATGATGGAGCAGGTCCTCGACATTCCGGGCCAGGAGATCATCACCAAGGACAATGCGATGGTCGGAGTCGACGGCATCGTCTTCTTCCAGGTGCTCGACGCGGCCAAGGCGGCCTATGAGGTGTCGGACCTCTATCTCGCCATCATGCAGCTCACGACGACCAACCTTCGCACGGTGATGGGCTCGATGGACCTCGACGAGACCCTCTCCAAGCGCGACGAGATCAACGCAAGGCTGCTGACCGTGGTCGATCTCGCCACCGAGGCCTGGGGCGTCAAGATCACCCGGGTCGAGGTCAAGGACATCCGCCCGCCCGCAGACATCGTCAACGCGATGGGCCGGCAGATGAAGGCGGAGCGCGAGAAGCGCGCCCTGATCCTCGAATCCGAGGGCCTTCGCGCCTCCGAGATCCTCAAGGCCGAGGGCCAGAAGCAGGGCCAGATCCTTCAGGCCGAGGGTCGCCGCGAGGCCGCCTTCCGCGACGCCGAGGCGCGCGAACGCTCAGCCGAAGCCGAGGCCAAGGCGACCGAGATGGTCTCCGAGGCGATCGAGAAGGGCTCGAGCCAGGCGATCAACTATTTCGTCGCGCTCAAATATGTCGAGGCGGTCAGCCGCTTCGCCACCTCGCCCAACGCCAAGACGATTCTCTTCCCGGTCGAGGCGACCCAGCTGATCGGAACGCTCGGCGGAATCGGCGAGCTTGCGCGCGACGCGCTGGGCGCCAACGCCGCCGGCGGGAACAATCGCCGCGGCCCGTTCGAGGGAGGCCAGCAATGAACTCGTTCGACTCGCTGGCGAGCTTCTCCGGCACGCTCGCGCCGCACTGGTGGTGGCTGATCGCCGCAGGACTGCTCGCCATCCTCGAAATCTTCGCGCCCGGCATCTTCCTGATCTGGATCGCGATCGCCGCGGCGGTCACCGGCGTGATCCTCTCGATGGTCGATCTCAGCTTCCCCGTCCAGGCGGTGATCTTCGCGGTGCTCGCCTTCGCTTCCGTTTTCGCCGGCCGGCTCTACTACGCCCGCAATCCGGTCCCCAACGAGGATCCGAACCTCAACGCGCGCGCCGCGCGGCTGATCGGCAAGACGGTGACGGTCGAGCAGGCGATCGAGAACGGCGCCGGACGGGTCCGCGTCGGCGACGGCGTGTGGAACGCGCGCGGGCCGGACCTGCCCGCGGGAAGCCACGCGCAGATCGTCGCCGCCGACGGCACCTGCCTGCACATCCTTCCGATCGATCAGGCGCCCGCCGGCACCTTCATCCCGCCAGCCTGAGGCCGCGATGATCCTGGACCGCCGCCAGCTCCTGCTGGGCGCAAGTGCGCTCGCCTTCGCGCCCGCCTTCCCCGCCCTGGCCTCGCAGGGCGGCGCCAATGAGGAGTTCGCCGGCGTCGCCGAGGCCCTGCTCGCCGATTATCCGGAAAACGCCTCGGCGCTCGGGCTCGACGCCGGCGCGCGCGCAGCGTTCAAGTCCCGACTCACCGACCGTTCGCCCGAAGGCCAGCGCGCCATTGCCGCCCGCGCCGCGGAGCGCCTCGCCCGCTTGCGCGCGGTCGATCCCGCCACGCTCTCCCCCTCGGCGCGGGTCACCCTCGACGTGGTCGGGACCGCCCACGAAACCGCGCTCGAAGGCTTCGCCTTCCCGTTCGGCGACGTCGCCACGCTCAACCAGAACTGGTCCTACCGCAACGCGCCTTACGTGGTCGCCCAGAATACCGGCGCCTTCGTCGAGATCCCGGACACGCTGGACAGCAACCACAAGGTCGAGAACGCCGCCGACGCGGAGGCCTATCTCGCCCGCATGGAAGGGTATGCCGCCGCGCTCGATGGCGAGACCGAACGGCTGCACCACGATTCCGGCATCGGCGTCGTCGCGCCCGATTTCCTGCTCGACAAGAGCCTTCGCCAGCAGCGCGCCGTCCGCGGCCAGCCGGTCGACGAATGGGGCCTGGTTACCTCGCTCGCCCGGCGCACGGCCTCCCTCCCCGGCGATTTCGCCGGCCGCGCCGAGCGCTTGGCGGCCGAGAAGGTGGCGCCCGCGCTCGACCGCCAGATCGCCGAGCTTGCCCGCCAGCGCTCGGCCGCCACCGCCGACGCCGGCGTCTGGAAGCTGCCGGACGGCGACGCCTATTACGCCTGGGCGCTCAAGGCCGGGACGACCACCACGCGCACGCCCGAAGAGGTCCACGCCCAGGGCCTCGATGAGCTTCGCGCGCTCCAGTCGCAAATGGACACGATCCTCCGCGCCCGAGGCCTCACCCGGGGCAGCGTCGGCGAGCGGATGACTGCGCTCGGCCGCGATCCGGCCAACCTCTTCCCCAATACCGACGCGGGCCGCCGGCAGGTCCTCGATTTCATGAACGCGGCGATCGCCGACATCCGCACGCGCCTGCCTAGGGCCTTCGGCACTCTGGTGCGCGGCAATCTGATCGTGAAGCGGGTGCCGCCCGAGATCGAGATCGGAGCACCCGGCGCCTATGCCGGGGCCGGCTCGATCGACGGAAGCGTGCCGGGCAACCTCTACGTCAACCTGCACGATACGTCGCGAACGCCGCGCTTCGGCCTCACCACCCTCGCATTCCACGAAGGCATTCCGGGCCACGTCTGGCAGGGCGAATATAGCTACCGCCTGCCGCTGGTCCGCACCCTGCTCGCCTTCAACGCTTATTCGGAAGGCTGGGCGCTCTACGCCGAGCAGCTGGGCGACGAGCTCGGAGTCTATGAGGGCGATCCGCTCGGCCGCCTCGGCTACCTCCAGTCGATCGCCTTCCGCGCCTGCCGCCTCGTCGTCGACACCGGCCTCCACGCCAAGCGCTGGACCCGCGACCATGCGATCCGATGGTTCGCCGAAACCAACGGCTCCTCGGCCGAGGAGGTGACCAGCGAGGTCGACCGCTATTGCGCCTGGCCCGGTCAGGCCTGCGGCTACAAGGTCGGCCACAGCGAGATCAACCGCTTGCGCGAGCATGCGCGCTCAGCTCTCGGCCCCCGCTTCGATCTGCGCGCCTTCGACGACGCGGTGGTGACGGGCGGCAACGTCCCGCTGGTCGTGCTCGGCCGGATCATCGACGCCCACATCGCGGCGCGGCGGGGCTAAGAAGAAAGCCCTCTACAGCTAACCGTTCCCCGGCGAAGGCCGGGGTCCAGGCCGAAGGCTTTCGCAAGGCTTTCGTACCGACCCGGCGGATGGCCGGATCACTTGCCCGGCGCCGTCTCCCGCATTTTCAGGAACACCGGCAACACGCACAAAGCCACGGCCGCGATCATCAGGCCGGGCATTTCCGGGCACCCGGTTCGCTCTATCAGCAGCTGCGCCAGCCAGGGCGTCAGCCCGCCGAAGATCGCGGTCGCGCCGGTCGCGCCGAAAGCGAGGCCACTGACCCTGCCCTCGCCGGTGAACTGCTCGGCGGTGGCGACCGCGCCGACCGCGCTCACCCCGCCCGCGACGCCGGCCAGGATCACCGCGCCCAGCAGCGCCCGCCCCCAGTCGCCGCCGGCCATCAGCGAGAACATCGTGATCGGCAGCAGCGCGCTCAGGGCGGCAAGGGCGAGAAGCACCGGCCTTCGCCCGATCCGGTCCGAGAGCAGGCCGACGAACGGAGTCACCAGGATCACGGCCATTGCGGCGATGGTCGAAAGCCAGAGCGAATCCCCCTCCGCCATCGCCCCCGCCGAAGCGAGGAAGGCGGGCACGTAGGTGATTCCGACATAATAAGTGATCGAGCCCAGAGCGGAGATGGCGAAGGCGCGAACGACCCCGCGCCGCTGCCCGACCAGCGCGTGGCGAAGCGGGTTCGCCGGCACGGTTCCTTCGCTCACCTGGCGCTCGAACTCCGGCGATTCCTCCATCGTGGAGCGCGCGACCCACACCGATCCGGCGAGCGCGGCGCCGACCAGGAAGGGAATGCGCCAGCCCCAGGATTCGAGGTCGGCATTGCTCATCGCAATGACGGTGACTGCCGAGACCCCCACCGCGAGCAATGCGCCGATCTCGCTCGCCGCTGCCGCGGAGGAGGCGATCAGGCCACGCCGTTCGGGCCGCGCCCCTTCGAGCAGATAGGCGACCACCCCGGTATATTCCCCGCCGACGGAGAAGCCCATCACGCAGCGCAGCAGGATCAGCAACCAGGCCGCCGCCGGGCCGATCTGTCCGGCGGTCGGCAGCAGGCCGGTCAGCAGCATGGCCAGCGACATGATCGCCATCGACAGCAGAAGCATCGGCCGCCGCCCGCGCCGGTCGCCGAGATGGCCGAAGAAGACGGCGCCGATCGGGCGCATAAGATAAGCGACCGCGAACCCGCCGAGAGTCATTGCCAGCGAGGCCGCGCCGCCGCCGAAGAAGACCCGCGAAAGCACCGTCGCGAAATAGAGGTAGAGCGTGAAATCGTACCATTCGACCACCGTCGACAAAGCGGCGATGGCGAGCGAGCGGCGCGAGAGGCGGGGCGCCGTCACTCCAGCGCGCAGACCGCGTCGCTCATCAGGAGCGCCGCGTTCCCGGCGTCCTGCGTGGCGTGAAGGGACCGCCAGCAGGCGAAATCGAGAGCGACGCCGAGCAAAACCTGTGCGCGCGGGTTCATCCCTTCGCCAAGCGTCTGGTGGGCCGCGGCGAAGGTCGGCAGCATCCTCAGCTCGGTCATCTCCCGGGTCAGCGCATGATGCTCGGCGTCGCGGATCACGCAGGCGGCCATTTCCGCGTTGCGCTCGTACCAGCGGTAGAGCTCCTCGAGGCCGTGCCGAATGCGCTCCCAGCCCGGCGGCAGAGCGCGCCACCGGGCGACGTCGGGCAGCGGATCGTGCGCCAGGGCATGGCCCGAGCAGGCGAGGAACAGGTCCCGCTCCTCGGGGAAGTGGGCGTAATAGGTGTGCCGCTGCACCCCTGCCCGCTCGGCGATCTGCGCCACGGTCGTTCGCGCCGGCCCTAGCGTCGAATGAAGTGCCACCGCGGCCTCGATGATTCGCCGGCGAGTCTCCTCGCGTCTGTCCGCGCGCCGGCCCATGCGATAGGGCCGCTTATTCGCTGCACGCGGTTGTGCATCGGAAGTTGACATGCCTGCACATTAGCTGCACACTTATGTGCAGTCAACGAGTCGCCAGGAGCATGAAGATGACCACCGCCCTCGATGAAGTCGCCGACGGCATCTACCGAATCTCGACCTTCGTCCGGGAGGTCGCGCCGCCGGCGGGCTTCGCCTTCAACCAATATCTCGTTCTCGGCGGCGAGCCGCTGCTGTTCCACACCGGCCAGCGCACGCTCTTTCCCGCAGTGAGCGAAGCCGTCGCGCGCCTGATCCCGCTCGATGGGCTGCGCTGGATCGGCTTCGGCCATGTCGAGGCCGACGAATGCGGCGCGATGAACCTGTGGCTCGCGGCCAGCCCGAACGCCGAGATCGTCCACGGCGAGACCGGCTGCGACGTCAGCCTGAACGACCTCGCCGACCGCGCGCCGCGCAAGCTCGCCGATGGCGAGACGATCGACCTCGGCGGCAAGAGCGTCCGCTACATCGATACGCCGCACACGCCCCACGGCTGGGAAGCTGGTCTGGTCTACGAGGAGACGACCGGCACTCTTCTCTGCGGCGATCTCTTCACCCAGACCGGGCGGACCGCCGCGCTGACGACCGGCGACATCGTCGGCCCGGCGGCGGCGGCCGAGGATTTGTTCCGCTTTTCGAGCCTCCATCCGGAGATGGGCGCGACCATCCGCCGCCTTGCCGGACTTGCCCCGCGGACGCTCGCGCTGATGCACGGCCCCGCTTATTCGGGAGACGGCGCCGCTGCCCTGCTCGCGCTGGCCGAGGATTACGACCGCCGTACCGAATCCTGGCGGTCGCGGCAGGCCGAGGCCGCCTAGCCCTCTCCCATGCTCCGCCGGGCGAGGCGCATCGCGCCGACGATGCACCCGGCGAACAGGGCGCCCTCGATCATTCCGGTCGCCGCCTGGCTGACCGGCCCGAAGCCGCTCTCGCCGAACAGGGCGCCGATCGCGTCCAGCCTCAGCCGCGAGCCGGGAAAGCCGCGCACCAGAAGATCGAGGCTTCCGCCCATCAGCCGCCCGCCGAGAAGCGGAATGGCGGCGCCCGCCGCTCCCCCCGAAAGCGCGGCCATCGCAACTCCGCGCCGGAGTGACGAGCGCCGCGCGAGCAAGGCGCCTAGCCCGACCGAGGCGCCGAGCATCAGCCCCTCGGCGCCGCCGGTAATGTCTCCCGGCGAGCGGCCGAGCAGCAGGTTGAACGCGTCGAGCCCGAGCAGCTTGGCCACCGCCCCGACGGCCATTCCGCCCAACGCCCCGCCGGCGATCGTCCATCGCGGCGCTCCGGCGGCGATTCCGAAGCTCACCCCCGCGCCGCCGATCAGCGCCGCCGCGACCGTCAGCCACAGCAGCACCAGCAGAACCGACGCGGCCCCCGGCCCGCCGCCGAGCGCGAAGCCGTAGAACAGCCCGCCGAGCACCCCGGCGCCCGCGGCCCCAAGCGTCCCGGCGCCGCCCAGCAGCATGGCCCGCCGCCACGGAGACTCCCCTCCCCTTGATGGGGAGGGGCCGGGGGCGGGGTGGCTTTCGAGACCCGCACGGCGTTCGCGAGCGCCGGTCTCGCGCTCGATGCGCTCCACCGGCGCGACGAAGCGATAGCCATGCTTCGGCACCGTCTCGATGAAGCGCGGCCGCGCCGCATCGTCGCCGAGCAGCCGACGGAGCGTTCTGATGCACTGGGTCAGCGCCTCGTCGGTCACCGGAACGCCGCGCCACACCTCGGCCATGAAGCGCTCCTTGGACACCAGCCTGCCGTCCTCGCCGACCAGCAGGGCGAGGGCGTCGAGATAGCGCGCGTTGAGCTCCACCGGCGCGCCCTCCCGGCAGAGCCTGCGGTCGTGGGGATCGAGCGTGAAGCCTCCGAACGCGAACTTCATGATTTCAGCAAAACCTCATCACCTGCTCATGACCTTCATCCGCCGATGGCCGATAGCCCAAGCCTCATTCATCGATGAAAGGCAAGGCAATGGCAAATGGCGGGGAAACGGTTGGACGGCGCGCCAATCCGTGGCGGATCGGGGCGTGGAGCATCGCGGGCCTGCTGCTGTTGATCCCGGCGGTGGCGATGCAGTTCGACAGCGGCGTGAACTGGACGGCGTTCGATTTCCTCTTCGCCGCCGGAATGATCGCCATCGTCGGCGGAGCTTTCGAACTGGCCGTCAGGGCAACCCGCAACAGCGCCTATCGCGGCGGAGTCGGGGCGGCGCTGGCGGCGGGCTTCATGATCGTCTGGGCGACCGGCGCGGTCGGGATGATCGGCGACGAGGGCGACGCCTACAATCTGCTCTTCTTCGCAGTCATCCTCGTCGCGCTGGGCGGCGCGGCGCTCGCCCGCTTCCGGGCACCGGGAATGGCCTGGGCGATGGCCGTGGCCGCGGCGGCGCACGTCGCGGTCGCCCTCGCCGGCATGACCATGGACCCGCGCGGCGGCCTGGTCAGCGCGGCGTTCGGCGCCCTCTGGCTGCTCTCCGCCGCCCTGTTCCGCAAGGCGGCGCGCGCGGCGGGCGGCTAGGCCGCCGCCGAGTCGTTGGGGCCGCCGCTCGATATGGCGCGAGCCGGATCGTCGCCGGAGGAACGAGGGCAGCGACGAGCGCCACCGTGCTCCGCGCCGTTGACGCCGACCTCCCCGTCCGCCTCGTCCCCGCCACCCCCAGCAAGGCCGCCCGCGCCGAGCCGATCGCGCTCAGGTCGAGACCCGGCGGGCGAAGCTTGCGGGGAATTGGAAGGACCAAATGTGCGCGCTGAGTCGGGCGGGGTATCAGGGAGCGGGGAGCCCGGACCGGCTTGACGCCATGGTTTGGGCAATGACCGAATTGTTCGAGAGGGAAAGGGAGCCTCGGGTTAGGGTTCCATAGACGAGTCCCGCTTCATTTTCCCGAAGATTTGGCAGGTTAACGGTTCGCGAATGCCACGATCTCCCGAGCTAGAAGCTTTGCTTCACCGAGGAAACGGTTAGGAGTAAGCACCTAAGGCAACGAAACCTAGTCTGGACGCTATCGGAATTCGAGACTTCGTGGGGGGTGCAATGGGAGACTTGGTCGACTGGCTTTCGCGGCATGGAGTTGCAGTTGGCGTTTTCGTCGTATCAATGCTGATATTGCTTTGGCTAGGCTACTACGTTCTCCGGCGGATCGACGATTCCAAACCGATACGATCTCCAACCAAAATGGCTATCGTACTGCATGCGGCTGCCGCGTTGGTGTCAGGATATGTTGCGTTTTTTCTGCCTGCATCCCCCGCATTGATCACAGCACAACCAACTGCCTCACCAACGCCGCCGCCAGTAACCAAAGTCAATTCGAATGCAGACGCCTCTCACGCGCCCGAGTTAGAAAGAAGTCGCCGACCTCAGGCCGTAGCAATCCGTTCCCCCGCGGAAGATGCCCCCGCCCAGACGAATTCTACCAACGAAGAGTACACCTGCGGCCCGCCTTTTTATCTCGCTTGGTGGAATTTGAATGCGCCGGCCCCGTCAGGCCGAGAAGCTGACGAAGCGATAAATAGATGTTCAGGTCCTATGACGGAAAATGGGTATGGGAGGCCGTTCAATAGCATGGCTGAAGCGCTGGCGGCCGCCCAACAGGCAAACGCCTGCGCTGGGCCGAGCGTCCGAGTCCGTGCTGATCTGGACAAATGCTAATATGGTACCCCGTCACTGCCCACCCTGCCCCGAATTAAGGCATACGCGATGCCGGGGTCACCATTCCGTGCTTCGCCAATCCGACTCCACACCCAGCCGCGCTGCCCTCACCGCCCCTTCGCCGTGAAAAGCCCATAAGCGCCGCCGGCCAGCGCGCCGAAGATCGGCCCGACGAACGGCGCCGGGATGGCGATCGGCGCCCCGATCCCCGCTGCGATCGCCGTCCCCTCCGGCCAGTCGGCCGCGCCCTCAAAGCCCCATCAGCCGCGGCGCCATCGTCTGCCACCACGGCGTTCCCCACAAGGCGTAGACCAGCGCCGTGAACGGCAGGCTCAACCCGATCCATATCAGCCAGGCCCGGTGCAAGCCCCGGTTGCGGACGACGTCCCAGATCAGCATCGGCGACACCGCGAGCAGCACGTAGAGATCGCTCGCGACCGGGCTGGCCGGAAGCGTGGTCGGAAGCCATTCGATGCGGTTGATCGCCGCCGGCAGGGCCATCGCGGTGGCGAGGATCATCATCCTCTTGTGCAGGCCCGGATCGCCCCGGCGCGCGCGAAGGCCGATCCACAGGAACAGCGGAAACAGAATCCCGACCCTGAACTGCAGCAGCATGATGTCGTCGGCGATCGGGATTCGCTGCCGCGCAATCTCCCCCGCCGCGCCGGCCACCTGAGCCGCGTTCCAGGTCACATGATAGATGGTCGGCACGAGCACGAGCCCGACGATGACGAGCGCGGGAGCCACCACCATCGCGGCGAGGCCGAGCCGGCGGTGGAGATCGCACCGCCCGCTCGCCACCAGCACCGTCTGGGCCAGCAGCAGCACGAGGAATGTGCCCATCAGCACAGCGTGGAGATGCAGGACCAATGGGAAAGACGGTCTCAGCCCGGCCTGGACCGCCGCCACCTTCGCCAGTGAATCCGGGATGAAGCCGGTGAAGGTGATGACGATGAAGCTCGCTGCGGTGAACACGTAGATCCACCGGTCGACGAAGCCCGCGCGCGGCGTCCCCGACAGCACGTCCGGCCGCCCCGCCGGTCCTGCAAATGCTTCCGCGACGCTGGCCATGGCTTCTCCCCCTCTTTGTATCGGCTCCGAAACGTAACATGTGCCGGTGCGATGGGGAATGGGCGGGACTCGACCGGGTTAGACCGTCAGCATCTGGAGGTCCGGTTCCACCCATCCCAGCCGCGCTTCTTTGGAAAACAGCAGCTCCGGCGAATAAAAGCGCAAAGGCCAGTCGCGCCGGCCCTCGGGCGCAGGCAGCAGGGCGTTTATTCGCTCCGCCAGCCCCTGCCCTTCGCTGCCCGCCAGCCCGCCGCGCAGGGTGCGGATGAAGACCTGCGTGATCGTCTCGTGATAGCCTTCGGTGTCGCTGTTCACCCCGCCGACGCTCTCGTTGTAGCGGCGGATCAGGTCCGGCAGGTCGCGCTCGGGCGCGATGTCCGGGCGCTCGATCAGAATCCACGCGGTGGTCGCGATATGCGCCTCGTGGGTCCATTCCGCTTTGGGCAGGGTGCGGTCGAGGAAGCGCGTGCCCACGCTTCTTATCGCTTCGTCGTGCGGCCAGAGCCGCGGTTCGTGATCGCTCATGTCTCGGTCCCCATAAAAGAAAAGGAGCGCGCCGGCTGCCGCCGGCACGCTCCCTTGAAAAGGTCGGTCGTGTAAGGCGTCAGGCCGCGCTGGTGACGGTCTCCCGGACTTGCTCCGCTTGTTGGCCTCTCGCGCCCGGCGCCGAGGCGAGCACGGCCGGATCGACATGCGCCTCGAACTTGGCGAAATTGTCGGTGAAGAGCTTGACCAGCTTCGCCGCGGTCGAATCGTAATCCTCCTTGTCGGCCCAGGTGCCGCGCGGATCGAGGATCCTCGAATCGACCCCGGGCACGCTGACCGGCACTTCGAAGCCGAAATTCGGGTCGGTGCGGAATTCGACGTTCTTCAGGGATCCGTCGAGCGCTGCGTTGAGCAGCGCGCGGGTGGCCTTGATCGGCATGCGGCTGCCGACGCCGTATTTGCCGCCGGTCCAGCCGGTGTTGACCAGCCAGCAGGTGACCCCGCCCCGCGCGATCCGCTCCTTGAGCAGGTTGCCGTAGACGCTCGGGTGGCGCGGCATGAAGGGGGCGCCGAAGCAGGTCGAGAAGGTCGCTTCCGGCTCGGTCACGCCGATCTCGGTGCCGGCGACCTTGGCGGTGTAGCCGGAGAGGAAGTGGTACATCGCCTGCTCGGGCGTCAGGCGGGCGATCGGCGGGAGCACGCCGAACGCATCGGCGGCGAGGAAGATCACCGTCTTCGGCACCGGGCCCATATTCTCGGCCGAGGCATTGGGGATGAACTCGATCGGATAGGCGCCGCGGGTATTCTCGGCGAGGCTGTTGTCGTCGAGGTCGAGCGCGCGCGTGACGGGATCGACCACGACGTTCTCGAGCACCGTTCCGAACCTCTTGGTGGTCGCGAAAATCTCCGGCTCGGCTTCGGGCGAAAGCCGGATCATCTTGGCGTAGCAGCCGCCCTCGAAGTTGAACACGGCGGTGTCCGACCAGCCATGCTCGTCGTCGCCGATCAGCGTGCGGCTGGCGTCGGCGCTGAGAGTCGTCTTGCCGGTGCCGGAAAGGCCGAAGAAGACCGCGGTGTCGCCGTCGGCACCGATATTCGCCGAGCAGTGCATCGGCATCACGCCGGCCGGCGGAAGCAGGTAGTTGAGGATTCCGAACACCGACTTCTTCATCTCGCCGGCATAAGCGGTGCCGCCGATCAGGATCAGCTTCTCTCTCAGGTTGACGGCGATCACGGTCTCGGAACGCGTGCCGTGGCGCGCCGGATCGGCGCGGAAGCTCGGCAGGTCGACGATCGTGAATTCGGGCTCGAAGCCGGCAAGCGCGGCTGCTTCCGGGCGGACCAGAAGCGTGCGGATGAACTGGCTGTGCCAGGCGAGCTCGTTGATTACCCGGACGTTGACCCGGTGCTCCGCCTGCGAGCCGCCGTAGAGATCCTGGACGTAGAGCGTGTCCTTCTCCGCCAGCGCGGCCATGAAGTCCGCCTTCAGCGCGGCGAAATGCGCCGGGTCCATCGACTTGTTGTTGTCCCACCAGATCGTCGTCTCGGTCTCGCTATCGCGGACGATGAACTTGTCGTTGGCGCTTCGGCCGGTGTGCTTGCCGGTCTTCACGACCAGCGGCCCGTCCTTGGCGAGCACCCCCTCGCCCTTGCATAGGGCATGCTCGGTCAGCTCGGCCGGGCCGAGGTTCCAGTGAAGCTTCGCGGCCGTATCGATACCCTGATGGTGCAAGTCGAACGACGGGACCCGGTTGGTCACGCTCTTTCCCCTGAAATGAAGCGGTTAGGCCCTCTGCGGGCACGATCATGCCGCGCCCATATCGGAGCGGGGCCGTTACGTCAAAGGCTGGCGCGGCGGGGCGGCCTTGGCTAGGGTCCGCCGGTTGGGGAAGGACTGCCAAGAATGTCGGTAACCATCGCGCTTGTCGACGACGACCGCAACATCCTCACCTCCCTCTCGGTCACGCTCCAGTCGGAGGGCTTCATCACCCGGCTCTATTCGGACGGCGAGGCGGCGCTGAAGGCGCTGCTCGAGAACCCGCCCGACCTCGCCGTGCTCGACATCAAGATGCCGCGGATGGACGGGATGGAGCTGCTCCGCCGCCTTCGGGAAAAAAGCGACTTTCCGGTCATCTTCCTGACCTCGAAGGACGAGGAGCTCGACGAGGCGCTCGGGCTCGCCATGGGCGCCGACGATTATATCGCCAAGCCCTTCTCCCAGCGCCTGCTGCTCGCTCGAATCCGGGCCGTGCTGCGGCGGACGGAGATGCGCGCGCGGCCGGCCGAATCCCAGCGGGAGGACGATCCGGCGGAGATCGTCCGCGGCCGACTGGTCATGGATCCGGCGCGTCACCGGGTGAGCTGGGACGGCAAGGACGTGACCCTCACCGTCACCGAATTCCTGATCCTCGAGGCGCTCGCCCAGCGCCCCGGCGTGGTCAAATCGCGCAACCAGCTGATGGACGTCGCCTATCAGGACGACATCTATGTCGACGACCGGACCATCGACAGCCACATCAAGCGCATGCGCCGCAAGTTCCGCTCCGTCGACGGCGAGTTCGACGCGATCGAGACCCTCTATGGCGTCGGATACCGCTTTGGCGAGGAATGAGCAGCGCGACCTGGCGCTCGGCTGGTCGCGGCGGCTCTCGCTCCGCCACCGGATCCTCGCGGTCAACATCTTCGCCGTGGCGATCCTCGCCGGCAGCATCTTCTACCTCGACAGCTTCCGAAGCCGGCTGACCCAGGCGCGGGTCGATCAGGCGCAGTCGGAGACCGTGATGATCGCCCACATGCTCGCCGCGATCCCGCCCGGCCAGCGCCAGCCGATCCTCGTCCGCCTCGGTCAGGATTCCGGCGTGAGGCTCAGGATCTACGCGCCGACGGGCGAGCGCACGTCCGACAGCTGGACCGGAGTCGCGCCGACCTATCAGTTGCGCGATCCCACGAACGAAGCCTGGTACCGGCGCGCGGCCACCTGGCTGGACAACGGCTTCGACGCCATCGTCCGGGCCAGCCGGCCGCCGCTCTTCGTTCCTCCGGCCGTCGACCGCCTCGAGGCCTGGCCGGAGGCGGTGCGGGCGACGCGCCGCGGCGGCACAGCGACGACGCTCCGCCGCGCCGCCGACGGCACGCCCTATATTTCGGCCGCGCGCGCGATCACCGGAGGCGAAACCGGTGTGCTCCTGCTCACGATCAACGCCCGCGACGTTCGCCACGTCGTTCGCGCCGAGCGCGCCTCGCTGCTGATGATCCTGGCGGCGACCCTGCTCGTCTCGATCCTGCTCTCGCGCTTTCTCGCCCGGACCATCGCCGCCCCGCTGCGCCGGCTGGCCCATGCCGCGCACCGGGTAAGGCTGGGGCGGGATCGGGAAGTGGACGTGCCGGTGCTTCCGCACAGGCGCGACGAGATCGGGTTGCTCGCCCGGGCGCTCGGCGACATGACCCAGAGCCTTCGCCAGCGGATCGACGCCACCGACGCCTTCGCCGCGGACGTCACCCACGAGCTCAAGAACCCGCTGGCCTCGCTGCGCTCCGCGGTCGATACGCTGGAGCGGGTCGACGATCCCGCCGTCCGGCGCGAATTGCTCGATGTGGTGCGCCAGGACGTCCGGCGGCTCGACCGACTGGTGGTCGACATCGCCGAGGCCTCGCGGCTCGACGCGGAGCTCTCGCGCGCGCGGTTCGAGCCCGTCGATCTCGGCCGCATGATCCAGAACATGCTGCCGCTCTGGGAAGGCCGCGGCGGCAAGGGCGTCGAGGTCGCCTTCGCGCGCCCGCGAGTCGCCACCGCGACCGTGATGGGCGACGAATCGCGCCTCGCCCGGCTGGTCGACAATCTGGTCGACAACGCCATCTCCTTCTCGCCGCCGGATGGGGTCGTCGAGGTCAGAGCGGCGCGAGTCGGCGAGGACGTGCTGGTCAGCGTCGAGGACGAAGGCCCCGGCGTGCCCGGGGACGCCCGGGAGGCAATCTTTAACCGCTTCCATTCCATCAGGCCGGAGGAAGATTTCGGCCGCCATTCGGGCCTGGGTCTCGCCATCGCCCGGGCGATCGTCGAAGGCCATGGCGGATCGATCGGCATCGAGGATCGGCCGGACGGGCAACGCGGCGCCCGCTTCGTGGTCCGCTTTCCGGGAGTATCGCAATGACCGTCCGTCCGGTTTCGCTGTCGTCCGAAACGGTTCACGCCACCGCGGTGGCGATCAACGGCCGCGCCGTTTTGCTTGGAGGTCGGCCGGGGAAGGGCAAATCGGATCTCGCTCTTCGCCTGGTCGATCGCGGCGCGACCCTGATCAGCGACGATTACACCCACGTCCGCCGGGTCGACGGGCGGGCGATCGCTTCCGCGCCCCCCAACATCCTCGGCAAGATCGAGGTTCGGGGAGTCGGCATCGTCGAGATGAAAACCGCGCAGGACGTGCCGGTCGCCCTGTTCGTCGACCTCGAGGCCGAGCCCGCGCGGCTGCCGGAGCCCGGAGAGGAGCGGATGGTGGCCGGGGTCTCGATTCCCGTCGCCCATCTCGCCGGCCTCGAATCCTCGGCCCCGCTGAAGGTCGAGGCGGCGCTGAAGCTGTTCGGATTGACCGGCTAATGGCCCAGCCTCGCCGGCCCCAGCGGATCCTGCTCGTCACCGGGCTGTCGGGGGCGGGCAAATCGACCGTGCTTCGAACGCTCGAAGACCTGGACTGGGAGACGGTCGACAATTTGCCCCTTTCCCTGCTCGATCCGCTGCTCGCCACCCGCCCGCGTCCGGGCGCCGAGCGCGGCCGCCCGCTCGCCGTGGGACTCGACAGCCGGACCCGCGGCTTCAATGCGGAGCGGATCGTCGGCCAGATCAAGAAAGTCGCCCGGCGCACGGACCGGGAGGTCGAGACGCTCTACCTGGACTGCGCGGGCCCCGAGCTCCTGCGCCGCTATTCGGAGACCCGCCGCCGGCACCCGCTGGCGCCCGACCGCCCGGCGACCGACGGAATCGCCGAAGAGCGCGAAATGACCGCCCCGCTCAAGCGCTGGGCCGATCATATCATAGACACGACCGACAGCGACGTTCCGGCGCTCCAGCAGCAGATCCGCAACCGCTTCGCCGCCGGCGGCGGCGGGCCGACCCTCAGCGTCATCTCGTTCGGCTTCGCCCGCGGCATCCCGCGCAATGCCGACATCGTCCTCGACATGCGCTTCCTCAGGAATCCGCATTGGGAGGAGGATCTGCGCGCGCTGACCGGGCTCGACGAGGCGGTCGGCGCGCATATCGCCGAAGACGAGGGCTACGAGGAGGCGCTGGGGCGGATCGAGGAGCTCCTGCTCACCCTCCTGCCCCGCTACCGGGCCGAAGGAAAATCCTATGTCTCGATCGCGTTCGGTTGTACGGGCGGCCGCCATCGCTCGGTTCACGTGGCGGAGCGAGTCGCGGCACGGTTGCGCGCGGCGGGTTTTTCGCCCACTCTGGACCATCGCGACCTCGCCACGCCGCCACGTGACGGTATCGAGCGGTCCGCAGGGGCAAACACATCGGACATTGAGGCGGAACGCGCTCAGGGTGAATGAATGATCGGACTGGTTTTGGTTACCCATGGCCGACTCGCGTCGGAATTCGTCGTCGCCATGGAGCATGTGGTGGGGCCGCAGGAGAAGATCGCCGCGATCTGCATCGGCCCCGACGACGATATGGAGGCGCGCCGCAAGGACATCGCCACGGCGATCGCCGCGGTCGATGACGGCACCGGCGTGATCATCCTCACCGACCTGTTCGGCGGCACCCCGTCCAACCTCGCCATCAGCCTGATGAAGTCCGACAAGATCGAGGTCATCGCCGGCGTCAACCTGCCGATGCTCATCCGGCTCGAGGGCGCGCGCAAGACGATGGACGTCCGCTCCGCGGTCGCCGCCGCGCGCGAGGCCGGACGCAAATACATCTCCGTCGCTTCGGAGATACTGGGCGAAGCCGCTGCCTGATGGTCAGTCGTGTCGTGGAGGTCCGGAACAAGCGCGGCCTCCATGCCCGCGCCAGCGCCAAGTTCGTCACTTTAGCTTCCGAGATCGACGCCGACATCGAGGTCGAAAAGGACGGATCGAAGGTCTGCGGCACATCGATCATGGGCCTGATGATGCTCGGCGCGGCGAAGGGCGACACGATCACCATCAGCGCGACCGGCCTCGGCGCCGAGCAGGCGGTCGAGCGGCTCGCGGCTTTGGTCGAGGCGCTGTTCGACGAGCCGGAATAGGCCGTGCCGCGCGAGATCACCGCTTATTCCAACCCGCTCGTCAAGCAGGCGCGCGGCCTTCGCGACAAGAAGAACCGCCGCGCCGAAGGTCTGTTTCTCGCGGAGGGGCTGCGGATCCTTACCGAGGCGCGCGAGGCGGGCGTTCTGCCCGAGCGCCTGTTCTTCAGCGATTCCTCGCATCCGCTTCTTCAAGAGATGATCGCTGCCACCGAGGCAGCGGGCGGCGAGGCGATTCTGACCACGGCCGACATCCTCCACAAGATCAGCGGCAAGGAAAATCCGCAGGCCGTGCTCGGAGTCTATCGCCAGATCGACACCAGCCTCGCCGCGATCGACCGCGCCGCGGCGCCCTTGTGGATCGTCGCCCAGGCGCTGCGCGATCCCGGCAACCTCGGCACCATCCTGCGCACCGGCGACGCGGTCGGCGCGGGCGGGCTGATCCTCGTCGACGATTGCGTCGATCCCTTCTCGGTCGAGGCCGTCCGCGCCTCGATGGGCGCGCTGTTCACGCAGAAGATCGCAAGCGCCCGCTGGGACGAGTTTGTGCCCTGGCTCCGTTCAGGCCCCGCTCAACTGATCGGGACCAGCCTCAACGCGATGCAGGACTATCAGCAGCCCTCCTACAGAAAGCCCGCCTTCATTCTCGTCGGCAACGAGCAGGCGGGCCTGCCCGAGGCCTATGAGAAGGAATGCGACCTGCTGGTGAAGATGCCCATGCTCGGCAAGGCCGACAGCCTCAACGCCGCCGTCGCCACCGCCGTGATGGCCTATGAGGTGATCAACCAATGGCGAAGATGAGAGCGCTTGTCATCGGCGCCGCCGCTTTGGCCGGCTCCGCCTCGGCCTTTCCGACTCCGGGGACGACCTATGGCGCGGCCGGCACCGAGCCCTTCTGGGGCCTCACCTTTCGGAACGGCCGGATGATCTACGAAGTGGTCGACCGCCCCAGCATCAGCGTGCCGCAGCCGCGGCCAACCGCCATCCGCTCGGGCCGCCGCTATTCGACCGCACGAATGACGGTCGAGATCACCCGCGAAGGCCGCTGCAACGACGGCATGAGCGATCATTATTACCAGGAGACGGTCAAGGTCTGGCTCGGCCGCCGCGCCGGTCGCCCGCTCTACGGCTGCGGCGGCCCGCGCGTTCCGCCGCCGGAGCTGACCGGCAGCCGTTGGCACATCGTCGCGATCGGCGGCCAAGCGGTCTCCGGCGACGATTATTTCATCGAGTTCGACCAGGACAGGCTGACCGGCCAGGCCGGCTGCAACCGCTTCTCCGGCCCCTATGGCGAGACCCGCCCGACGCTTCGTCCCGGCGCGATCGCGGCCACCCGCATGGTCTGCCCGGGTGCGCGCATGGAGCACGAGCGGCGCGCGCTGGAAATCCTCTCCGCCCCGCTGTCGATGAACTTCCTGGACGGCCGCACTTTGGTCCTCGGCAACCGCGCCGGGCAGATCAGGTTGCGCTCGGTGGATTAGCCGCCACTCAGTTCGGCTTCCCGTCGCCTTCCGTCGGCAGCAACTTGGTCAGCGGCCGCGGCGCGGATTCGACCACCGGCATCGCCTCGATCTCCCTGGCGCCGCTCGACACCTCCAGCGCCTCGAACCTCTTGGCCTGGGTCATCACCTGGGTCTCCAGGCTGCCGACGAAGGCGTTGTAGGCGCCGGTGGCGAGCTCGAGGTTGCGGCCGAGCTTGGCGACGTGGCCGCCCATCGTCGCCAGGCGCGAATGAAGCTCCTTGCCGAGCCGGGCGATCTCCGCCGCTTCCTCGGCGAGCCGCTCCTGCCGCCAGACGCTGGCGACGGTTCGGGCGATGGCCACGAGGTTGGTCGGCGTGGCCAGCAGCACACGCCGCTCGAACGACCAATCCCAGAGGCGATCGTCCTGCTCCAGCGCCGCGGTCAGGAAATGCTCGCCGGGAATGTAGAGGATCACGTAGTCGGCCGAGTCGCCGAACTGCTCCCAGTAATTCTTCGAGCCGAGCTGCTGGGCATGGGTGCGGATCGCCGCCGCATGCCGCTGCAGATGGGCGAGCCGCGCGGCGTCGTCCACCTCCTCGCTCGCGTCGAGAAAAGCGTTGAGCGAGCATTTGGCGTCGATGATCAGCTTGCGCCCGCCCGGCAGCCGAACGACCACGTCCGGGCGCAGCCGCCCGTCGTCGGTGTTCACCGAGACCTCGGTCTGGAAATCGGCATAGGGAGAAAGGCCGGCCTGCTCGAGCACGTTCTTCAGGCTCTGCTCGCCCCAGCGCCCGCGCGCCTTCGGGCTCGATCGCAGCGCGTTGACCAGATTCCTGGTCTCGTCGCGGACCTGCGCGTGGCCCGCGTGAAGCAGCTGCACCGCCTCGCGCAGCGCCTCGTAACTTCCCACCCGCTCCTTCTCGACCTTCGTCAGCCCGTCCTCGTAGCGCTTCAGGGTCGCCTCGACCGGCTGGAGCAAGGCCTTGAGCTGCGCCTCGCTCTTCTCGCTCGCCTGGTTGAAGCGCGAATCGGCGCGCTCGAGGAACTGCTTCTGAGCGTCGCTCAGCAATTTGGCGCCGACCTCGTGGAACTGCGCGGTCAGCGCCTCCTTGGCCTCGAGCAGCTCCTTCATCCGCGCTTCGAAATTGCGCGCGTCCGCCTTGAGGCCGGCCAGGTCGCGCATTGCCTCGTCGCGCTCCTTGGTGACCTCGGACAGGGTCATCCGCAGCAATTCGGCGGCCTTTCCGCGCTCCTCGGCAACCGCGCCGGCGCGCCCGCGCCCGACGAACCAGCCGAGCGCGACCCCGGCGGCGACGAGGACGGCGACGAGAAGCAGCAAGAGCGGGTCCATGGCGCCTTTCCGGATGGAACGAAGCGCGAACCTAGAGCAGAAACGATTTGCGCTCAAGCGCCATAAAGGGGAAGCAGCAGCCATTGCACGCGCGCGCCGCGCGGCGAGGGAGACGCCCTTGAACATCATCCTTATCCAGCTCGGCGCCGCCCTCGTCACGGTCGCATTGTGCGCGCTGCTCCACGCCGCGGGGCTTCAAGGCATTTCCAAGCTGTTCCATATCGAGGACGAGGAGCTGGAGAAGAAGTCGCTTGGGCTCGAGACGGCGTGGCTGATCGTCGTCATCGCTTTATCGCTGTTCGTCCTGCATCTGGCGGAGATCGGCCTGTTCGGCGCGCTCTATCTGGCGCTTGGCGCGGCCTCGTCGCTCGAAGAGGCTTTGTTCTTCTCGCTCGCCTCCTACACCACCGCGGGCACCGCCGCGGTCCACCTGATCGATCCGTGGCGCCTTCTCGGCGCGGCCGAGGCGCTTGCCGGATTCCTGCTGATCGGCTGGTCGACCGCCTATCTCGTGGCCAAGCTGCGCAAGCTCGGCGAGTAATTAGGCGGCCTGCTTGCGGGCCTTGGCGATCTTGCGGAGGATCATCTCGCGCTTGAGGCGGGAGAGGTGGTCGATGAACAATATGCCGTTCAAATGGTCCATCTCGTGCTGGAGACAGACCGCAAGCATGCCGGTGATCTCCTCCTCGTGGGCCGCGCCATTCTCGTCGATCCAGCGCGCGCGGATTCGCTCGGGCCGCTCGACGTCGGCATATTGGTCGGGAACCGACAGGCAGCCCTCGGTATAGGGGACTTCGGCTTGCGAGTGTTCGACGATCTCCGGATTGATGAAGACTCGCGGATCCTTGACCGGCTCGCCGTCCTCCTCCTCGGGCTCCTGAAGGTCGATCACCAGCACGCGCTTGGGAACGCCTACCTGGATCGCGGCGAGGCCGATGCCCGGGGCCGCGTACATCGTCTCGAACATGTCGGCGATCAGCCTGCGCGTCTCGTCGGTCACCGCCTCGACGGGCGTGGAGATTTGCTTCAGCCGCGGGTCCGGGACCTCGATGATGGGAAGGAGTGCCATGGCGCGAAAATAGGGGGAAAGGCCCTATTCTTCAACCTCAACTCCTCCCCGGAACGGGGAGGGGGACCATGCGAAGCATGGTGGTGGGGTCGATGGCGTCCGTGCCCGACCCCTCCGTCAGCGCTGCGCGCTGCCACCTCCCCGTTTCGGGGAGGAATTAGGAGACCGGCCTCCTCGCCCTCAGCGCCTGGGCCAGAGTCCCCTCGTCGAGATAGTCGAGCTCGCCGCCGACCGGCAGACCATGGGCGAGCTGGGTGAGCCGTATGGGGAAGCGCTCGAGCCGCTCGGCGAGATAATGGGCCGTGGTCTGGCCCTCCAGAGTGGCGTTCATCGCCAGCACGACCTCATCGATCCCGCCGGCCGCGACCCGGCTGACGAGGCGATCGATTCCGAGATCCTCGGGCCTCACCCCCTCGAGCGCGGAAAGACGCCCGCCGAGCACGTGAAAGCGGCCCGGAAAGAGGCGCGAGCGATCGAGCGCCCACAGATCGGACACCTCCTCCACCACGCACAGCAGCCGGGCGTCGCGCCGGGGATCGGCGCAGATTCCGCAGGGGTCGGTGGTGTCGACATTGCCGCAGGTGGCGCAGACCGAGAGATTGTCGCTGACCGCGCTGAGCGCCCGAAGCAGCGGCTGAAGGGCCGTCTCGCGCTTCTTCATCAGGTGCAAGACCGCGCGCCGCGCCGAGCGCGGCCCGAGCCCGGGAAGCCGCGCCAGCGCCTGGGCGAGCGCCTCGATCTCCTGCGATGCCATGCCTCCCCTCTGTCATTGCGAGCGCAGCGAAGCAATCCAGCGCACAATCTGGATTGCTTCGTCGCGTCGCTCCTCGCAATGACGTTGCTTATGCGCATCGCCTTCATGGGAACCCCCGATTTCGCCGTGCCGACGCTCGATCTTCTGATCGAGGCGGGGCACGACATCGCCGCCGTCTACACCCAGCCGCCGCGCCCCGCGGGGCGCGGCAAGGCGCTTTCGCCTTCGCCCGTCCAGAAACGGGCGGAGGAAGCGGGGCTCGACGTCCGCACGCCGGCCTCGCTCAAGGGCGCCGAGGAGCAGCAGGCGTTCATCGCCCTCGATCTCGACGCGGCGGTGGTCGCCGCCTACGGGCTGATCCTGCCCGAGCCGATCCTCGCCGCCCCGCGCCACGGCTGTCTCAACGTCCACGCCTCCATCCTGCCCCGCTGGCGCGGCGCCGCACCGGTCCAGCGCGCGATCCTCGCCGGCGACAGCCTGACCGGCGTGACCATCATGCAGATGGAGAAGGGCCTGGATACAGGGCCGATGATGGGCATTCTGCCCGCTGCGGTGGACGGCAAGACGGCGGGCGAGCTGACCGCGGAGCTGGCCCGGACCGGCGCGGTCCTGATGCGCCGAGTCCTCGAGCTTCTGCCCGAGGTCGGCCGGGTGGCGCAGGACGAAGCCAACGCGACCTATGCGCCGAAGATCGCCAAGGAAGAGGCGCGGCTCGACTTCAGCCGGACGGCGGTCGAGGTCGAGCGGCAGGTGCGTGCGTTCAACCCTGCCCCAGGGGCGTTCTTCGAACATGAAGGCGAGCGAATCAAGGTGCTTGCGGCGACTCTCTCAGACCGAAGCGGAACGCCGGGCGAGGTGCTCGACGCGGATCTCGCCATCGCCTGCGGCGCGGGTTCGCTGGTCCCGACCCTGATCAAGCGCTCGGGCCGGGCGGCGATGACCCCGGCGGAGCTTCTGCGCGGCTTTCCCATTCCTCCCGGCGCAAGGCTCGCGTGACTCGATTCCGGCTCATCGTCGAATATGACGGCGGTCCCTTCATGGGCTGGCAGCGCCAGGCCCACGGTCCTTCCGTACAGCAGGCCATCGAGGAAGCGATCCAAGCCATCACCCACGAGGAAGCGGCCGTCCACGCCGCCGGACGCACCGACGCGGGAGTCCACGCGCTGGCGATGACCGCCCATGTCGACATCGACAAGCCAATCAGCGCCCACCGGCTGGCGGACGGCGCCAACGCCAAGCTTCGCCCACTACCGGTCGCGATCCTCTCAGCCCGTGAGGCCGAGCCCGATTTCCACGCCCGCTTCTCCTGCATCGGCCGGCGCTACGTCTACCGGATCGCCAACCGGCGCGCGCCGCTCGCGCTGGAGGCGGGTCGCGCCTGGCGGGTGCCGGTGGTTCTCCACGCCGATGCGATGAACCGCGCCGCGCAGGTGCTGGTCGGGCGCCACGATTTCACCACCTTCCGCTCGGCCCATTGCCAGTCGGAAAGCCCGGTCAAGACGCTCGACCGGCTGACCGTTCGCCGCCTCGGCGAGACGATCGAGATCGAGGCTGCCGCGCGCAGCTTCCTCCACCACCAGGTGCGCTCGATGGTCGGCTGCCTCGAGCTGGTCGGCCGCGGCAAATGGACGAAGGCGGATCTGAAGGCGGCGCTGGAGGCGAAGGACCGCGCCGCTTTGGGCTTCAACGCGCCGCCCGACGGGCTCTATTTTGTCGAGGCGCTCTATCCGGGCGAGCGCTGACGGCGCCGAAGCCGAACAGGCGCCGGAGCGACTTTTCCAGCATCAGCAACTGCCAGAGCAGCCGGCCATGGTCGGCGCGGCCCGAGCGGTGCGCTTCGGCGATCCGTGAAATGGCCTCGGGGTCGAACCAGCCGGTTTCCGCGAGCGCGGCGCTGCGCGAGATCGCGGCGGCCTCCGCCGCCAGCGGGCCGCGGAACCAGGCGGAGAGCGGCGTGACGAAGCCCATCTTGCGGCGCTGCAGGATATGCTCCGGCAAGCGGCCGGCCAGCGTTCGCTTGAGCAGCCATTTGCCGCTGCCGCCGCGCAGCCGCATGCTCGCGGGCAGGCTCGCGGCGAATTCGACCAGGCGGTGGTCGAGCAAGGGCTCGCGCGCTTCCAGGCTCACCGCCATCGAGGTCCGGTCGACCTTGGTCAATATGTCGCCGGGCAGCCAGATTTTGAGATCGGCATATTGCGCGCGCGACAGCGAATCCCTTGCCGGAGCGTCGCGCATCGCATCGACGTAGCGCGCCTCCGCATTGTGGCCGTGCAGGTTGGCGGTGAAGATCCGGCGGCGGATCAGCGGCGGCGTGACGCCCACCGCCTGGGCGTAAGCCTCGCCGCTCCCCTGCCCCAGCGCCTGCAGCGTGGTCTTGGCGCGCAGATAGCGCGGCGCCCAGTCTAGCTTCGGATAGACTCCGCCGAGCGCTCCCGCCGCGCGGCCGAGCGGCCCCGGCAGCAGCGCCCTCGCCCGCTCCTCAGCCATGAACATCCGGTGGCGGCGATAGCCGGCGAAGGCCTCGTCCGCGCCGTCGCCGGATAGAGCGACCTTCACTTTCTCGACCGCGAGCTCGGAGACGCGATAGGTCGGCAGCGCCGAAGCGTCGGCGAAGGGCTCGTCGAACGCATCGGCGAGCGTGTCGATCAGGCCGAAATCCTCGGCGTCGACGATTCGCGAGCGATGATTGGTGGCGAACAGGGCCGCGATCTCTGCGGCGTAGCGGGTTTCGTCATGATCGGCCTCGTCGAAGCCGATCGAGCAGGTCTCGACCGCGCCGCGGCTCGCCTCGGCCATGAAGGCGACCACCGCCGAGCTGTCGACCCCGCCGGAGAGGAAGGCGCCGAGCGGCACGTCGGCGACCATCCGCGAGCGCACCGCCTCCCCGAGCCGGGCATCCAGCTCCTCGGTCAGCGCCTTGACCGGCCGCGATACCGGGTTCGAAAAATCGACGTCCCACCATTGAACGGGCCGCGACACGGCCCGCCCGCGGCGGACGTGGAGATAATGGCCGGCGGGGAGCTTTTTCACGCCCTCGACGATCGAGCTATCGTCGGGGACGTAGCCGTAAGCGAGGAAGTCCTCGATTCCCTGCGGGCTCGGCGACCGGCGCAGCAGCGGGTGGGCGAGCAGGCCCTTGAGCTCGGAGGCGAAGATCAGCGCGCCGTCGGGGAGCTCCGCGTAGAAGAGCGGCTTCACGCCGAGCCGGTCGCGGGCGAGGAACAGCGTATCGTCCGCGGCGTCGTAGAGCGCCAGGGCGAACATGCCGTTTAGCCTCGCCAGGCAGTCCGGGCCCCATTGAAGCCAGGCGGCGAGGATCACCTCGGTGTCGCTCTCCGTGCGGAAGCGATGGCCTTTTGCCTCCAGCGCGGCGCGCACCTCGCGGAAATTGTAGACCTCGCCATTGTAGCTGATCGCCAGCCGCCCGCCCTCGGCCAGCATCGGCTGCGCGGCGGCGTCGGAAAGGTCGATGATCGACAGGCGGCGGTGGCCGAGGCCGATGCCGGGCGCGGTCCAGATGCCGCTGCCGTCGGGGCCCCGATGGGCGAGCACCTCGGTCATCGCCGCGATCCGCGCCGGATCGACCGGCTTGGGGACGTCCGGATGGAAGAGGCCGGCGATGCCGCACATCAGGTTTGAACCGTCACAGCCCGGCGGCGCGGTCGGCGAGCGGAGCGATCGGGCCGAGCGCGCGCAGGAAATCGTCGATCGCCGCGCGCGAATCGCTGGAGACGAGCAAGGCCACCGCGCGCTGCGGGCCGCCGAGCAGCCGCACCTTCATCGTCTCGATCTTCACCCCCACCCCGCTTCCGGTCACGATATCGCCGACACGGTAGAAGCTGACGACCTGCCGCTCCAGCCCGTGCGAGGCGATCCGTTCCGCCCGTCCGTTCGGCGGTGCGGGAGCATCCGCGGTCCACGCCCAGCGCCCGTTGGGCGCAGCGGCGCCCTGCCCGAAGCCGACCAGCTCCCGCCCCTCCTGCTGGCGGACGAAGACGGCGATGGCCAGGTCGAGGCTTCGGCCCCGCGAGTCGCGGTAGCGCTGGATCGTGAGCCGGTCGGCGCCGGCGAAATGCGGCTGCCAGGGAATGCCGCCACGGGCCGGAACGGGCTGCCAGCCCGCAACCAGCGGAACGACGGGCTGCGGGGGCAGCGGGACCGTGCCCGTCGCGGCGACCAGGCTCACCCAGGCCAGCGGCGCGAACGCCAGAGCGAGCAGCGCCGGCGCGATCCGGTCGAGCCGCGCGGAGTGGAATGATTCGCATTGCAGCGCCTCGGGGTCGAACCACGGCTCGCCGACCCGACGGTCGAAGAAGCGCCAGCCGATGCCGAGGATCAGGGCGATGACGATCGCGAAGAAGAAGAAGCCGTAGAAGACGTGGTCGAAGCCCTCGGCGAAGCTTATGTCGGTCCAGTGGGCGATGAAGATCGTCCCCCAGGCCCGCACCCCGTTGGCGAGGACGGGGACGGCCATGGCGACGGCGACGAACGCGGCCCGGCGCTTCCACGAGCGGTAGCAGGTGTTGGCGACCAGGGCGGCGAAGGCGAGCATGGCGATCAGGAACTTGACGCCTGCGCAGGCCTCGGCGACCTCGAAATAGCCCGTCGGCGTGGTGATGAAGATGCCCTGGAGGTGCGCGGGCACGTTGGAGAGCGCCAGCAGCACCGCAGCGATCTCCGCCGTCGCCGTCTGCATCGCCGGCACGATCTCCGACCCCACCGGAAGCAGAAAAAAGGCATAGAAAAGCGGAAAGGCCAGCCCCCGCGTCACCGCCTTCCCCAGGATCGCGACGGCGCTGCCCTCCAGCATCAGCAGCAAGCCGAGCTGGCGCGCCAGATCGACCCCGCTCGCCTCCCCCGCCAGCCAGGAAAGGGCGCCGGCGCCGGCGATCAGCAGGCCCGGCCACCACGCCGCCGGCGCCAGGCGCCGCAGCTGCGGCAGGCGCTGCGCGACCAGCCAGGCAAGGATCGGGAGGATCAGGAAGCAATGATTGTAGGTCGAATCGTTCGTCCAGATCGAAACCACGTCGGATGCGTCCCGCCTGAAGAGCAGCAGGATCGCCCCCGCGACCGCCGCAAGCACGGCGAGATGGGTCCGCCAGGCCGAGCGCTCGCTGCCCAGAGCGCGGATGGCGAGCGTGCTCATGCCGCCTTCCTCCGCCGGCCGGGATCGACCATTTCGGCCAGCGGAGCGAGCCTGGCCGACCAGCGATAATGGCGCTCCACATGGTCGCGCGCGGCCGCGCCGAGCGCTCCCGGCGCTTCCAGAAGCCGCCGGACCGCCGCGGCCGTCGCCGCCGCGCCGTCGGCGACCAGCAGGTGGCGGCCGGGCTCGGCCTCGATCCCCTCGAACGCGGCCGGCGAGGCGACCACCGGCCGGGCCATAGCCATCGCTTCCAGCACCTTGTTCTGGATTCCGCGCGCCAACTTCAGGGGCGCGACCACCACGTCGGCGGCGGCCAGCCAGGGGCGCATGTTTGGCACCGCGCCGGTGACGATCACCCGCCCGCCCGCCAAAGCGCGCACCGAAGCTGGCGGATTTCGGCCGGCGATGGCGAAGCGCGCATCGGGGACGAGCGGAAGCACCTCCCGCGCGAACCAACCCACCGCCTCGGCATTGGGCGCATAATCCATCTGGCCGGTGAAGAGGACCAGCGGCTCCTTGAAATCGAGGCGCTGGAAATCCGCTGCGGGATCGAAATGGTCGACGTCGATGCCGTTCGAAAGCGCGCGGATGTTGTCGCGACCGGTGGTGCGCCGGAACAGCGCGGCCTCGGCCTCGCTGACGAAGGTGCACAGGTCGGCGCGCTCGGCAACGGCTTTCTCGAAGGCCGACAGCTTCTCCGCCTCGCGCCGGTTGACCCAGCGCATCGGGCCGGAGCCCTCCTCGGCATATTGGGCGAACTTGGCGGAATCGACGTCGCCAAAATCCATGATGAAGCGCTGGCGGGCGCCGGCGGGCACGAACTGCGCCATCTGGCCGGAAAAGGCGAACACGGTGCCTACCGAAGGGTCCGCCAGCTTGGCCGCGACGAAGGCGCGAAGGCGCGGGCTGTCGAAGAGGGCCAGCGAGATCGGCCTGCCCTCGGCCAGCGCGAGCGCCCCGTCCATCGCCTTCGAGCGGCTGCGAACCTCGACTTGCGCCTCGCCGAGCCGATCGCCGAGCGCGGCGCGAAGCGCATCGATGTGCGCGGCGTCGGCCCGGTCGTCGGCGAAGCAGGCGAGATGGACGCGCGCGAGACCGGCGAGGTGCTTGAGCAGGTTCCACGAGCGTATCTTGTCGCCCCGGTCGGGCGGGAACGGGATTCGGTGGGCGAGGAACAAGATGTCTTTCATCCTAGCCCTCGAGCGATCAAAGGGCCGATCCGGTTGGCGAGCCACAGGGGGAGCCGCGACCAAGCCGCGATCTGCAGGCGGTATTTGGGGTTGAGCGGGTTCACCTCGCGCCTTTCGCCGCGCACCGCGTAGGTCAGCGGCGTCTCCTCGAAGCCCCAGATCCGCTTTCGCGACCAGGGGCCGGTGCCGATCTTGGAGCGGCCGAAATCGGCGCGCGTGCAGCCGCGCTCGATCGCCCGGCGCATGACGTCGAACTGGACGAGGTCGTTGGCTCGCGCCTTGCGCGCCGCGGAGACTCCGCCGCCCCAATAAGGATGGACCGCGCCCTTGAAGTAGAAGTTGAGCAGCGCCGCGAGCGGGCGGCCGTCCAGCCAGGCGATGGTGACGTCCGCCTCCTCGCCGAATTCATCGAGCGCGGCAGCGAACAAAGCGCGGGGAAAGACCGGAGTTCCGAGGTTTCGGACGCTTTCCGAATAGACCCGGAAATGAGCGTCGCGGTGGCGCCGGTCGCGTCCGGCGGATGTCGCGAGCGTCGTCTCCAGCGCCTTCCTGACCTCCGCCCGCTGGCGCTTGGGGATTGCGGCAAGCAGGGTCTGCGCGTCGGCGGGAAGGTCGCGGGTGAAGCCGGCATAGGTGCCGCTCGCCGCTTCCCAGCCGTCCGGGACCGGGCCGCCGCGCAACTCGACTCCGGGATAGCCGAGCGCCCAGGCGGCATCGGCGAGCGCCCCCGCTCCGTCGCCGAGGATCCCGCCGCCGGTGCCGAAGCCCGCCGAGACCAGCGCATTGCCGAACAAAAGCGAGCGGATCTCGGTCAGCGGCAGCAGCCCCACCAGCGCCCCGCCGCGCTCGGCGAGGAGAAAGTGGGCGCGCTGGCCGCATCCGCGCTCGACCGCCCGGCTCCATTGTGGGCGGTGAAAGATCGTCCCGTCCGGATGCTCCGCGACGAAGCCGTCAATCCGCGCCCGCTCGGCGTCGAGATCGGCCCTTCGGACGGCGATTCGAAGCTTCGGCGCCGGAGCGTTCACTGAAGCCGCTCCTGCTCCGCCGCAGCCACCTCGTCGGTCCGGCCCCAGGCGTGGGCACGGAACAATTTCAGCAGCTTGGGGCGCATTCCCGAAAGATTGGTGTAATGGCGAAGGTTCGATTTCAGCGGCGCACCGGGCACTCGCGGCTGGCCCGGATCGATCTCCCAGGGATGGAAATAGAAGATTGCGGGCCGCTCGTCGCGGCGGTTGACCCGGGCGACCGCCCAGTTCGACAGCGCGTAGGGCATCAGCCGGAAAAAGCCCCCGCCGCCTGCCGCATAGCGCCGCCCGCCAAGCTCGAATGTGGTCACCGGAAGCTCGATCAGGGGCGATCCCTCGATCGGGCGCCAGGCGAAGCGCGGCGCGCCCGGCCAGCCATAATGGTCGTGTCGGATCGGAGCGACGCTGGAGGAATAGGCATAGCCTTCCGCGGCGAGCGCCTCGTGCGCCCAAGGCGTGCGGTGGTCGATCGAAAAGCTCGGCGCGCGATAGCCGCGAACCTCCGTGCCGGCCGCGTCCTCGATCGCCGCTCGCGCCTGGACCAGGTCGGCGCGAAACGCCCTGACGTCGAGCGTGTGGACCCGGCGATGGTCCCAGCCGTGGCTGGCGACCTCGTGGCCGGCTTCGGCGATTCGGCGGATCAGGGCGGGGTGGCGCGCGGCGACCCAGCCCAGGGTGAAGAAGGTCGCCTTGACCCGCGCTTCCTCGAAAAGCGCGAGCACCGCGTCGGTGTTGTGCTCGACCCGGCGCGGCAGGCTGTCCCAGTCGGCGCGGTGGATCACGCGCTCGAAGGCGCCGACCTGGAACCAGTCCTCGACGTCGACGGAAAGGGCGTTCTTCACGGCCTTCACGGCGCTAAGCCGCGTGATGACGGTAAGCCGCCTCGGGACCCGATTCCACCCAGTCGATCAGCAGGGTCAGCGTTCGGCGGAGCAAAGCCTCCTGCTCCTCCAGTTGCGCCTCGAGCACGGCGACTCGCCGCTCGAGCCCCGGATCCGGAGCCGCGACGGACGGCTCGGGAGCCGCCGGCGGCGCCTGCTCGTTGGCCGCGACCGGCGTGCGATTGGCGGCGCGCAGCGGAATCACGGGCTCCTCGCGCGGCGCGGGGCGGGCCGCGTCGGCGTTCATCTCGGCGGCGATCGCATCGACGTCCTGCGCGGTGATCCGCTCGGCATTCTCGATCGCGGCACCGAGCAGCACGCGGTGCGCGATCTGGTTGACCCGCCGCGGAATGCCGCCGCTGTGGCGATGGATCGCCTCGAACCCGGCGGAGTCGAAATCGGGCCGGCCCTGCCAGTCGGCGAGCGTCAGGCGGTGGCGGACGTAAGCGGCGACCTCGTCGGCGCCCATGGCGTCGAGATGATGGGTGGCGATGACCCGCTGGCGCAGCTGCTCGAGCCCGGGGCTCGCGAGCTTGTCGCGAAATTCGGGCTGGCCGAGCAGGACGAGCTGGATCAGAGCGCGGCCGGCGATCTGGAAGTTGGAGAGCATGCGCAGCTCCTCCAGCGCCGAGACCGGGAGGTTCTGCGCCTCGTCGACGATCAGCAAGGTGCGCTTGCCGGCCCTCAAGTCCGCCTCGAGCTGGTGCTCGACCGAGTCGAGCAGCCGCGCCTTCTCGACAGCGCCCGTGTTGAGCCCCAGGCCCTGGGCGACCAGCCGAAGCATGTCGTCACCCTCGACCTGGGTCGAAACCAGGCTGATCGCATTGAGGCGCGCGCGGTCGATATTGGCCATCAGATGGGCGACGAGCGTGGACTTGCCGGCGCCGATCTCTCCGGTGACGACGATGAAGCCCTCGCCCTGGGCAAGGCCGTAGCCCAAATAGGCCATCGCCTTTTTATGGGTGCGGCTGTCGAACCAGAAATGCGCGTCCGGCGTCAGCTGGAAAGGCTGTCGGGTGAGGCCGAAGCGATCGGTGTACATGTCTGTCTCCCTCGCCGCGCGTCAGAAGGTGTAGCGCAGGCCGACGAGCGCGGAGAGGACCGCGGTGTCGTCGATGCCGTTATTGCTGTTGTAGAGGCCCAGCGCCGCAAGCAGCTGCAGCCGGTCGAGCAGGAAGCGATGGTCATAGCTCAGCGAGGCGCCGACCGTGGTCACGTCCTGCAAGGCGGCCAGATCGCTGTCGTACCAGCTCGCATAGGCGCTGACGCTGACGCTCGATTCCCTGGTCAGCTGCCGGCCGAGCGACGCATTGACGCCATAAATCTCGTCCTCGCTGGCGAAGGCGACGTTGACCGGGCTGGTCGGCAGGAAATAGCGGTGGTGGGTGTAGCTCGCGCCCATGCCGTAATTCCAAAGGCCGCGCGATCCGGCGTAGATGATGCTTCCGCCGCGCGCCCGGAAAGTGCTCGGGCTGATCCGCTGCAGCGTGTTGGCGAGGCAGGTGCCGCCGCCGTTCGCGCCGAACACGCAACCCGAAAGATTGCCCGTCAGAGGATCGATGTTGATATTAGCATTGGACGGCAAGGCACTGATATTCGTGGAAAGTTGACGGCCAAACGTTTCCACCGTGTCGAACACGACCGCGTTGATCGCCTCGTGCTCGTTGAGCTGGTGGGCGAGCGAGCCGGTGAAGGTCGTTCCGCCGTAGCGATGCCCTGCGCGCGCCTGAAGCTCGGTGCGCGGGCTCGGGCGCCAGATGATTCCGGCGTCGTACATGACGTCGTCCATCTTGTAGACGGAAAGCCGCGGCGCGTTGGGGTTGGGAACGGGAAGTCCGTTGACTCCGATCACGATCGCGCCGTTCACGTCGCGGACGTAATCATATTGCGAGGATTCGATATCCTCGTAGCCGATCCCCGCGGTCAGAGCGAAGGTCGGGCTGACCGGAAAGACCACGTCGCCGCGGATATAGGCCATCTCGAAGCGGTTGCCGAAGAAGCCGCCCGAATCCTCGCGGCTATAGCCGCCGCCGACGGTCCAGCCGAACGGCAGGCCGCCGTTCGTTCCCATGCCGATGCTCGCGGTCAGGCTGTGGGCGGTCGAATCGTCGAACACCTGGTCGAGATTGGCCGGAAGATGGCGGTCGTCGTCGACCTTGACGTAGCCGAAGCGATAGGCGGCGTTGATCGCCACCGGTCCGGCGCTGGTCGAAAGCGTTGGGCCGGCATAGACGCTGTAGACGTTGACCGACGCATCCTGCGCGGTGACGCCCTGGGCGCGCCCCTCGCCCGCCGTATGGGTGGCCATGGCGCCGACATCGAAGGACAGCAGGTTCGGCGCGACCTGGAGATGCGCCTGGGCAACGCCCGAGAGCATCGAATTGTTGGGGAGATCGCCGCTCCACTCGACATTCTGCTGGTAGCGAACGCCGAACTGCGCGGCGACGCGGTGCGATTCGACATGGCCGTTCACGCCCACGGCGACGCTGGTGTAGGTCAGCGTGTCGCCGCCGTTCAGGTCCGCGCTGAGGGTCTGGGCCACCTCCAGATAGGGATGGATCTCGCCCCGGCTGTGGGGCGCGGCCGCCGGTGCGGGCGCCTCGGCGCCGGGAGGCGGCGCTCCGCCGCTGTCGGCCTGGGTCGCGCTCCCCGTGACCGACGGGCTGGGCGCCTCCTGTGCATGGGCGCTCGCCCCCGCCAGAGCGAGGCCGAGCAAGGCGGCGAGCCGCGAGAAACGGTTCAGGTGAAGATCAGTCATGGCCGTACCCATCGTAGGCGCCGTATTTGCGCCCGGTGACGGCGAGGCCCGCTCCGTTCAGGACGAGGCCCAGGCGGCCGCATCCCGAGAGCAGGCCGATCGTCTCGCGCAGATCGGCTTCGGTTGTCTGGTCGGCGCGAACGACGACCAGGGCCTGCCCGACATGTCGGGCCAGGACGGTCGCGTGCGACGCCATCAGGGCAGGCGGGGAATCGATGATGACGATCCTTCGCCTGTCGCCGGCGACGAGATCCGCCAGCACCTCCCGGGTACGATCCGAAGCGAACAGCTCCGGCACATTATTGGTTTTGCGCCCCGCCGGCAGGACCGAGAGGCCCGGCACGTCGGTGCGGATGACGAAGGATTCGGGATCCGCTTGCGGGTCCGCCAGAGCGTCGATCAGGCCGGGGCCGTCGCCCGGGATGCCGAGCTTGCCGAGCGCGTCCGGATTGGGGGCGTCGCCGTCGACCAGGAGCACCTCCACGTCGCGCTCCCCGGCGAGGCTCAGCGCCAGGTTCACGGCGCAGAAGGTCTTGCCGGCCTTGGGCTGGGCGGATGCGACCAGGACCGCGCGGGCGCGCGGATTGCCGTCGGCCGGCGCTTCGCCGATCGCGGCGAGAAGCTGGTGCTTGATCAGCCGGAATTCCTCGGCGATTCCGGTGACCGCGCCTTCGGGCACGACGAAGCCCGCCTCCGCAAGGGCGGCGCGATCGACCGCCGCTTCTGGGCCGCGGGGGCTGGTGCGGCGCACCGAAGCCTCGACCGCCCGAACGGCGCGGTGGACGGGCGACGGCGCTTCGACCGGCTCCGGCGCGATGACCGGCTCGGGATCGGGCTCCGGCTCCGGCTCCGGAGCGGGTGGCGGTTCGCTCACGGCCGCCGCGGGCGCGCGCATGGGCACGCTGAAATCGTAGAGCTCGGCGGCGCGCTCGAGCAAGGATGGCGGCGTGTGCTTCATCTCGTTCCTCATGCCACCATGCTTCGCTGCCAGAATTCGACGACGATCAGGATCGCCCAGCTTGCGGCCAGCGCGGCCCCCGCCCCGCCGAGCCAGATCAGCCGCTGGCGGCGATGGAGACGCTCGGGCCGGGTCACGACCTCGCTCACCGTTCCGAGCACCGGCAGGCCGGTCACCTCGGCGAGCTTGTTCTGGGTCGGGAAGGTGGTCTGGAGCTGGCCGGCGAGGAAGGCGGCGGCGACTCCGGCGCCGATCCCGAGAATCAGGATCGCGGTGAGGAAGACGGGCCGGTTGGGCGCGGCCGGAACGGTCGGAACGCTCGGCGGCTCGACCACCTGGACGGTGATCGGGCTGGTGCGCGCCTGGACGTCGCTGCGCAGGCGGACCTGCTCGCGGTTGGCGAGCAGCTGGTCATATTGCTGCTTCAGGACGTCGTAATCGTGGGTGAGCCGGGTCTGCTCGGCGGCGAGGCCGGGCTCGGTCGACTGGCGCGAGGAGAGCTGCGCGAGATCGGACTGGAGCTGGTTGCGCCGCGCCTGGGCGGCGGCGAGGGTCGCCTCGCGCTCGGCCATCATCGCGCGAAGCGAGACGTAGCTCGGATTGGAGATTCCGCCGGTGTTGCCCGAGCTTCGCTCCTGCGCCGCGAAGGGGCGGAGGCGAGCGATCTGCTGGCGGGCATAAGTGATGTCCGGATGCGATTCGGTCCAGCCGCGGGCGAGCATCGAGGCGACCTGGCCTTCGAGCTGGGCGAGCTGGCCGCTTGCGGTCGCGCCGCCGCTCCCCTCGGCTCCGGGCAGTTGCTGAGGAGTCGCGGCGAGCTGCGAGCGCATCGAGGTGAGCGCTCCGTTGGCCGCGGCGATCTGCTGCTCGAGGCTGGAAAGCTCGACCTGCGCCGCCGACATCCGGTCGGCGATCGATCCGGCGCCGGGAAGCACGCCCATGTAGCGCTGCTCGAAGTCGACCCGGCGCTGCTCGGCCTCCTGGAGCGCGGTCTCGCGCCGGCGAAGCTCCTCGTCGAGCACTTGGGCCGCCTGGCCGGTCTCGCGGCGGTCGCCGGAAAGGTTCTGCTCGATGAACACGTCGATCAGCCCCTGGACGGTCGCCGCCGCGGTGCGGGCGTTCTGGCCGTTGGAGAAGCCGGGAACATTCGATTTTGCGCTGATCTCGATGCCGCCGTCGGGCTGGGCGGTGACCGTGATGCGCTGGCGAAGCCCGGAAACCACCCCGGGCAAATCGGCGTCGCTGGCGACGAGCGTGTTGAGATCGGTGCGGCGGACCACGCGCACCAGATTCTCGTTCGAGGTCAGCGTTTGCTTGAGGCGGAGAAGCTGGTTGTTGCGCTCGTCCGAGGTGATTCCGATCTGGTTGGGAAGGATCGACTGCATCTGGACGAAGAGGCGCCCCTTGGCCTCGTAGCTCGACGGGATCAAAGCGACGACCAGCCAGCCGAGCACGCACACGCCCCAGGCGACGGCCATCGCCAGCCAGCGGCGGCGCCAGACCTGGTGGAGGGCGAGCCTCAGCTGATCGTAGAGCCCGTCCATGTCCTAGAACATGCTCTCGGGAATGATGATGACGTCGCCCGGCTCGAGCCGGACGTTGGCGCGGATATCGCCGCGGCGCAGAAGCGTGGTGAGGTGAAGGTCGTATTCGCGCTGCTGGCCGCTGGCGCGGTCGGCGCGGATCAGCTTGGCGCGGTCGCCCGCGGCGAATTCGGAAAGGCCGCCGGCCGCGATCATGGCGTCCATCACGGTCATGTTGGCGCGGTAGGGCAGAGCGGTCGGCCGAACCGCGGCGCCGACGATTCGGATCTGCTGCGAGAAGCTTCCCTGCGGCCGGTTGACGATCACCGAGACGAGCGGCTCCTGGATATATTGGGCGAGAGCGGCGCGGATGTCGTCGGCGAGCTGGGCCGGAGTCTTGCCGGCGGCGACCATGTCGGTGATCAGCGGGGTGGTGATTCGGCCGTCGGGACGGACCTGGGCGGTGACGCTGAGCTCCTGGTTGCGCCAGACGAACAGGGTCAGCTCGTCGGCCGGGCCGATGATGTAGCTGTCGGCCACGGCGCCGACCGTCTCGTCGGCTAGGCTCGCCGGCGGAAGCAAATTGCCGGCGCGCGGAGCGGTGGCGCAGCCGGTCAGGGCGACGGCGCTGACCGTGGCTGCAAGGGCGGCCCAGGACTTAGCGGATAGGCGCATGGTCATTCCTCTTCACTCGGCTCCCGCTCGCGCCCCAGCCGTCCCGGAACGGGATCGAACGGTGCGCTTTGGGGATGGCTATGGGGCGAAGAGGTAAAATTAGCGTTAGGAACAAGGGGGATTTGGCCGCGCGTCCCAAAGCGGGACTTGAGCCTCGCGAGGCGTTAATCGCCTGCGTTCACGACCATTTCGAGCGCGGGGGCCTGGGCGAGGAAGGCTTGGGGGCTGGCCGAAAGCCCGTAGGCGCCGGCGAGGAAGACGGCGACGAGGTCGCCCGGCTCGGCGCGCGGCGTCATGACGTCATCCGCCAGCCGGTCGAGCGGCGTGCAGAGGCAGCCGACGATCGACACCTCCTCCTCCTCGGGCGCGACGCCGAAGCGGCTCGCGATCGCCACCGGATAGTTGCGCCGCACCACCTGGCCGAAATTGCCCGAGGCGGCGAGCTGGTGCTGCATCCCCCCGTCGCAGACGAGGAAGGTCTTGCCGTGGCTGACCTTGCGGTCGACGATCCGGGTCAGATAGACCCCGCACTCGCCGACCAGCCAGCGGCCGAGCTCGATCGCGAATTGCGTACCGGCGAGGATGGGGGGGCGGGCGGCAAGCGCGCTGGAAAGGGCTCCCGCCACCGCCTCCACGTCGAGTTCCCGTTCGCCGTGAAAATGCGGGATTCCGAAGCCGCCGCCCAGATTGACCACTGGCGGCGTGACGCCGGCGTCCTGGGCCAGGGCCGCGGCCAGCGCGACCGTCGCGCGCTGCGCCTCGATCAGGGCCTCGGCCGACAGCGCCTGAGAACCCGCGAAGATGTGGAAGCCGCGCCATTGTGCGCCGCTCTCCACGATTCGCTGGACCAACGCCGGAACGCGCGCGGCGTCGACCCCGAACGGCTTGGCTCCGCCGCCCATGCGCATGCCCGAGCCCTTGATCTCGAAGTCCGGATTGACGCGAACCGCGATCCGCGCTTGCTTTCCCGTCTTGGCGGCGATGGCCAGCGTCCGCTCGACCTCGCCTTCCGACTCCGCGTTGAGCGTGATTCCGGCCTCGATCGCTTCGGAAAGGTCGCCGTCGCGCTTGCCCGGCCCGGCGAAGCTGATCGCCGCGGGATCGGCGCCGGCCTGAAGGGCAAAGTCCAGCTCCCCCGCCGAGGCGATGTCGAGGCCGTCGACGTGCTTCGCGACATGTTTCAATAATGGAGCGTATGAATTTGCTTTTATGGCATAATGAAGATGCACGTTGCCAAAGGCCGCGCGAAAGCGCGCGATCTTCGCGTCGACCAGAGCGAGGTCGTAGACGAACAAGGGCGTATCGCCCGCCTCCTCCACCAGAGCATCGGCGCGGCGGCCCCCGATCAGCAGCATGCCGTCCGTATCCGCCGTATATCCGCCGGGGATCGGGCCCATCGGCTTGGTCATGACGTCAGCTCTTTCTTCAGCTCCACCCGGTCCAGCTTGCCGTTGGGCGAGCGTGGCAGCTCGTCGCGCCAGATGATAGCGCCGGGCTGCATGAAATTGGGCAATTGGCGCTTGAGGAACGCTCGAAGCGCCTCCTCCTCCCCGCGCCGGTCCGGGCGGACGACCAGCGCGATCCCCTCCCCCAGCCGCGCATCGGGATAGCCGAGCGCCACCGCCTCGTGGACCAGGCCCGAGGCGATCGCCGCCTCCTCGACCTCGGTGGGGCTGACGCGGTTGCCCGAGGTCTTGATCATCCCGTCCTCGCGGCCGACGAAATAGAGCAGGCCATCCGCGTCGCGGCGCACCCGGTCGCCCGACCAGACGGCGGTCCCGCCATAGCTGGAGAAGCGCGGCGCCGGCCTGAACCGCTCGGCGGTGCGCTCGGGATCCTGCCAATAGCCCTTGGCCACCAAGGGCCCGGCATGGACCAGCTCGCCCTCGTCAGAGTCGTTTCCGTCTTCGCCGACGACCATGATCTCGGCGAACGGAATGGCGCTGCCCATTGAATCCGGATGGTCGTCGAGCAAGGCAGGATCGAGATAGGTCGAACGGAACGCCTCGGTGAGGCCATACATCGAATAGATGTCCGCCGTTGGGAACACCTCGCGCATCCGCCGCACCACCGAGGGCGCGAGCTTGCCACCGCTGTTGGTCAGCCTTCGCAGCGAGAGGGCGGCGGCGGCGGGCCAGGGCGCCTCGATCAGCTGCACCCAAAGCGGAGGAACGCCCGCCAAGGTGCTGATTTTATGACGCTCGACCGCGCGGATCACGTCGCGCGCGGTAAGATAGTCGAGCGGCACGACGCTCGCGCCCGCGGCCCAGGCCGAAAGCAACTGGTTCTGCCCGTAGTCGAAGCTCAGCGGGAGCACCGCAAGCACCCGGTCGCGCGGCTCGAGCCGCAGATAATGCGCGACGCTGACCGCGCCGAGCCACATGTTGGCGTGGCTCAGCATCACCCCCTTGGGCCGCCCCGTGGAGCCCGAGGTGTAGAGCAAGGCGGCGAGGTCCTCGGGATCGTGGTCCGACGCACCGATCGGCTCGGCCTGGAACAAGGCCTCGCTATCCGCCTCGTCGAGGACCGCACAGGACAGATCTCCGGGCTCCAACGTCGCGGCGCGCGCCCCGGCCGTCACCAGCAGCGAAGCGCCGCTGTCGGCGAGAATGTGGGCCACCTGCATCCGCTTGAGGAGCGGATTGACCGGCACGTGGATCAGGCCGGCGCGGGCGCAGGCCAGCGGCAGAAGGCTCGTCAGCCGGTTCTTGGGCAGCCACGAGGCGACCCGGTCGCCATGCGCGAGGCCCCTGCCCTTCAGCCCCGCAGCCAGAGCGCCGACCCCGCGCTCCAGACCGGAATAGTCGAGCACGCCCTCGCGGGTCGTCAGCGCCGGAGCGCCGGACTCGCCGCGCAGGGTCAAATGATCGAGCGGACGCGGCGTCGGATCGGGGCCTTGCACCTTCACTCCTGCTTAAATGCCGTCATGATAGTAGCGGCGCGAAGGGGCATAAAGCGTGAGCGTTAATATCGCTTTGTTCGACGATCTCGACGCCGTCGCGGCCGATGCCGCCGGCGCGCTCGACCGCGCCCGCCAGCCCAGCCTCTACGCCCGCCTCGACTGGTTCCGCTTGATCCACGCGCATTGCCCGCCCGAAGGGCGCCTCGCCGTCCTCAGGGGCGAGCGCGACGGCAGGAGCTCCTGGCTGTTCCTCGCCATCGCCGAGCGCAAGGCCCGCGCCTACGGTGCCTGGTACTCGCTGCGCTACGCAGCGCCCGGCGATAGCGAAAGCGACGTCATGACGTCGCTCGCCCGGGATTTGCGCAAACGCGGCATCGTCCAGGTGTCGCTCGCCCCGGTCGAGCAGCCGGAGCCGCTGCGCGATGCCTTCCGCGCGGCCGGCTGGGCGGTTTTCGTCAGCGCGAAGACCGGCAACTGGCGCGTTCGCACCCAAGGGCAGGATTTCGCCGCTTACTGGGCCCGCCGTCCGGGCCGGCTCCGCAGCACGGCAAAGCGCAAGGTCAGGGCCGCCGGCCTCGAAATCCGCATCCACGACCGCTTCGACGGTGCGGCCTGGGCCGATTACGAAGCCGTCTACGGCGCCAGCTGGAAGCCGGAGGAAGGCTCGTTCGCCTTCCTTCGCGCGCTCGCCGAGCAGGAGGGCGCCGCCGGAACGCTTCGCCTCGGCCTCGCCTACAAGGACGGCCGCCCGGTCGCCGCCCAGCTCTGGACGATCGAAAATGGCGAGGCGACGATCCACAAGCTCGCTTATGCCGAAGACGCCAAGGCGTTGTCGCCCGGCACGATCCTCGGCGAGGCGATGTTCCGCCGGGCGATCGACACCGACCGCGTGCGCCTGATCGATTATGGCACCGGCGACGACGCCTACAAGCGGGACTGGATGGAGGAGCGCCATGTGCTCTGGCAGGTCGACGCCTATGATTGGCGGCGGCCCCGAGGCCTTCCGGGCGCCGCGCGGGCGCTTGTCGGGCGCCTTTTCAGCCGTTAGGCCCCAACCTTTCAGCGCCACCACGGACGGAACGAGCATGGCCACCGCACCCGATGACGCCCGCGAGGTCGAGAACACTTTGCGCGCCGTGCTCACCGACGTGCTCGGCCTCGATCCCGCCCGCGTCGCCGCCTTTCGCGAGGAAACGGCCCTGTTCGGCGCCCTCCCCGAATTCGATTCGATGGCCGTCGCCGGCCTTCTCACCGAGCTCGAGGAACGCCTCGGAATCCTGATCGAGGACCATGAGGTCGACGCGGACATGATGGAGACGTTCGGCGCCTTGCTGACCTTCGCCAGGGCCAAGACGCTCGCGTGAGCGCCGCTACCCTCGCTTTCGAGCGCTTCCGAAGCTCGGATCGCGAGGAATGGCTGATGCGGATCGGCCGGCCGAACGCGCCCGCCATCCTGTTCGTACCCCCGCTGTTCGAGGAGATGAACCGCACCCGGGCGCTGATCGTGGCGACGATGCGCGCCGCGGCCGGCAAGGGCCATTGCTGCTGGCTTCTCGACCTCTCCGGCACCGGGGAGAGCGAACGCGACCTGAGCGACGTGACGTGGGACGATTGGCGTCATGACGTCGCCGCCGCCGCCCACCTCGCCGGCAAGGCGAAGAAACCCCTGATCGCCAGCCTGCGCGGCGGCGCGCTGGTCGACGACGCAGCCGAGGCGCGCGGCTGGTGGCGCTTCAGCCCGCTCGACGGCGCCGCGGTCGCCCGGGACATGGTGCGATCGGGCATCGCCGGCGTCGAATGGGCCGGCTACGCGCCTTCCGATGCGCTCAAGGAAGTGCTCGAAGCAGCGGCCCCCGCGACGGTGGCCCCGCTGCGCACCCTCCGCCTGGCCACCGAGCGGGCCGAGGCCGACGCGAAGGTCGAGGGGGCTGCGCTGTGGCGGCGCTCCGAGCCCGGCAATTCGCCGGCCCTGGCCGAAGCGCTCGCCGCCGATCTCGTCAAGTGGAGCCGCTCGTGCGCCGCCTCCTGAGCTTTTCCTGCGAGGGCGCCGCGCTCGCCGCCAGCCTGGACGCTGCCGAAGGCGCCGTCGGCGTGCTGATGGCGACCGGCGGAAGTCAGACCCGAATCGGTTCGCACCGAATGTACGAACGTCTCGTCAAGGCGCTTTCCCAACACGGTTTTTCCTGCTTCCGCTACGATCGGCGCGGAGTCGGGGACAGCGCCGGGGAGGATCCCGGCTTCAAGGGCAGCGCGGCGGACATCGCCGCCTCGGCTACCGCCTTCCGCAAGGAGGTCCCGGCGCTCGAGCGGATCGTCGGCTTCGGCCTGTGCGACGGCGCCACGGCGCTCGCGCTCCATAGCAAGGCGGCGGGGCTGGACGGCCTGATCCTGGTCAATCCCTGGCTGGTCGAGACGGAGGCGGGCGAGCCCGCCCCGGCGGCGGTCCGCGCGCATTATGCCAAGCGGCTCGCCAGCGCCGAAGGCTGGAAGAAACTCATTTCGGGCGCAGTGGATTGGCGGAAGCTGCTCAAAGGCCTCGGCAGGATTTCCTCGAAGCAGATGGGCTCCCCCCTCGCCCGGGAAACCGCCGCCGCCTTGCGGGATGGAGGCATGCGCACCTGGCTTCTCCTCGCCGAAGGCGACGCGACGGCCATCGCCGCCGCCCAGGAGTTGAAAGCCGACGCGTTCCGTGGCCTGATCGAAGGCCGGGAGACGATTCCGACCGATTCCCACACCTTCGCCCGCCCGGGCGACGAGGCCATCTTGCTTGCCGCTACCCTGAGAGCGCTGCGCGCGCTCTCGGACTAGGTTCACGCGGAGGCGCGGAGGCGCGGAGAGGCCCTGCCCGCGGCAACGCCGCGGCTTGAAGTCCAAGTCCGGGATGATG
This sequence comes from Alphaproteobacteria bacterium, assembly GCA_005883305.1. NCBI lineage: Bacteria > Pseudomonadati > Pseudomonadota > Alphaproteobacteria > Alphaproteobacteria bacterium. The sequence continues at coordinate 871,836 of VBAC01000001.1, read as the reverse complement.
CGCGGCTTGGCCGATTGGGCAGCCCCTCCGCGCCTCCGCGTCTCCGCGCGAACAGATTCCGGCCGTCAGGCGACCTGCGCCTCGGCCGGCGCGTGCTCCTCGAAATCCATCTCGGCGAGGAACTTCTCCGCGTCGAGCGCGGCCATGCAGCCGGTGCCGGCGGCGGTGACCGCCTGGCGGTAGATCTTGTCCATCACGTCGCCGCAGGCGAACACGCCGGGCACGCTGGTCCGCGTCGTGCCGGTCTCGACCTCGATATAGCCGTCGCGGTCGAGCGTCAGATGGCCCTTGAACAGCTCCGTGGCGGGCGAATGGCCGATGGCGACGAACGCGCCTTCGGTGTCCAGCCGCTCGATCGCCCCCGTCACCGTGTCGCGCAGCTCGACCGCCACCAGCCCCTCCGGCTCGCCGCCGCCGACGAAGCTGGCGACCTCGCGGTTCCACATCACCTTGATGCTCGGGTGGGCGAACAGCCGGTCCTGCAGGATCTTCTCCGCGCGAAGCGAATCGCGGCGGTGGATCAGGGTGACGTCATGACTGTGGTTGGTCATGTAGAGCGCTTCCTCGACCGCGGTGTTGCCGCCGCCGATCACGATCACCTTCTTGCCGCGGTAAAAGAAGCCGTCGCAGGTCGCGCAGGCCGAGACTCCCTTGCCCTTCAGCTGCTCCTCGCTCGGAAGGTTCAGCCAGCGCGCCTGCGCTCCGGTGGCGATCACCAAAGTATCCCCGCAATAGACCGCGCCGCTGTCGCCGGTGAGCCGGAACGGCCGCTGCGAGAGGTCGACCGCGGAAATATGGTCCCACTCCATCTTGGCACCGACATGCTCGGCCTGTTTCTGCATCTGCTCCATCAGCCACGGGCCCTGGATCACGTCGGCGAAGCCGGGATAATTCTCGACGTCGGTGGTGATCGTCAGCTGCCCGCCGGGCTGGATGCCCTGGACGACGATCGGCGCCATGCCGGCGCGCGCGGCGTAGATGGCGGCGGTGAGCCCGGCCGGGCCGGAGCCGAGGATGATCATTCGGGAGGAGTGCGTAGCGGTCATTGACGCGAGTTAGTGCCCCGCTTCCCCCCGCGCAATGGCCCTGATATGAGCCCGCCCCATGACCCAGCGCGACAATCCCATCGGCCTCGACGGCTTCGAGTTCGTCGAATTCACCAGCCCCGATCCCGAGGCGCTGGCCGGCCTCTTCACCAGGCTCGGCTTCACCCATATCGGCAACCACCGCGCGAAGGCGATCCGCCATTATTGCCAGGGCGACGTGCATTTCCTGCTCAACATGGAAAACGAAGGCCATGCCGACGAATTCCGCAAGGCCCACGGCCCCTCGGCCAGCGCGATGGCCTTCCGGGTCGCGGATGCCGAGGCCGCCCTTGCCGAAGCCGTCCGCCGCGGCGCCACCGCCACCAAGGGCGATCTCGACCTGCCGGTGATCGAAGGGATCGGCGGCTCCTACCTCTATCTGGTCGACCGGCCCGCGGCCGAAGCGCTCTATGCGCGCGAGTTCGAGACGATCGCCATATGCGGCCCCGGCGCCGGCCTCCACACGCTCGACCACCTCACCCACAACGTCAATCGCGGCCGGATGAACCACTGGGCGTCGTTCTACGAGAAGGTCTTCAATTTCCGCGAGATCCGCTATTTCGACATCGAGGGCCAGCAGACGGGCCTCCTCTCCCGAGCGATGACCGCACCGGACGACAAGATCCGAATCCCGCTCAACGAGAGCCAGGACGATTACAGCCAGATCGCCGAATATCTGAAGGAATATAAAGGCGAGGGAATCCAGCACCTCGCCTTCGCCACCGACGACATCTTCAAGACGGTGGACATGCTCCGCGCCAACGGCGTCCGCTTCCAGGACAGCCCCGAAACCTATTACGACATGATCGACCAGCGAATCCCCGGCCACGCCCACGACGTCAAGGCGATGCGCGAGCGGCGGATCCTGATCGACGGCTCGCCCGAGACGGGCGAGGGCCTGCTGCTTCAGATCTTCACCGAGAACATGATCGGCCCGATCTTCTTCGAGATCATCCAGCGCAAGGGCAACGAGGGCTTCGGCGAGGGCAATTTCAAGGCTTTGTTCGAATCGATCGAGCTCGACCAGATCAAGCGCGGAGTCATCCCGGCGGCGAAGGCGGAGGCCTGACATAAAGCGGTTGTCGTAGGGTTTGGCCGTCATTGCGAGGAGCGTAGCGACGAAGCAATCCAGCGGCCTCCGAGTCCGGACTGGATTGCTTCGCTACGCTCGCAATGACGAGGTGTCGCACGGTGAGCGCCCTCTTCCTTGTGCCGCCCCCCGCCCGCCGATAAGGTCGGCGCATCACCGGGGAGGCATGGGAATGACGGGCGCTGCACTGAAGACGGGCGACAACGATACGGCGGGCCCCTCGCCGAGCTGGGAGGAGGACGCGCTCGGCTTCCTCATCGCCCCGACCACGCCCGAGGATTTCCTGAAGCGCGTCTACGAGCGCGAGGCGCTGATCAACATTCGGAACGAACCGCGCCGCTACGCCGACCTGCTGACGCTTGAGATGCTCGACGAATTCCTCAACAGCGCGGACCTTCGCGAAGGGATGGTCGACCTCACCAACCACAAGAACCGGATTTCGCGCGACGATTATGTCGACGGCCACGGCCGGGTCGGCCGGGTGACCATCGCCGAGGAATATCTGAACGGCTCGACGATCATCCTTCCGCAGCTTCACGATTCGATCTTCCGCCTCGGCGAGTTCTGCCGCGCGCTGGAGGAGATCTTCTCCTGCCACGTCCAGACCAACATCTACCTGACGCCCTCGGGCAACCAGGGCTTCCCGATCCACTACGACAATCACGATGTGTTCGTGATGCAGGTCTCGGGCGCCAAGGCCTGGCGGATGTACGGCACGCCGGTCGAGACTCCGTTCCGGGGCGAGGCGTTCCAGCTCGGCCAGCATGAGCCCGGCGAGATCACCCAGCAATTCACGATGAACCCGGGCGACTGCGTCTACATGCCGCGCGGAATGATGCACGACGCCGAGAATGTCGGCGACGAACCGTCGCTTCACATCACGGTCGGCCTGATCACCAAGACCTGGGCCGATCTCGCACTCGAATCGATCTCGGAGCTGGCGCTGACCTCGCCCGCCTTCCGCCGTTCGCTTCCGCCCGGCTTCGCCTCGCGCGAGTTCGACCGGGAGGAGGCCCGCGCGCATTTCGACCTGCTGAGGCAGGAGATCGCCGACCATGCGAGCATGGATGGCGCGTTCGACCTGCTGGCCGACAATTTCGTCCGCGGCCGCCGCCCCAACGTGTCGGGGGTGATCGCCACCGCCGGCACCGGCAGCCTCGAGACCGACCGCTTCCGCCGCCGCCGCTTCGTGCCGTGGAACGTGGCCGACGACGAAGGCAAGCTGGTGCTGATCGGCCCGGGCGGCGATTCGCAGTTCGAGGCCGACGACGGCGACGCGCTCGACGTGGCTTTGTCCGGCGCGCCCTTCACGGCGGCGGACCTCAAGTGCGAGAAGCCCGTCGAGCTGATCAAGACGCTCTGGTCGGGCGGCTATCTGGAGCGGATCGCTTAAAGGGATGGAGTCATCCCGGCGAAGGCCGGGACCCATGAACACGGTGTTTGAGAGACAGATGAAAGACTCGCTGCATCCTTACAAACGCTTCGGTTCATGGGTCCCGGCCTGCGCCGGGATGACTCCGGGTGAATCTACCGGCGCGAAACGGCCTGGACCGCACCTGCGCGGCAATGGGTCCGCACCGCTTCGAGCAGCGGAAAATCGCCGGCGGCGCGGGCGAGCCGCTCGCCTTCCGCGCAATTTCCGCCGCGCACTTCCTCGCCGACGCGGGCGCCCAGCTCCGGACTTCCGGCGCGATAGACGCCCTCGGCCTGAGCCGGGGCGGCGCGGGTCGTCTCGGCCTGAAGGGATTCGGCGTTGACCCCGGACCAGCGAGTCCACAGCCCCGAAAAGCCCGGCGCGGCCGGCTGCGCCGGCGCGGCCGAGGCGAGCGCGGAGGCGATCAGATATCCGGTCGTCGCGATCATGCGTTGGCCCTTTGCCGTGTTCGTTCTGAACGCTTCAGGAACGGGATGGTAGCGGAGGACTGCTACCTACGTAATCGCCAGAGGCGCTCTATCAAGGTTTGAGGCACCCGCGCGGGACGAAGGCCCTCGGGCCTCGTGGCCCCCCGCGCGGGGAACACGCCCAGGGCGTGGGCCAACCTAATCCAGATTAGCGGGGCGAGCTCACTCCCCTTTTCCCCTGCGCATCAGCGCAGGTTCGCTTGCGAGCCGCGCGGCTGAGGACCCGTCTTCAGCCGGCGGTTTCGTGCATCCATCGACTTCCGCACCGGAGGCCGAAATGAAATCGTTCGCCTTCTCTGCGCGCGGGCGCGCTAGCTGCCCCGTTCGCCAATCCGATTATCAGGAGCGCCGGCCATGACGGCGCCCAGCAAGCGCGAGATCCGCGCGATCACTCAACGCACCGCCTTTGGTCTGGCCGGGAAGACGCGCGGCCCCGATCGAGGCGTCAGACGCAACAGCTACGACGTCGACGATCCCAGGGCGAAGGTGTTTCGGCCGATCGCCGGCGGCTCGACCAATGTCGCGCTGGGGTGGCTCGAGGACCTGGTCAAATGCGCCAAGGAATTCGATGCATGGGGTCGCCGAGACGGAAGCCGGGGGCCCATAACGCCCTACGGCGTTCTCGTGCTCGAGGCTCTATGCTTCGGCAACAAGCTCGACTTCAAGACAGGGCGCCTCGATCCGCCAATCGCGTGGATCGAGAAGGTGACGGGCTTTGCCCGGAAGACCGTCGTCGAGGCGCTCGCAAGGCTGCGGCGGCATGGCTTCCTCGATTGGGTCAGGCGGACGCGCGCAACAGACCGCATTGGGAACGCCGGCCCTCAGCGCGAGCAGGACACCAACGCCTATTTCTTCGACGTCACCAAGCTCACCAGGCGCGTCCTGCAGCGATTCCGCGACCTATGCGAACGTCGGCGCCGACGACGGGCGAACTCTGCCCCGGCGGTGCCCCAGAGAGAACGTCGACAATCCTCGCCCAGCGGCGAGCTGGCCGAGGCCTTGGCCCGCCTCGGCGACAAGGTGGCTGAGCGCGAGTGTTCAATACAGCCAGTGTCCCCACCTCAGGATCTAAATATAAGCGGACGCGCTACGCGCGGCGTTGCTTGATCGGGTGGCGACTTCCCCCAAGGCCGACCAGGCATCCAACGGCGGATCGAACGCGACCGCCGAACCCGCCGGCTTGCGCCGACGGGGGGCTCCCAATGGGCGCCAGCGATTTCCGGCTGCACGAAAAAGCCGAGCTCAGTGACACCGAACGCCGCCGACCGAGACGAAGACGACTACAGGGCTATTTCCTATTCATCTTTCATGACTTACGTTCCGCTCATGCCGTGGAGAAAGAGGATATGGCCCCACTGGGCCAGAACAGTAGAGAAGATGATTGCGCAGAGCGCAGTCGTCCGCGCCGGCTGCGTCAAATGCAGGACGTTTTTCGACGTCGATTTGCCGGCGACGGCACGAGTTCGGGGTGGCGACTTTTCCCTGATCGACCGGACCAGCCAGTGCAAGATCTCGAAATGCCGAGGCACCGCCTACTTCGTCGCCGCGCGATCGATGTGCGATCCAATCATGACGCTAGTAAATTGCAGCATGAATCCCCTGCAGATCGAGGGCGTCACGCCGCTGGATCTGGAACCTTCGGCCGACGACGATCCCCCGCCAACGGAGCCGTCGAGAATCGCCGCGTAGGTGCATCAATCCGCGTCACGCGGAATCGGCGCCGTAAACGCCCCAGAAGCGCGCCGGCGACGCTGAGGTCCTAGGGCTCGGCCGGCGATCGCCTTGCCGCCTGGCGCCGCCCCCAGGCGGGCGGAAGCGGCAATTTGCATCAATAGCGACCCCAAAAGCGAGCAGGCGAGGCGCGGGGGCAAGCGCGGCGCTCGGGGTCGAGCTCCGGCGCCTTGCGCTCCGTTCTACATTCGTTCCATGTGCGGCGATGGCCGCCCCTGTCGAGTCGCTGAAGGACTTCGTCGCCCGCCTCGAGCGGGAGGCGGGCGAGGCAATGCGTCGCACCACTGACAATGGGTATATGACGGTGCGCGCGGCCGACGTCGGCCGCGTGTTCGAGCTACTCAGGGGGTACGGCGGCGTGGCCGGCTGGCGAGCCGACGAGAAGTCGATCGCCGCGCTGCCGCCGCCAGTGCGCGCCTACGTTCACACTCTGCAGGACGAACTGCAGCGCCTCATGCTTCAGGTCGCGGCGATTCGGGCCGACGACCGGGCCGCGGCCGCGCCGGTCGAGCTCGCCGGATTGGTCGATCCTATCGCCACGGTCGTCGACTATGCTGCCTTCTATTCGGGCGCGAAGGCCACATCGGAAGCCCGCGCTCGCCGGCGCCGGGCCCGGGAAACGGCGCGCGAGATCCTCGCGCTGCTAGGAAAATGGCGGTGCCTGGCCGAGCTGGCACCTGTTGCCGAGGAGCGCGACCGGCGCTGACTAGGCCGCGGCCTCGAGCAGGGCCGGCGACTTGGCGAGCTGCTCGAGGTAGGGGAAGCGCACGGCCGGCAAGCCCAGCCAATCGTTGAGCTCGAGGAATCGGATAGCGAGCGGCACGATCTCGAGGCGAAGAAAGACGTCGGCCGCCTTCGCGACGTCGCCGAAGCCGCCGGCGTTGGCCGGCACCACCCCGAGCAGTTGGGGCGGCACCCGATGGGCCGCCAACATCTCGTCGCGCGACACGATCTTGATATTCAGGAACTCGTCCTTGGCCGCGACCTCGCTGATCGGGATGATCTGTACTCCGTCCTTCTTGCCCTTGGGCGCGTGAAGGAAGAGGTTGCGGAAGTTGCCCGGGCCCTTCGCTTCCTTCAGCGCCTTTCGGATCGAATCGACGTCCTCGTTGGTGACGCTCTCTTCCGACATGTAAAAGACGAAGCCGGCATGGCTGCCGTTGAGATAGTAGCGGCGACGAAAGAGGGTCGCTGCCTCGCCGAGCAACCCCGCCTGCAGGGCGCCCAGGAATTCGGGAACGCCGTAGAGCTCCTGCGTCGGGTGTTCCTGGATCAGGTGGAATATCCGATCGGGCTCGAATTCGTATTCTTGGCGCCACCCCGGCGTGAAGAAGTAGCGACCCTCGATCAGGCCGCGTCGAGTGTACCGCGACAGGCTATGGGCGAGGCGCAGCGGCCGGCTGGCGAGATTGTTGCGCTGCTCGAGATAGCCGTTGCCGGTGGCGAGGAAGTCGAGCGCCCATTTCCTGAAGTCGGCCAGGCCGAGCCAGCGCGATGCCTCGAAATGCGCGACGAGCAGATTGACCTTGAGCCGGATACAGCTCGAGTGCGGGCCCGGGATATCGAAGGCGCGGACCAGCGTGTTCATCGAGACCGGAGGCTCGTACCACCGATTATTGTGCCTGGTCTCGACGCAGCCTAGCAAATCGCGGCGATCGAGCACCGGCTCCGGATCTCCAAAGGTGAAGGCCTCGACGCGGGCGCTGCGCGCGCCGGCGTTGCTGGTCTGGTCGGTCATCTAGAATATCTCCACTGTGCTCGAGGAATGGCTGAGCTCGCCGTCGAGCGGCTCGTTATAGAGGACGTGCATGATCGCCCAGGCGACGTCGGCGTGGCCCGTGTCGCCGGCGCGGCTCGCGACGTAGGTGATCGATCGGCCGGCCTTGGTAAGCTCGGGCCGGATCGACATGAAGCTGGCGGTGATATCCTTGTCGCCGGCGTCATACTCGAGGCGGCCCGCCTGGATGACGCTGCGCGCCTTATAGACCATCATCGCCTTGAGCGGCGCCGAATAGTCGATCCCGCGCGCGGCGGGGAATCGCTTGACGACTAGCTGGTAAACGGCGGCGCCCACGCCGGTCTTGTCGATCGCGATGTCGACGACGCTGTAGCGCCCCATTTGCCGGAAGATCGCACCGGCCTGGGCTTCGAAGTCGCCCTTGAGCCGGAATTTCTCGAGAACGCGGAATTTGCCGCCCTTCTTCGTCGGCAGCGCGATCACCGCCAAAGCGGCGTCGTCACCGTCGGCCGATTCCTGAGGATCGTAGCCGATCGCCACGTCGCCTCGCCCGTACGGCCGGAGCTGCAGCCCGTCGAAGTCGCGCCATTTGTCGTAGCTGTCGACCCTGCACGGCGACATCATTGCCAAGGGGAAGGCCGATTGGCTGTCGTCGACGAAGCGACACATATAGAGGTTGTCGAAGACGTCCGGGGCCTTGCGCCGGCGGAGCTCGTCGATATCGAACAGATCGCAGCCGCCCGCGGCCGCGTCCTCGATCGTCACCACATGGCGCCAGATTGCGTCTTCGCCTACCGCGCCGGCCTGCAGCTCCGGCGCGTAGGTATCGATCTTCGTCCAATCCTTCTTCGGCCGGCCCTCGTTGAATTTCTCGCCGGACCATTTCTTGTAGGCCTGATGCGCGACCGTCGACGGCGTCGAGAAGTAGGTTTCCCGATACCGCTTCTGTGAAGCCATGCCGCTCGCAACGTCGTCAGTCGTGTCGAAGTCTTGGGCCCAGAAGCACTCGTCGTAGTAGAAATTCCCGTGCTCGCCCTGGGCGGTGCGATAGTTGGCGCCGAGGAAGAAGATCGTCGGCCGCTCAAGCGGCTGGCCTGATTCCTCGTCGTCGCCGCGGTCGATCATCAGGTGCTCGCCCTTGAGCTGTACGCCCGTCACGCGGAAGACGAACTCGATGATGTAGCGGCGGAAGATCTCGGCCTGTCGCCTCGAGGCGGAAAGGAATATCTGGTTTCGGCCGGTTTCGAGCGCGTCGATCAGCGCCTCGCGCGCGAAGTACCAGGTCGCGCCGATCTGGCGGCTCTTGAGGATGAATCGCGTCCGCTGGTTGCGGGCGCGCCACCACGTCAGTTGATATTCGAAACACTCTTCTTCGAAGGCCTCGCGCAGCTGCTCGACGTGCTCCGGCAGGAGCTGGTTGGGTCGGGGCTTCTTTTTCGGGCCGGAATTTCGATTGGCGACGTTGGGGTTGAGATCGGCCTCGTTACCTGAGTCGCGGTAACGGCGGCATCGCTCGAGACGCTCGATCTGTCGGCCGAGTAGGTCGATCTCCTTGAAGTCGCCGCCGGTCTTTTGATCCTTGGCGACGAGCTGCTGGAATCGGGCGATCACCGATTCCTCTGCTCGCCGGATCGAAGGCGCCTCTTCCCACTTCTCGCGCTGCTTCCAGCTTTCGACGGTCGACCGCTTCAGGGCCTTCCACCCCTCGATCGTCTCGCCGATGCGGTTGAGCTCGTCGACGATCTGCGTCACGCCCCACCCGCGCCAATAGAGGCTGCGCGCCTCGCGGCGCACATCTGCGAATTCAGGCCTCTCGATCGGGGCTAGGAGCATGGGACCGAACGCTAACCGCGTCGGCCGCCGGCGGGCGCTCGCCCGCTGTTGTATAGGCGCCGGTTACAACAGGCCCGGCTTGAGCCGAGGCCGTTCTTTCCTTCCATTCCGGGCTTCGGCGGCGCGTCGGGTTTTCCCCTGTCCCGGCGCGTCGCCACCGAGATTTTTTGGACCGGAGCTCAGCCCAAATGGCAAAACGATCGAAGTTCTTCCGCCTCGCCGTCGAAGGCGCGACCTGTGACGGGCGCACGATCGATCGCAAGCTGATCCAGGAAATGGCCGAGACCTATGATCCGGCCACCTATCAGGCCCGCGTCAATATCGAGCATTTGCGCGGGATCTCGCCCGAACCGCCCTTCAACGCCCAGGGCGACGTCGTCGCCGTCGAGGCGCGCGAGATCAACCTCAACATCGCCGGCAAGACGGAAAAGCGCCTGGCGCTCTACGGCCAGGTCGACGCGCTCGACAACCTCGTCTCCACCAACGCCAAGGGCCAGAAGCTCTTTCCCTCGATCGAGATCAACCCCAGCTTCGCTGACAGCGGCAAGGCCTATCTGCAGGGCCTCGCCGTCACCGACAGCCCGGCTTCGCTCGGCACCGAGATCCTCACCTTCGCGGCGGCCCAGGGCGAAAAGAACCCGTTCGCGTCGCGCAAGATCGATAAGGGCAACTTCTTCAGCGCGGTCGACGAGGCGATCGACTTCGGTTTCGAGGAGGCATCAGCCGAGGAGAAGACCGGCTTCGCGGCCGCGGTGGCGGCAGCGACGGAGTTCTTCAGCCAGTTCAAGCCCGCCGCGCCGGCGCCGGCGACCCCGCCGGTTGTCGCACCCGGGGGCGAGACCGGCGACTTCGCGGCGCTGCAGGCATCGATCGGCCAGGGCTTCGAAAAGCTCAATGCCGCGATGGGCGCCGGACACGCGGAGCTGAAGGCGTCTTTGACCAAGCTCCGCTCCGATCACGACGCGCTCGCCACGACGGTCGAGACGACGGACGGCGGCACCAGTCGTCGGCCGCCGGCCACGGGCGGAAAGAACTTCGCACTCACCGACTGCTGATCTTCAGGGGACCAACCCGCTTTTTCTTCCCGCTAGGCCGCAAGGACACAGACTAAGATGCTCAAAGCAACCCGCCTGCTCTTCAACAACTATGTCGAGCGCATCGCCGAGATCAACGAGGTCTCCGACACCGACGTCACGGCGACCAAGTTCACGATCGCGCCCGCCGTCGAGCAGACGCTCGAGGAGAAGCTGCAGGTCGAGAGCGACTTCCTGTCGAGGATCAATTTCGAGCTCGTCGTGCAGCAGGAAGGCGACAAGGTCGGCGTGAACGTCACCCGTACGATCGCGGGCCGCACCAACACCGCCGCCGGCAACCGCCGCACTCCCACCGATCCCACCGACACGTCGGACGAGGGCCGCTACCGCTGCGAGAAGACCGACTTCGACACGGCGATCAAATATTCGAAGCTCGACGCCTGGCGCCATAAGCCCGAATTCCAGAATCTCCTGACGACGGTGATCCTCAAGCAGCAGGGCCGCGACCGGATCATGATCGGATGGAACGGTGTCGACGTCGCCGTGCAGACCGATCGCGTCGCCTATCCGCTTCTGCAGGACGTCAACAAGGGCTGGCTGTTCAAGATCCGCGCCTTCGCGCCGGCGCGCGTCCTCAACGACGGCGATCTCACCGTCTATTCCAACGGCACCAATCGCGCCGCGCTGAAGGCGATCTACGTCGCCGACGTCGGAGAGCTCTACGACGGCACCAACGCCACCACGGCCGAGGCCGATTACGTCAATCTCGACGCGCTGGTGAAGGACGCGACCGAGCTGCTCGACGAGTGGCATCGTGACGACACCGATCTCGTCGTGATCCTGGGCCGCGACCTCCAGGAGGACAAATATTTCCCGATCATCAACTCGGCGGCCAACACCGCGACCGAGATCGAGGCGCGCGATCGCATCCTCGAATCGGCCAAGAAGATCGGCGGCAAGAAGGCTGTCGCCGTGCCGTTCTTCCCGGCCAACGCGCTCCTGATCACCAGCCTCGATAACCTCTCGATCTACGCTCAGGAAGGCACCCGCCGGCGCCAGATCAAGGACGAGCCGGCGCTGGATCAGATCGAGGACTATCAGAGCGTGAACGAGGCCTATGTCGTCGAGGATTACGGCCGCTCCGCCCTCGTCGAGAATATCGTCATGGGCCCGGCCCCCGCCCGCGCGGTCGCCCCGTAAGCCCTGAGCGATAGGAACCGAGAGGGATGAGAAAGATGAGCCTTGCACGTCGCCACCGCGATCGCTGCCTCGCCACCGCCAGCGCGGCCGCCGCCGCGCTGGCGCCGGAGCAGCGCGGGCCCGAAGGCCCCGAAGCAACGGCTTATGAGCTCATGCGCGCCCAGTTGGGGCAGGATCTCGCGAAGCTGCGCGAGATCCAGTCCACGGAAGGGAAGATCGGGCTGAAGTGCGATCTCATCCCCAACTATTACGCGTGGTGCGCCGGCGTGCTCGACGCGGTCGCGGCCGAGGGCGCCACCGGCGCCCAGGATGACGTTGTGGCCCAGATCATGATTTGGGCGATCGACGTCGAGGATTACCGCCTCGCCCTCGATCTGGCCGCCTATGTGCTGCGGTGGAAAGTGGAACTGCCGTCCCGTTTCGAGCGGACGGCGGGCTGCGTCGTCGCCGAGCAAATCGCCGAGAACGCGCTGAAGACGCTCGGGGCCGGCGATGCCTTCGATCTCGCCGTGCTCCTCGAGGCCGACGATCTCACCGCCGGCGAGGATATGCCGGACCAGGTCCGCGCGAAGCTGGCGAAGGCGATCGGTCTTGAGCTCGCGCGCGCGGCCGATGCGATCGAGGCCGGCGCCGATGGACCCGCCGGCGCGAAGCGGGCCGCGACCGAAGGCGCGATTAGCCGCCTACGGCGGGCGCTCGAGCTCGATCCGAAGGCCGGCGTCAAGAAACAGGTCGAGCGCCTCGAGCGCGAGCGGATCAAGCTCGCCGCCGGCGACGAGGGCGGCGCCTAACCGCCGACGAATTCCGCCGGTGGGGGACACCCGGCACCATAGCTCGCCCCGCGGCGCTCGGGGGGCGGGAGAAGATCGAGGCGGGGTTTTCCCTTTGCCTACGCCTCTGATCGGCTCCCCCACCCCCCGTAAATTTCGAAGGGAAGTCGTCGCCTGTGTCCGGTTTCGTTGCGTCCGAAGATGAAGGCCCTCCCGAGCAGGATGCGGACATGGTCGACGGCGGGGGATTCTTCCCGCCTGTCAGCCTGTCCGGCTTCCGCGATTCGATGCGGCTCGGCGCGATCGTCACCGATCCGCGCGCCCGAGACGCTCTGCGCGGTGGCATCCTCACTGTCAGGCGTGAACTGAGGGCTTGGGCGATCGAGAAGATAGCGGCAGGATTCCCCGCGCTCGACGGCGTCGCGTGCGACGAGGTCGATTTCGAGCCCGAGCTCGTGATCCTCTACCGCCGCGCGGTCTTCGCCCATGCCGCCGCCGATCTGGCAGAGACGCATAGCGATATCAGCGCGACGAAGGACGGCGAGAAACGGAACGACGAGCGAAGTCTCTCGGCCGACGAACACCGCCGCAACGGCATTCATGCGATCCGCGACATCCTGGGCGTCCCCAGGACCAGCGTGGAGCTGATCTAGTGGCCGCCGGCCTCACCGTGGCCGCCCACGCCGGCGAGCCGCTCGACGCGCTCCTTTGGCGCTCGATCGGCACCGTCGCCATCGAGCCCGTGCTCGCCGCTAACCGAGGCCTCGCCGAGCTCGGCGCATTCCTACCCGAAGGGACGTCCGTCTTCCTGCCCGCGATCGCGGCCGCGCCGGCGGCCGATCAACCCCTGATTCAACTTTGGGACTGAAAATGGACCACCCGACTATCCCCGCCGAGATCCTCGCCGCGATCAAGAACCTCGCGGCCGCGCTGGCGCCTTCGGCGATCGGCGCGACGGTGGCCGTCGCGCTGAAGGGGGGGCTGAGCTGGACGCAACGGCTGATTCAGATTGCCATCGGGATCTGCGTCTCCTGGTACGTCCGCCTCGCCTTCGAAGCGATCTTCGATGTCGGCGACTTCATGGGGCAGGCGATCGGTTTCACCGCCGGCCTGATCGCCTACGACGCCCTCCCCCGCTTCCGCGAGCGCGCGATCGCCGTCGTCGCCGAGCTGCCCGACATTGCCCGCGCCTGGCTGCGGCGCCGCAGGGAGGAATCGGAATGATCCTCGCCGGCGCCGATCGGCTTCCCACGCCCGCCAACGACAACGAGCCGCACAGGGACGACCGCCCCGGCGCGGCCGACATGCCCCTCGAGACTGAGAAGGAAGACCAATGACGAACAGGAGTGGTCCCGCGCCGCAGCCCGCCGGAAGGCGCGTCGGCGGAAAGTCGATCGGCGCCGCCGCCCTAGCCATGATCGTGGGCGTGCTCGCGGTCGAGGGCGGCTACGTCAACCACAAAGCGGACCCCGGCGGCGAGACCAATATGGGGATCACCAAGCGAGTTGCGGTCCAGAACGGTTATACCGGGCCGATGCGCCAGCTTCCTCGCGAAGTCGCGCAGAGCATCTACTATCGGCAATATCTGGTGGCGCCGGGCTACGCTCCACTGATCGAGCTCGACGCGGCGGTCGCCGAGGAGCTTTTCGACACGGCCGTCAACATGGGGGCGCAGCGGCCGTCGCGGTGGCTCCAGCAATCGATCAACGGTCTTTGCGGCACGCGAATTCCCGTCGACGGGCGGGTTGCCACCGGCACGGTGGCCGCGTTCGCATCGTGCCAGGCGCGGCTCGGCGCTATGCGGCTTTGCGTCGCGATGCTGAGCAGCCTCGATGCCCGGCAGCGCGATGAATACGGTCGCCTCGTTAGGGTCAATCCCCGGCTGCGCGTCTTCTACCGAGGCTGGATCGCCCACCGCGTCGGCAACGTCGACCGACGCAAATGCTCGGGAGCAGGCCGATGATCCGCCCGATCGCCTATCTCCGCCACCTTGTCGGCGAGGCGCGCGAGTTCGGCCAATGGCTGATCGCCCGAGGCCGGGAGCCGTCCACTTGGACCGGCGTCGTCGGCGCCGTCATCGGGGCGAAGGAGCTGGCCGAGCCCTTTAGCTATGTGGCGATCGCCGCCGGCGTGATCGCCGTCCTCGTGCGCAGGATGCCCGGGCAATGATCGCCTGGCTCGTCGCGAAGCTGGTCGCCCGCGGTGTTGCCAGCGACGTCGCCCCCAAGATCGCGATGCGCATCCTCGTCGCCATCGCGATCCCTCTTACCGCCGGCGCGATCTTCGGCGGCGTCAAGCTGTGGTTCTACTTTCACGACCGCGGCGTCATCCAAAACTACGAGAACGGCGTCACGGCCGAGGTCACCAGGCGCGAGCTCACTTCCGAGCGCGCCGCCAACGCGGAAGACGTCCGCATCGAGCAGCGCAACCGCGCCCGCTCCGAACATCTCGAAAGGGAAATCAATAATGCGGTCACCGAATATCCCGAGCAGAGCGCTCAGCCTGTCGGCCCTGCCACTGCTGCTGTCCTTGACAGCCTGCGGATTGGCGACGTCGATCCGCCCGACGCGAGCGGTAACGATTCCGCCGGAGCGGACTGAGCAGGTTCCCGGGCCCTCCATTCCCCAAGCGTCCGCTACCTGCGCGTTCGATCCGACACGCCTTTGCTACACCGATGCCGACGCCGCCCAGGTCCTGCGCGGCTATGACGGTGCGCTCGCCGAGGCGAATCGCCGCCTCTCCTGGGTGCACAATTTTTCCGCGTGCATGGCCAACCGTCGCTCCGCGCGCCGCTGCGATCGCGAACTCGAGGCCGCGAGGGCGGCGCCGGCTCGGTGATCCGCCGATGCTGAAGCCCGCCAGCCTTCGCAACGTCCTCACCGGGGCGGTCCCGGAGCTAAAGCGCGATCCGGCGCTACTCAGGATCTGGAGCGACAAGGGCCGGATCGCGGGGCGGCTCGGCGGGCCGCTAGGCTTCGAATATCGCTATCGGCTCAATGTCCTGATCATCGACTTCACCGGGAGCGAGGACGCGATCGCGATCGCGATCGTGAACTGGCTTCGCGAGCACCAGCCCGATCTCCTCCTCAATCACGACAGGGGCGATCAGGCCGTGCCCTTCGAAGTGGAGGTAATCGACACGAAGACGGTCGATCTGCTTTTCGAGCTGGAGCTGAGCGAGACGGTGCGCGTAATTCCGCGCGACGCCGGCGGCTTCGACGCGGTGCACGAGCCCGAGCCCTCTCTCGACGATCTACTGCTGGGCGAGCCGATCGGCGGCCTGACGCCGCCGCGGCCGCCGCTGACGCAGATATATTTCGGCGACACGCTTATCCTCGATGCCGGCGATGAATGATGGCCGACGGCCTTGAGGCCCTCGACGACTACCTCGTCGACTTCGTGGGCCGCCTGAAGCCGGCGGAGCGCACCAAGCTCGGCCGAAAGATCGCCGGCGAGCTGCAGAAGGCCAACGCCCAGCGGATCGGGGAGAACGTCGACCCGGAGGGCACCGCCTTCACTCCGCGCAAGCGGGCCCGCCGGCTGCGATCGAAGGCCGGCGGTGGGGCGCTGCGGCGTAAGCAAGGGAAGATGTTTCTGCGCGCCCGCGCTCGGCAGCATCTTCGCGTCCAGGCCACGGCGAGCGAATCGCGGGTTGGCTTCGTCGGGGCGATGGCCCGGATCATGACGGTTCACCAGGAGGGTCTTGAGGACACGGTCACCCGCGACCCCAGCTCGCCCGTCGCTCAATACCCGATGCGGCGCGTCCTCGGTTTCGGGCCCGAAGATCGGCTAAAGGTGCTCGAGCTAGTTGACGCCCATCTTCGCGGCTAGCTCGAGGGCGTAGACCGTCGAAGAACGACCGGGCTGAAGGCCTGCCCTTGAAGGACGCCTTCGCTGCTATGCCAGAGGCAGTAGACCGAATCCTGACTGCCCACCACGCCCGCCGGAGGTGCGATGACCATGGTCGGCCCGCCGCACTTCAGCCGCACGACGTCGCCGGGTTTGAAAACTTCTGTCTCCATGACCTCCGCATAGTCGCCTAGCGTATATTCGCAAGCTGCGCGCCGCCTGTTGTATAGGCGCCGGTTACAACAGGCCTCGCTGGCGGCGGCGCGCATCGGGCGGCGACATGGCGATCGTGTCCGGATCTGCCGCCTCAACCGCCGTCGACCTCTCGCGGCTGCCGCCGCCCGCTGTCGTCGAGAAGATCTCTTTCGAGGAGATTTACGCCGACGGCCTCGCTCGGCTGCGCGAGATCCTGCCCGACTTCGACGCCACGGTTGAATCGGAGCCGGCGGTCAAGATGCTCCAGGTCTTCGCATACCGCGAGACATTGCTTCGCCAGCAATTCAACGATCGCGCACTCTCCGTCATGCTCGCCTTCGCGCGCGGCGCGGATCTCGATCATTTGGCCGCGATCTTCGGGGTGACGCGCCTCGTGCTCGTCGAGGCCGATCCCGAGCATGGCATCGCCGAGCAGCTCGAGGACGACGACGCGCTGCGCGGCCGCGTCGTGCTCGCGCCCGAAAGCTATTCCGTCGCCGGGCCCGAGCTCGCATACGTCTTCCACGCCCGCTCGGCCGACGCCGAAGTGCTGGACGCCAGCGCGACCAGCCCCGAGCCGGGCCAGGTCCTCGTCAGCGTCCTTTCGCGATCGGGCAACGGCGCCGCCGGCGCCGAGCTGCTCGAGACCGTCGCGGCCGTCGTCAATGGGCGTAGCGTTCGGCCGCTCACCGATCTCGTCACCGTCGCGTCGGCCGAGATCGTCGAATATGCGATCGAGGCCCAGCTCTTCGTCTACGACGGGCCCGATCTTTCCGTCGTGCTCGACGTCGCCCAGGCCAGCGTCGAGGCCTATCGCGACAGCGCGCAGCGGCTCGGCCGCGATATCACGATATCGGGCCTCTACGCCTCCCTCCACGTCGAAGGGGTGCAACGGGTCAATCTGGTCTCGCCCGCCGACAATCTGGTGCTCGGCGCCACTCAGGCGCCCTGGTGCACCGGGATCGAGCTCACCGCCGGCGGGGTGGGCGACTGAGCATGACGGAGACGCTCCTCCCTCCCAACGCGCGGCCGCTCGAGCGCGGCCTCGAGGCCGCGGCCGCGCGCGTCTCCGGCGTCCCGATCCCGCTCCCCGATCTGTGGAATCCGGCAATGTGCGCCGCCGATCTCCTGCCCTGGCTGGCGTGGGGCCTGTCGATCGACACCTGGGATTCGGCCTGGTCCGAAGCGCGCAAGCGCGAGGAGACGGCGCGCGCGATCGAGATCCAGCGCCGGAAGGGGACGCCAGCGACGATCGACGCCGTCCTCGGCCGCTTCGATCCGCTCCTCGAGCTGGTCGAATGGTTCGAAGCGGAGCCGCGGCTCGACCCCCACCGCTTCCAGGTGACACTCCCGTTGCTCGCCGGCGGCGGCGATCGATCGACGGCGGCATTCGCTGAGCGGCTCGTGCGCGAGATCTCGCGCGTGAAGCCGCTGCGCTCTCACCTCGAGTTCATCCAGTCGATCACCGCGGCCGCCGGCCTTTCCGTCGTTGGCGCCGGTCGCACCGCCGGCTTCGCCCGCCTCGATCTGGCGGCCGTCGTCGAGGAGGGGAGCTTCCTCACCACCGAGGACGGCGAGCCGCTGCAGGCCGAATCCGGCGATCTCCTGGAGCTCTGACGCATGACCGGCCTTCCGATCTATATCACCGAAGGCGGCCTCGCCGCCTTGCTCGACGCCGAGGAGGGCATCACCAACGCCGTTCGGATCGTCGAGATTGGCCTGACGGCCGAGGACTTCGCTGCGGCGACGACGCTCGAGGAGTTGCCCGGCGAGTTCACTCGGCTCGACACTATCGCCGGCATGGCGGCGAGCGATCGCGTCCTGCACATGGTCGCGCGCGACGATTCGACGGATCTCTACACGGTGCGCGGCTTCGGCCTCTACCTCGAGGGCGGCCAGCTTTTCGCTGTCTACGGCCAGGCGGACCCGATATTCCAGAAGGCGAGCGTTTCGACCTTCCTCCTCGCGGCCGATATCACCTTCGCCCAGGACGTCGCCGAGCTGATCGAGTTCGGCGACACGAATTTCCTCTATCCGCCGGCGACGTCGACGACGAAGGGCGTCGCATTCCTCGCCTCGGCCGCCGAGGTCGCCGCCGGCGCCGACGCCGAGAAGATCGTCACGCCGGCGGCGCTCGCCGGCGTCTACATCAAACTCACCGAGAAGGGCGCGATCAACGGCGTTGCCCCGCTCGGCGCCGACGGGAAGATTCCGCCGGTCTACCTCCCGCCTGTCAGCTCGATCGACACCTTCACCGTCGACAGCGAAGCGGAAATGCTCGCCCTCGCGGCAACCGTGGGCGACTTCGCGCGGCGCACCGACGAGGAAGTCACCTACCAGCTCGCCGCGCTGCCGGCGTCGACCCTCGCCAACTGGCTTGAATTCCTCTCCCCCGGCGCGCCGGTGCGATCCGTCAACGGGCAGATTGGCGACGTCATCCTGACTGCCGGCGACGTCGGCGCGCCGCCGACGTCGCGCACGATCAGCGCCACCGGGCTCGCCGCCGGCGGCGGTAACTTCGCCGGCAACCGCACGATCGACGTCCCCAAGGCCTCGCCCGAGGAGGCGCTCGCCGGCCTCATCGGCGACAAGGCGCTCGCGCCCGATTCCCTCGCCCTGATCCTCGCCTTGATCGCGGCCTCGACGCCGGCGGCGCGTCAGATCCTCACCGCCGGCCTCGCCCAGGGCGGCGGCAATCTGGGCGCCGATCGCACGATCACCGTCCCGAAGGCGAGCTCGGCCGACGTCGTCGCCGGAACCGACGACGAAAAGGCGACGACGCCTGCGGCGCTCGCGGCGGCCGCGACCAGCTTGGGCCCGAACACTGAGCGCCGCGCCGGCGGAACGATTGAGCAATGGGGAACCGTCTTCTGTCCCGCCAGCGGCAGCGCGACGCCGGCGCCGACGTCCAAGAGCTTCAACGTCTCCTTCCCCGTGCAGTGCGACGGCGTCACCCTGCAGGCGCTCGGCAACACCAACAACGGCGACGAATCCGACGAGGATATCTGGGTCAGCTCCTGGACCCCCGCCGGCTTCACAATCAGCTTCCGGGGCGATCGCGCGGCCGCCTCCTACTTCTGGCGAGCGATCGGCAAATGAGCACCGTATTTTTCAGCCCCTCGACGGGCGGTTTCTACACGGCCGAGCTCCACGGCGAGGCAATGCCGGCGGACGTCGTGCGGATCTCGGCGGCGCGTCATGCCCGGCTCCTCGAGGACCAGGCCGCCGGCGCCGAGATCGGCGCCGGATCGAACGGGGCGCCGATCGCGCGCTTCCCTAAGGTGACGCTCGCGGCGGCGCGCAGCGCGGCGGTCGGCGCCGTGAAGCGCCAAGCCCGCGCGCGAATCCTCGCGATCGCGCCCTATTGGCGACAGCTCAATGACGCGGCGGCGATCGCCGAAGCAGCTTATTACGGAGACGCGGGCTCGCGCGAGGCTCAGCGGGCCCTCGAGCGCCAGCGAGCGATCGGCAACATCCGCGGTGCAAGCGATCAGGTCGAGGCGCGGATCTCCGCAATGTCGGCCGACGAGCTCGCCGGCTTCGATCCGGGGGACGATTCCCACTGGAGCGCCGACGCATGAAGATCAGCCACCTTCACGATGACAATCCCGCTGGCGCGCTCGCCGGCGACGAGGCGATCCCGATCGTCCAGGGCGGCCAGACGAAGGGAACGACGATCGGCGCCGTGTCAGCCGCCGCGCGCGCGCCGATCGAGGCCGAGCTCGCTGGCGGCGCCAGCGCCTACGGGACGTGGCTCGCGCAACCGGGCAATGCCGGCAAAAGCCAAGCCGAATTCCTCGAGGCGCTGCGCGGCGACGCCGGGCCCGAGGGACCGGAAGGCCCCGCCGGCGTCGGTCCCGAGGGCCCGCCGGGGGAGGAAGGGCCGATCGGGCCGGAAGGCCCCGAGGGACAGGAAGGCCCGCCAGGCCTGCAGGGAATCGCCGGCCCCCAAGGCAATCCCGGAATTCAGGGACCGCAAGGCATTCCCGGCAATACCGGAGGGCCCGGCCCTGCCGGCGCTGCCGCGAAGACGCTCTATGTCACCGCCGATCGGCAGCAGTTCACCGGCAATGCCTACGGGCTGACGCCGGCGACTCAGGCGATCAAGCTCGACGCTTACCGCCAGAACAACACCGGCGCGCTGTCGTGGACCGCGACGGCCTATGACCTGAACGGGAACGTGCTTAGCGCGACCACCCTGCGCACCACGAAAACAGGCACCGTCGCCGCCACCAACCAGACGACCGTCTACCTTCAGTCGGGTATGCTCCCCCCAGGTACGAAGACGCTAATCGTCGCGGCGTCGAGCAGCGCCCCGGACAATTTGAGCGACCTCGTCTCGATCGTCGTTACCCAGGACGGCGTCGACGGGGCGGATGGCGAGAACGGCACCCCCGGCACCCCCGGCGCCTCGGCGAAGACGCTCTACCTCACCTCCGATCGCCAGCAATTCACCTACGACAGCGCCGGCGCGCTGGCGCCGGCGGGCCAAGTGGTCACCCTCACCGCCAATCGCCAGAACAATGCCGGCGCCCTGAGCTGGGCCGCGATCGCCTACAACGCCGCCGGAGGTAATCTCGGCGGCGTGACGCTGCGCACCACCGCCGGCGGAACGATCGCCGCCACGAGTCAGGGTATTGTCTATCTGCAGTCGGGCCAGCTCCCGGCGGGGACGGCGAGCGTGATCGTCATCGCGACGTCGGGCGCACCGGACAATATCAGCGACCTCCTTAGCGTCGTGAAGGTTCAGGATGGCATCGCCGGCACAGCCGGCACCAACGGCACCAACGGCATTGACGGCGCCCCCGGGGCTCCCGCGAAGACCCTCTACCTCACCTCCGATCGCCAGCAATTCACCTATAACAGTGCGGGCGCCCTCAACCCGGCGACGCAGGTAATCAGCCTCACCGCCAATCGCCAGAACAACGTCGGCGCGCTGAGCTGGTCTGCCGTCGCCTACAATGGCGCCGGGGCCAACCTGGGGGCGGTGACGTTGCGCACCACCGCGGGCGGCACGATCGCCGCGACAACCCAGAACACCGTTTATCTTCAGTCGGGGCAGCTTCCGGCGGGGACGGCGAGCGTGATCGTCACGGCGACGTCGGCCGCGCCGGACAACGTCAGCGACCAGGCCTCGATCGTGAAGGTGCAGGACGGCGCCGCCGGCAGCAACGGCACCCCGGGCACCAACGGGGCCGATGGCGCGTCGGCCAAGACTATCTATCTCGCCTCCGATTTTCAGCACGTCACCTACAACGGTGCCGGCGCGCTTGCCCCGGCGGCCCAGGTCGTCACCCTCACTGCCAATCGCCAGAACAACGCCGGTGCGCTCACCTGGTCCGCGACCGCCTATGACGCTGCCGGCGCCGGGCTCGGCGCGGTCGCGCTGCGCACTACCGCCGGCGGTACGACCGCGGCGACCAATCAGACGATCGTCTACCTGCAGTCGGGCCAGCTTCCGGCAGGATGGCAGCGCCTCGTCGTCACGGCCACGTCTGGCGGGCCCGACAATATCAGCGACCTCCTCTCGATCGTGAAGGCGCAGGATGGCGCGGCAGGCACGCCGGGCACTCCGGGTACGCCGGGCACGAACGGGAACAACGGCGCCAACGGCGTCTCTCCGATCGCCGTCGAGGCGCGCCCGCCGGCGCACACGATCGCCGCCAATGCCGGCGGCGTCCCGAACGCCGATCAACTCCCCTTCGCCACCGCCAATACCGCCACTCAGGCCGGCGTCGTCGTCCCGATCACCGGCGTCACGATCGTCGGCGCCGGGAATTGCACCGCCGCCGTCGTCGGCACTGACGTCCAGGGCAACAACCCGGTCGGCGAAGGCTATATCGACTATGACGTCGCGGCCGCGGGGCAGACGGTGCGCAAGCGGATCACCTTTCTCGTCGTTCCCGCCGGGAGCGGCGGCTCAAGCTCGGCCGCCGGCGGCGCGTCGGGCCCGATAACCTGGCCGAGCTACGCCCAGCACGGCGTTCCCCTTGCGATCAATGCCAGCGGCACCGGCAAGCTGAAGGTCAGCCTCACCGGCACGTACAAATGCGCCCTGGGCGGCGGCGGCCGCGTCCAGGCGAAGATCATGATCCGGCCTACAAGCGGAACGGTCGTCGATGTCGTCGGGTCGGCCGTGACGGGATCTGATTCGGAGGAGACCTTCGAACCTCACAGGCAGAGCACCGGCACTCTTTCGACCGGGGCGATCACCCTCACCGGCCTCACGGTCGGCGGAGCCTACGAGCTTATCGTCGTCGATTATCGGATCGGCAACGACATGGTGAGCTCGACCATGACCCTCTTCGCGGAGCAAGTGACGTGATCCTCATTCGCAGGCGCAAAGGCGGCGAGCTCGCCTCCGTCGAGACGGCCGAAGGTTACGATCTCCGAAAGTGGGAGGTGCTCGGGCCGATCCCCGCCGGCGTCGATCCGATGCTCGCCGTCCACGAGGGCGGCGCGATCGTCAACAATCTCCAGGTGCCCCGCGCCGAGCGCTGGCGCCAGGTCAAGGAGCGCCGCGCTGCGGCCGAGCTCGGCGGCTGCATGATCGCCCAGGGACGGATCGAGACGAGCGAGGCGAGCCAGCGCCGCCTTCACACCTTCGTCACTCAGGCGATCGCCCAGGGCGAGGCCTTCGTGCCGATCGCGTGGAAGTTGGCCGACAACAGGATCGCGGTCCTCGACGCGCAGGCGATCGTCGCGGCGCACCTCGCGGCCGCCGGTCACGTCGCCGCCTGCCATGCCCGCGCCCAGGAGCTGCGTGAGATGATCGGGGCCGCCGGGTCGATCGAGGAGATCGTGGCCGTCGACGTCGACCAGGGCTGGCCTGGCTAAGAAATCCCGATCCCTTGGAAACAGGGGGAGGGCCGGGCTGCGTCAACAGCCTGAACCGCGAGGTTGAGCTCGCACCTTGCGCGGCCCGGGCCGCGCTCAGTCTCCCCACCGGGCACACCGGCGGGGCCGTGTAAGCAGAGTTAGACAAATGGAGTCCACCGCTAATTTCGTTTCCGTAACGCCCGTCACCCCCCCAGCCCCCTACGTGGGCGGGAAAAGCCGGCTGGCGAAGCGCCTGATCGCCATGATCGACGCGATTCCCCATAAGACCTACGCCGAGCCCTTCCTCGGAATGGGCGGCGTCTTCCTTCGCCGCCATCGCAAGCCGTCGTCGGAAGTAATCAACGATCTGTCGGGCGACGTCTCGACCTTCTTCCGCATCCTTCAGCGTCACTACGTCGCCTTCCTCGACATGCTGCGATTCCAGCTCACCACGCGGGCGGAATTCGAGCGGCTGAAGGCGACCAATCCCGAGACGCTCACGGATCTCGAGCGCGCCGCGCGCTTCCTCTATCTACAATGCACCACTTACGGCGGGTTGCGAGAAGGTGTCTTCGGCTTGCGACCGAACCGCCCAGGCAGATTCGACGTGACGCGGCTGCAGCCCGCGCTCGAGGAGCTGCACGAGCGCTTGGCCGGCGTCGTGATCGAGCGGCTGCCCTTCGATGATCTCATGCGGCGCTATGACACCGAGCATACGCTCTATTTCATCGATCCGCCCTACTGGGGGATCGAAGGCCTCTACGGAAAGGAGCTCTTCACGAGGGGCGACTATGAGCTTTTGAGGGAGCGGCTTCGCCGCTTGGCGGGGAGCTTCATCCTGACGCTCAACGACAAGCCCGAAGTGCGCGACTTCTTCGGCGAGTTCTCGATCCTGCCCGTGGCGTTCCGCTACACGCTGGCGCGCAAGCATGGCGGTGGCAACCCCGAGGGCAAGGAGCTCATCATCACCAATCGGCCGCTCGCGCTCGCGGCGATGGCGGCGAACGACGACTGATCGGCGCCGATCGACAGGGCCGGCGATCGTCGCCGGCCCTGTTGTAACCGGCGCCTATACAACAGCCGAAATGGGCGCGGCGGCGCGCGATCGACCAATATCGAGCGACCCGATCTCCAAAGGACCGTGATGCTCGATTTTCGCCGTGGCGAAACGCCGGAGTGGGCGCTCGCCTTCTACCAGGACAACGCTCGCACCCTCGCCCTCGACTGCACGGGCGGGACGCTCGAGGTGATCGCGACCGATCTCCCCTTCCCGCCCGCGCTTGCCTGGGATGACCGCGCCGGCGGTCGAGCGCGCCTGTCGATCAGTGAGGCGCAGGGGCTGAGCTGTACGGAGCGCCGCCGCTACTTCGTGAAGCTCCGCTATACCAGCGCCGGCGGCCAGATCACGATCCCGCATAACCTCCCGATCCTGGTCGAGCCGTGACGGGCGCCCTCTTCGTCGAGAGGCGCGGCCCGACGATCGTCGTCGACCGCATCGATTCCGCCACGCCGTCGACGACGCTCGATACCGGGGTCGCGGCCGTGGCGATCGCGAAGATGGGGCAGCAAGGCCGCCCCGGCATCGACGGGCTTCAAGGGCCCGCGGGCCCGCCGGGGGAGTCGGCCACGAACGAAGATCCCGGCGATCTCATCCTGATCTTCGACAACAAGCTTATCTGAGGAGACACTTATGGCGACCCTTCAAGTCCGCCTGCAGGATCTGGCGACCCGCGTCGCCACCGAGTGCAAGACCCTTCGCACCGCCATCAACGGCAACGTGGCGGATCTCGCCGCGCTCACCACCACGGCGAAGGCCAACCTGGTCGCGGCCCTCAACGAAGTCCGCGCGATGGTCGTCGCGATCGATCTGACGGATCTGATCGACGACACCGCCGGCGCCGGCGACGATATCACCTGGTCGGTCGACAAGATCGCGGCCGAGCTCGCCGCCACCGGGGCCGCGGTGAAGGCTGAGATACTCGGCGGCGCGAGCGCGGCCTATGACACGCTCCTCGAGCTGCAGGCCTACCTCGAGGGCGACGGCGCCTCGATCGCGACCATCAACACCGCGCTCGCCAATCGCGTCCGCACCGACACGGCCGCCCAAGGCCTCACCGCGCCGCAGCAAGCCAACGCGCGGACCAACATCGGCGCCCAGGCCGCGGCCGAGATCGGCAACCCGGACACCAACTTCGTCACCACCTTTGAGGCGGGGCTGGTCTAGGAATGTCCGACCTCGCCCAGCGCATCGCAGATCTCGCCGATCGCCTCGCCGCCGAGTTCAACGCTGTGCGCGACGAGGCATCGCTCGCGGCCCTTACCCAAGCGGCGATGATGGATCTCGCTCTCGACGGCGAGTTGACGCCAGGAAAGGTCTACGTGCTCACCGATGAAGATCGCGTCGTCGTCGCTTTCACGTCGACCAGCTACGCCGACATGCCGATCGGCCCCGTCGCCTACGGGGGCCCACCCGCGCAGATCGTGGCTGGCGGCGCATTCAACGACGCCTCGGGCTGGACGGTCTCCGGAGCGGGCGCATCGATCACAGGCGGGCAGCTCGTCTTCGGTGCCGGCGGGGGCTTGAAGCGGGCATATTGGGTGGCGGGCGAAACGCTGGTCCAGGATCAGGCCTATGCCTACAGCTTCGACATTGTCAGCCGCACCTCGGGCCTTTGCTTGCTCTCGATCGGCGCGGATGGAATCTCCGCCGGAACTTCGACGGCCAACTTTTCAGCCCCCGGCAATTATTCCGGCGTGATAGAGCTGGCCGGTTTGATCGGCCAGGACATATTGATCTTCGCGAGCAGTGGCGCCGTCCTCACCGTCGACAATGTCAGCGTCACCCGCGCGCTCAACTCCCTTGTTCTTTCCGAGGGCAGCATTTCCGAGAACTCGCCCGCCGGGACCGTCGTCGGCGCGTTTTCGAGGACTTTCGAAGGGTCGGTGCTCAGCCTCTCCGACGACGCCGGCGGCCTATTTGAGGTCGTGGGCCACGAGCTGCGCGTTGCCGGTGGTCTAAATTTCGAAACCGCCTCGAGCCACGAAATTACTGTCGTGGAGACGAGGCCCGGCGTGGCCAACTCGCCGCGGTCGACCGACCTCACCGTTACGGTCACCAACGCGCTGGACGGCACCCTCGGCCCCGAGCTCAACCCAGATCCGGAATTCAACAATCCGGGCCTGTGGACGTGCTCAAACGAAGGCGGCAATCCCGTTCCCGAGATCACCGGCGGAAAAGCGATCTTCACGGTCGGCGGCTCGATCGAGATACCGACGACGGACACACTCGGCCCGGGCATCTACCGGGTCACTTGGACGATCGACGACATTGTCGGTGAGTGCGAAGTCTGCCTCGGATATGGCACCCTTCCGTCGACGATCGCTCAATCGGTCGCGGCCACCTACGCGGAAGACGTCGATTGCACCGAGACCGGGACGCCCCCAGGTGCCGACGTCATCCGGATCGCCACCTCTGGCGCCGGCTTCTCCGCCCAGATCGACAATATCTCGGTGAAGCTCGTTACTTTCCCCTGAGCCCTCGGTTGAGCTCCTCGGCCGCGGCCGAGCCCTGATCGATGTGCTGTTGCAAGGCCCACTCGAGGGACAGCACGGTTTCGGCGATATGCCCCATCTCGGCCGAGAGCCGGTGATCGACGTGGGGATGGACGCCGGCGGCGAGCAGCTTGTCGTGAAAGTGGGTGTCCTCGTTGACGCCGGCGAAGAAGGGCGGCTCGATCGCCGCGAGCGCGGCCGTCTCGACCAGGCAGAAGCCAAGCCCCAGACTGGCGACGGGTTCGACGACGCCGGCGGCCGCCTTCTCGGCCGTCGTCCAGAGCGGCCTGCGCTTTCCGCTGACGAAGACGGCCGCGCTTGGCAGGTGGGGCGGCGTCCGCCGGGGCTGGCTGCAACCGACGACGGGCAATCGGTGGGCGAGCAGACGCTTCAGGGCGTCGGGGGGAAAGACGTGGTCCGCATCGGCCCAAAGGATGTGCGTCGCTTTGCACTTGAGCGCCGCCTCGAGCAGGATTCGTCGAGCCTCGATTATAGGGGTGCTCTGCACCATCAACGGAACGAGGTCGACGTCGGGCATTGCCTTGGCAGTGAACGCGAACATCTGCAGGAGGCTCAAGGTGAACTTGGCTTTGGTGTCGCCATAGACGGGGATGCAAACCGCGATCTTCATAGGCCGGGCTTAGCAGCCGCCGCCGCGGTGGGCCACTCTGCGGCTCTGTTGTAACCGGCGCCTATACAACAGCCAGGCCGCGCACCTCGGGCCGTCCTCCGCCACCATGCGCGGAAATGCGCGAGGATCACAACTTCGAAGGCGACATGGGCGACCTGGTCAACTTCGGCACCATTGCCGAAGTCGATCTCGCGCGCGGCATGGTGCGCGTCGACACCGGCGACGTCCAATCGGATTGGGTTCGCTTCTCGACGGGGCGCGCCGGCGCGACGCGGATCTGGTCGCCGCCCACCGTGGGCGAGCAGGTCGCGCTGCACGCGCCGAGCGGGGATCTCGCCGGCGCCTACGCAATCGGCGGCTTCCATTCCGACGACTTCCCTCCAGCGGGCGATTCCCTGCGCGAGCTGATCCAGTTCGGCGACGGCGCGCTGATCGCCTACGATCCCGAGGCCCACGCGCTCGAGGCTCACCTTCCCGACGGCGCCACCGTCAGCATCATTGCCGCCGGCGGCGTTACGATCGACGCCAGCGACGGCGGCCTTTCGATCGTCGGCGACGTCACGATCGAGGGCGAGCTCCACGTCACCGGCGATATCGGATCGGACGCCGACGTGCTCGCCGACACCGTCAGCCTGAAGGATCACAAGCATACCGGCGTTTCCGCCGGCGGCGGGATCTCCGGGAAGCCCGTGCAATGAACGTCACCATCTGCGCCATCATCCTGGTCGTCGCCCTCGTGATGATGTGGGCGAAGCCTCGTCTTCAGCCGACCACGTATGACAAGATTGGCCGCTTCCTGGTTGGGGCGGCCGCCGTCAATTTCCTCTCGGCTCTCTGGTCCCTCGTCGCGACCTGCCTCGATATCGCGGGAGGGAGGCCATGAGGGGGATGAACGCCGTGACCGGCGCCGCGATCGAGGGCGAGGATCATCTGGCCCAGTCGATCGCCGACATTCTTACGACGCCGATCGGCAGCCGCGTCATGCGGCGCGATTACGGCTCGCTCCTCTTTGAGCTGATCGACAAGCCCTTCAACGCCGTCACCCGCGCCCTGCTTCACGCCGCGACCGCGATCGCGCTCGGGCGATGGGAGCCCCGGCTCCTGCTTCGCCGCGTCCTGATCAGCAAGGGCGACGTCGCCGGCGCCGTCGTCGTGGCGATCGAGGGCGAGCGGCTCGATCGCCCGTCGCCCAACAGCCTCACCCGCCTCACCATCCCCATTCGCCTCAGCGGCGCGATGCAAGCCGCGTAATCCCAGGAGCACCCGATGCACGGAATCACGGTCAACGAACCTCTCGCCGGCACCCGCCCGATCGCGGCCGTCGCGACCGCGGTGATCGGTATCGTCGGCACCGCGCCGGCGGCGCCGAACGACGACTATCCGCTCGACAAGCCGATCCTGATCACCGACGTCCGCGCCGCACTAGCGACGATCGGCGCCACGGGCACGTTGCCGAAGGCGCTCGAGGCGATCGCGCTGCAGTGCAGCCCCATCATCATCCTCGTCCGCGTTGCGCCTGGCGCCGACGACGCCGCCACCGAAACGGCGATCGCCGGCGACGTCGGCACCTATACGGGCGTTCACGCCCTGGTCGCGGCCGAAAGCCAGCTCGGCGTGCGCCCCCGAATTCTCGGCGTTCCTGGCCTCGACACCCAAGCCGTCATCACCGAGCTCGTCACCGTGGCGAAGAAGCTGCGCGGCTTCGTCTACGCGAGCTGCGACGCCGCGAACACCGTTGCCGAGGCCGTCATCTATCGGGGGGAATTCGGCGATCGCGAGCTGATGCTGATCTATCCCGATTTCAGCGGCTTCCCCGGCCATGCCGTCGCGGTCGCGCTCGGCACCCGCGCGCGGATCGACCAGGAGACGGGCTGGCACAAGACGCTTTCCAACGTCGCGGTCGCCGGCGTCACCGGCCTCAGCGCCCCGATCGGTTTCGATCTGCAGAGCGGCGACAATGACGCCGGGCTGCTCAACGCGGCGCCGGTGACGACGCTGGTCCGCATGAACGGCTATCGCTTCTGGGGCAATCGGACTTGCTCCGACGACCCCCTCTTCGCCTTCGAAAGCGCGGTCCGCACCAGCCAAGCGCTGCAGGACGCGATTGCCCGGGGCCTGATCTGGGCGATCGACAAGCCGGTAACGCGGAACCTGATCGGCGACGTCATCGAGACGATCAACGCCAATTTCCGGGCCTTGGTCGCCCAAGGCCGGATCGTCGGCGCCCGCGCTTGGTTCGATCCGGCGCTCAACGCCGCCGACCAGCTCGCCCAGGGCAAGGTGACGATCGACTACGACTTCACGCCCTGTGCGCCGGCGGAGAACATCATCCTCAATCAGCGGATCACCGATCGCTATTACGGCCAGCTTTTGGGCCAGTAGCGCCATCCCGATCGCCCCAGAACGAACCTAGTCAGGAGTGCCCCAAATGCTGCCCCGCAAGCTAAAGCAGTACCACGTCTTCAGCGACGCCCAGTCCTACCTCGGCGAGGCGAAGGAAGTCGCGCTTTCCAAGATCGCCGCCAAGATGGAGGAATATCGGGGCGGCGGGATGCTGGGCCCGGTCAAGGTGGACATGGGCCTCGAGGGGCTCGAGATCGAAGTCACCTATGGTGGCCTCGTCGTCGGCATCTTGCGCCAGATGGGGATGGTTCGCCACGACGGCGTACTGCTCCGCTTCAATGGCGCCTATCAGAGCGACGACACCGGCGGCGTCACCGCGGCCGAGCTGATCGTCCGCGGCCGTCACGAGGAGATCGACCCGGGCAATGCCAAGGCCGGCGAGGACACCGAATGGAAGGTGAAATCGACGCTCTCCTACCTCAAATGGACGATCGGCGGCCGCGTCGAGGTCGAGATCGATCTCGTCAACTGTATCTACATCGTCGGCGGCGTCGACCGCATGGCCGAGATCCGCGCGGCGATAGGCGTCGATAGTAGCCCGCTCGCCAGCCTGATCTCTGGCCCGAACGTCCAGGTCCCCGGCCTCGGCGGCTTTGGACTGGATCTCTGATCACACCTCGCGGCGCCGTTAACGCTGCGCCGCCAACCCTAGAGGGGAAAGCAAGTGTCCGATTTTAAAGCCACGGTTTCCGATGCGGTCATGCTGTCGGCGCCGGTCGTGCGCGGCGAACAGAAGATCGAGTCGGTGCAGATCCGCAAGCCGAAGTCCGGCGAGCTGCGCGGCCTCTCGCTTCACGATCTTCTGAAGTTCGACGTCGATTGCTGCCGCCAGGTTCTGCCGCGCGTCACCATGCCCCCATTGCTCGCGCATGAGATCGACGAGCTCGATCCGAGCGACCTCATCGCCTTGGCGGGAGAGCTGGGAAATTTTTTCTTGCCGGCGGGGATGAGGCCGGAATCCCAGCCCGCGTAGAGGAGGCGATGGCCGATATCGCCTTCGTCTTCCACTGGCCCCCGGATCGCCTCGACGAGATGGAGCTCGGCGAGCTTATCCACTGGAGGGCGCTCGCCGTCCAACGATTCAACGACGTCCACAAAGGCGAGTGATCGATGGACCGCGACCTTCGCCTTCGGGTTATCTTCGACGCCCTCGATCGGCTGAGCGCGCCGCTGCGATCGATC
This sequence comes from Alphaproteobacteria bacterium, assembly GCA_005883305.1. Classification (NCBI taxonomy): domain Bacteria; kingdom Pseudomonadati; phylum Pseudomonadota; class Alphaproteobacteria; species Alphaproteobacteria bacterium. Next base: position 840,822 of record VBAC01000001.1, on the reverse strand, counting down.
GCCGGGGGATCGCGCGCTACCAAGCAGGCCCTCGCCGCCACGACGCAGGAGGTCGCCAACCTCAGGCGGGCACAGGCGCAGCTCACCGCGTTCAAGGGCCTCGAGACCCGGCTTAGGGGCACGAACGTTAAGCTCGAGGAGGCGCGCCAGAAGACGGCAGCGCTCCGATCGGAGATCGCCCAGGCCGAGGCGCCGACTAACAAGATGAGGGCGGCGCTGGCGCGCGCCGAGGCGCAGGAGAAGAAGCTAACCGAGCAGCACGAGAAGCAAGGTCGCGAGCTGCAGGATCTCGGCGGCAGACTCGAGCGCGCCGGCGCCGACGTCGCCGAGCTCCATCGCTACGAAGACCGGCTGGCGAACAGCACTCAGGACGCCACGCGCCGCCTCGCCGAGCAGAGGACGCAGCTCGAGCGCATTCAGCGCCTTCAGCAACGCGGCCAGGCGATCCAGAACGCCGGCGGGCGGATTATGTCCGCCGGTGGCCGCGCCTCGCTATTCCTTACGGCCCCGCTGCTCGCTCTGGGCGCCGCGGCCGATGGCGCGGCGACGCAATTCGAAACATCGATGTCCAACGTCTCGACGCTGATCGACAACAACGTCGAGAACATCGACCAGATGGGCGAGCGAGTGCTGGCGATCGGGCGGCGGATGCCCAAGCCGATCGTCGAGCTCGGCGACGCACTCTACCAGGTCCGGTCGGCGGGGATATCTGCCAACGATCAGTTCCGCGTCCTCGAGGGATCGGGGCGCCTTGCTGTGGCCGGCCTCGGCCAGACCAGCGAAGCGGTCGACCTTGTCACGTCCTCGATCAACGCCTTCAACCTCCACGGCCGCGAGCAGCAGCGCGTCTACGACATCATTTTCCGCACGGTGCGAGGCGGTAAAACTACGGTGGCCGGCCTCGCCCAGGGCTTCGGATCGGTCGCACCTCAGATCGCAAATGCCGGCGTGAAGCTCGACGAATATCTGGCGAGCGTCTCGGCCATGACGGCGCTCGGTGCGCCGGCGGCTCAGGTCCATACGCAGATCCGCGCGGCGGTTGCCGGCCTCACCCGCGAGACGACGCTTTCGAAGCGCGTCTTCCGCCAGCTCGGCGCGACGACATTCCGCGAGCTCGTGCGCGAATCGGGCGGCATGGTTCCCGCCTTCACCCGCATCCGCAACGCGCTGCATGGCAACGACGCCCAAATGATCGAGCTGCTCGGCTCGACCGAAGCCTATGGCGCGATGATCGCGCTCACCGGCACGCAAAACCGCATGTTCACCGACACGCTCGCGGGGATGCGATCGGGCCAGGACCAGCTCAACGCTGCATTCGATCGCCAGCAGCGGACCCGAGGCGGCCAACGCCAGATGATGCGAAATCAGATGTTTGCGTCACTGGCCCAGGCGGGCGATCGGATGCTTCCCGCCCTCTCGCGAATCGCCGAGATCGTCGCCGGCCTCGCCGAGCGTTTCAGCCGACTTTCGCCGGGAATGCAGGAGACGATCATCAAGGGCCTGGTGCTGGCGGCGGCGCTCGGCCCGGTCGTTACCGTCCTCGGCGCGACGGTTTCGGGGATCGGAGCGCTCGTCCGAGCATTCGCCTGGCTGCGCGGCGTCGGCGGCGTGATCGGGATCATGACGAGGATTGGCTCGGCGCTGCGGATCGCGGGGACGGTGATCCTGTGGCTCGGCCGCGCTCTTATGCTCAATCCGATCGGCCTTGCGATCACCGCGATCGCGGTCGCGGCCTACCTGATCTGGACCTACTGGGACGAGATCAAGGCAGCCTTCTTCGCCGCGATCGGCTGGCTCGGCCGCGCGTGGCAATCGATCCGCTCCATCTTCAGCGGCGTCGGCAATTGGATCTCGGGCGTTTGGCGCCAGATCGGCGGCTATGTCGCCTTCGGTGTCGGCCTCTTCCTGTCACCGATACAGACGCTCCTAGCCGTCTTGCCCGCAATCTGGCGCGGCATCATGAATATCTTTTCGTCCGTCGGCGGATACTTCGCCGGCTTGGGGTCGCGCTTCTACGCCTGGGGCCAGTCGATCGCCCGCGGCTTGGCGAATGGCATTCGGTCGGGCGCCGCCTGGGTACGCGACAGCGTGACCAGCCTCGCCGAGCGAACGGGCAACTGGTTCCGCCGCAAGCTCGGGATCAACTCGCCCTCGCGCGTTTTTATGCAACTCGGCAACTTCGTCACCGAGGGCCTCGGGATCGGCATCGATCGTGGCGCCGGCGGGCCGATCGAAAGGATCTCCAGTCTCGCCCGTCGCATGACGGCGGCCCTGGCCATCGGCGCGGCGGCGCCGGCGCTCGCGGCAGGCGTCCCGGCGGGCGCCGGCGGCGCCGGCGCCGCCGGCGGCCGCGGGCCGATCGCGGCACCGATCTCAATGAGCGTGGCGATCACGATCAATGCCCCCGGCGGCGATCCCGTCGCGATCCGGCGCGCCGTCGAAGAGGCACTGGCCGAGGCCCAGCGCCGCGCGGCATCGGCCGCGCGCTCCAGCTACGACGATGATTGAGGCTCTCGCCTTCTGCCCGGGCTGCGGCTGCAATCTCGAGGCTGAGCGGCCCGTCTTAATCGGCGAACTCGCCCATGATCCGCGCGGCTTCACCCGCTGGCGCGGATCGATCCTTTCCTTCACGGCGGCCGAGCACTTGGTTTTCGGGAGCCTCGCCCAGGCCGGCGGCGCGATCGTCGCCCGCGCGGTGCTTTGCGAGCGCGTCGGCAACGAGACGCTCGGCAACGTGATCGAGGTCTTCATGACAAGGATTCGCCGCAAGCTGCGCGATGCAGGCGCACCGGCGACGATCGTCCAAACAGTGATCGGTCGCGGCTATCGCCTGAATGTCGAGGTGATCCAATGCCGATGATGTCGCTCGGCATGTTCCTCTTCGCGCTCGACAGCGTCCCTTATCAGGAGCTGTCGCGCAAGATGAGCTGGCGCCACGGCCGAACCGAGCGCGTGGGCGCCTTCGCGGCGGCGCAGTTTCTTGGGCCCGGGGAAGATTCGGTCTCGATCGCGGGCGCGCTGATCCCGCCGCTCGCCGGCACCTATTCCAATCTCCGCGTCCTCGAGGCGATCGGCGAGCAGGGCGAGGCTCAACCCCTCGTCGACGCCGAAGGCGTGGTCTGGGGCCACTACACGATCGAGCAAATCGACAAGAAGCAAACCTTCATCATGGCCGACGGCATTCCCCGCAAAGTCGATTTCACTATCGAATTAAAGAGAGTGAGGTAAGCGATGGCGGACAAACGCATTATCGCCGTCGATTTGAACGCTCTTCGCGCTTTTCATAATCCGTCGATCTGCGGCTGCTATGATTGCCAGATCGTCCGCGCGCGAGTGATCGGCAGTGGTTCGCGCGGGCCCGGTGCCGATCGCTGGCGCGGCCGCGACCGCAATGTCTGACGCCTCCAACATTCCCGCCTTCCGCGTCACGCTCGACGGCCGCGACCTCACCGACGCGGTCGCTCCCCGTCTGATCCAGCTTTCGATCACCGAGAAGCGGGGTGGCGAGGCCGACGAGCTCGAGCTGGTGCTGCACGATCACGACGGAGCGATGGCGATTCCGAAGAAGGGCGCCCGCCTGCAGGTGTCGCTCGGCTACACGAAGGCGGCGGAGGGCGAAGGCATTTCCGCTGGGATGGTCGACAAGGGGACGTTCAAGGTCGACGAGCGCGAGTGGGGTGGGCCGCCCGACTTGATCACGATCAAGGGACGCTCGGCCGACCTGACGGGCGGATACCGCCAGCGCCGGGAACGATCGCACCGCAATACGACGATCGGCGCGATCGTGCGCCGCGTAGCCGCAGCCCAAGGGCTCACGCCCCACGTCGCGCCCGAGCTGGCGTCGATCGAGGTTCCCGTGCTCGCCCAGGACCAGGTCAGCGACATGGCGTTGATCCGCCGTCTGGGGCGCCGGCACGACGCCGTCGCCCAGGTCAAACGCGGTCGGCTGATCTTCGCGCCGATCGCCGCCGGCGTGACGGCCAGCGGCCGCGCGATACCTGCCGCCGCACTGACGAAGCGGGATGGCGACAAATACAGCTACCGCGACGCCGATCGGGGCCAGTACGGCGCCGTCGAGGCCCGCCACCACGACCAGGCGGGCGCAAGACGGCGCACGGTGCGCGTCGGCGCCGATGGCACGGATCAACCCGAATCGGCGGGCTCGGCCGACGCCGGCGGCCGCGATCGCGGCGTTCGCCGCATTCGCCGCGTCTTTCACAACGAGGCCGACGCGCGCCACGCGGCGCGGTCGGAAGCGCGGCGAATGAGCAGAGGCTCGGCCGAGTTCACCTATACGCTCGCGCTCGGCCGCCCCGACCTCTATCCCGAGCGTCCGATCAGCCTCAGCGGCTTCAAGCCCGAGATCGATGCGAAGAAGTGGCTGATCGCGGAATGCTCGCACAGCTTTACGCCGAGCGAGGGCCTGAAGACGGAATTGAAGCTAGAGACGCGCTAGCTGAGGGCGGCCGGTGTCTGAAGCCCGATCCTCCGCCTTATATCCCGTGGTTGCGATAGTGCTGTTGATCTTCACGCATCTGGATGGTGCCGCCACCTTTATCCGGATCGCCAAGGGCGAGCGCGCGAATCACTCCGATTGCCGCCGTGCGAAGGTGCGGCGCCAGCAATTCAAAGTCGCGAAGGAGCGACGTCGATTCGCCATCGAGGATGTGGGATCGCTCCCGAAGTCCGGTCAAAAGATAATTCACATCGACGCCGACCGCCGCCAGCGCGGCTAGGTATTCAGCGTTAGGGACGGTCTTCCCCGTCTCGTAGCGACTTTGGGAATCGAGGGTGACGCCAGCGCGCGCGCCGAAGTCCTTTTGTGTTGCCCCGAAGCGCCCCCGTTCCTCCGCGAGCCGCTTACCAAATTCGACAGAAGTGCCGAATCTCGCTTGACTCTTAGACTGATCTGTCGAATGTCCTGCCATTCGACACTTTAGGCGAATGTGAGATGCAAGCCGATTCTCTTTTCGATCCAATCCCGATGAAGGCAATCCGCTCTGCGCGGGCGAGGCTCGTCGAAGCCGGCGAGACAATCGGGGAATGGGCGAATCGGCACAACTTCAAGCCGGCGGTCGTTTACAAGGTGCTGGAGGGAAAGCGGATGGCGATACGCGGCGAATCGCTGCAGATCGCGATTGCCTTGGGCCTTCGCCCAGAACCTGCCAGCGTCGCCAGACAACTTGATCCCCCCATTTCTCGGACCCCCACTGGGCACACCGTAGGGGTAGGGGCGGCGGTCGACGAGTGCGATCGTCGCCCCGTTTTGCAAGGTGCGCGTCACGCCGCCCGCCTGGGCGAGGCGGTCCGATGATCGCCGCCCGAGGGGCCAACGGCACCGCCGGCGAGACGCCGGCGGCCGACGCCGCGGTCTTGGATGCCGACACGATCCTCCTGATCGAGGCCGCGCGCGCCGTGCTGGCCGGCTTCCGGATCAGCTTCGACGCGGGGCGATTGCAGCCCTCACAACACGCTTCGCTTCTGCTCCTCGAGAACGCCCTAGTTCCTTTCGCCGATAACTCGAGCGGCCCCCCGCTCGGGGGGACTGTCGGCGACGCGCCGGGTTGCCTTGACGGCCAACATGGCAGCCCGGCGTCTGCCCTAAATGGCAGTGCCGCCGCATGACGAAGCGGCGAGCTCCTCTCACCTTCGAGCTCGCGCTCACCAAGATCGCCGGCGTTATCGGATGGCAAGTGGCGGCGGAGATTGTCGGCCAATCGGAGCGGGCGGTGCGCAACTGGAGCGATCCCGACGCGGCCGCGGGCATCAGGCTCGACGCCGCGCTGAAGCTCGACGTCGCTTATCGCTCCGCCGGCGGCGATGGCTTCCCTTTGCTGCAATGCTACTCCCTTCGCCTCGAGGCCGATACGGCCGAGGCCTGCGCGGATCTCGCGCTTCTCAATCACAAGATCGCGAAGGCCGCGCGGGAAGGCGGCGAAGCGATCGCCGCCGTGATCGCGGCGGCCCAGCCTGGTGCCACCGATTCCGCGCTCGCCATAGCAGAGGCCGAGCTCGAGGAGTCGATCGCCGCCAGCACAGACACGCTTGCAACCCTTCGCGCGGGGCGAACGGGCAAGGTGCAAACGGAAACGGCGCAGTCAGGGGACATGCCGAGATCCGCCCCGGGGAGGGGGAAATAACGTGACGAGAGTGTTACCTGTTGTACCTAGATTGCGTTCGATCGACTGTCCCCATTGCGAGGCGCCGACGCGCGTTCGGACAAGCCGTGACGTGGCGCCAACCTACCGGCAGCTCCAACTGCAATGCTCCAACATCGAATGCGGCGCGACCTATGGCGCCGCCGTCGAGATCACCCACGGAATCTCGCCGAGCGCGATGTCTAACCCAGCGGTGACGCTGCGCATGGCCCCGCCCCGGCAGCGGCTAGTCGCCGCCAACGACGACGGGCGCTTTGGCGCCAGCGCCCCGGGGGTGGCGCCGCTCCGCGCAGCGAATGACGACGGCGGTGTTGGCGAAGCGGTCAACACCGCAAGCTGACGGGCGGGGCCTCGGCCCTCTCCGCAATTATCACCTGAACGCCAATCAGCCACCCGCCGACCAACCGGCGGGACGGCCTTTCTGTTGCCTGGAAAGGACCATCATGACTGACACCACGCCTCTACCGCCCGCGATGACGCCGGGGCGCTATATGCGCCTTCGGCGTTCGGCGCGCGGCCTGTCGATCGACGCGCTCGCGACCATGCTCGGCTCCACGCCGAGGGAGACCGCCGGCTTCCGCAACGAGATTCACATGCTCGAATGCGGCGACCCCTCGCCGGACGACTATCGTCCCCTTGTTGATCGCATGGCCGGACTCTTTCGCTTCGACGCCACGATTTACTCGCTCCTCGTCGATCGCTCGCACGATCCCGAAAGCGAGCTGCCGCTACCGGCGATCTGCCGCGTCTGCGGCTGCACCTGGTGCGATCCATGCGACCCGCCTTGCTCCTGGGCCGAGATCGATCTCTGCACCGCCTGCGTCGGCAAATCGCCGGCCAACGACCACGGGGAGGCCAGCCATGCGGCATGATCTCACGCTCATCGCGGCGATCCCCCACGCGTCGGCCTGCCAGTGCGGCAGGTGCATGGCCGAACATCGCCGCCAGATCCGCGAGGGCAAGCGAGACGCGCTGCTCGGCCTGGCCGTGGGCGCGGTCATTTCGATCGTGCTCATCGCGATCCACTTCTGGCCCGCAATCGAAGCGACCTTGGGGGTGCGGCCATGAACGCGCCCCAGCTCGTCACGCCCACGCTGCTTGCCGCAGCCCGGCTCGCCCTGCCCGCGATGCAGGAGCAGCTCGTCACGATCCTCGAGATCGGATGCGACGAATTCTGTGAGGGCGTCCCCGATCGCGACGCCCTCGATCCCGCGCTCGAGGGAGAGGTTCGCCGCCTCGAGGCGGCGATCGACGCCACCGAGGCGGCGATCGCCGTCGCAGCGGCGGCAACGAAAGGAGCGTCGTCATGAGCGACCAGGATAAGGCTCGCGTCAAAGCGGCCGTCGCGCGATTCATCGCCGAACCGGGGAATACGAAGGTGCTCCCCGGCGATCTCGCCGCCCTCGTCAAAGCCGAAACCGGGATCGATTTCGGCGCGACGACGATCGCCCGCTACCTATCGGCCGAAGGCTGGCAGCGCGAGCCCCACCCCGCGAAGGGCGGCGTCCATTACTTCCGCCCCACCCCTAAAAAAGGAAGGGCCGCCGGCTCGCGCCGCGGCCCTTCCCCGAACTCCGAAACGACGTTGCCTGACGTCGCGGGCGAGCAAGCCGCCCGATCGAAGCGCGATCGGCCCGGCACCAATCCAACTGGAACCGGAGATACCCATATGAAGACGACAATCCCTTTGAACAAGCTGATCCTCTCTCCGCTCAACGTCAGAAAGACGGACGGCGAGGTCGGGATCGAGGCGCTCGCCGATTCGATCCACGAGAAAGGCCTGCTCCAAAATCTCGTCGTAGCCGAAGCCCTTGGCGGCAAGGGCCTCCATGAAGTCGGCGGTGGCGGCCGTCGCTGGCGGGCCCTCAGCCTCAACGTCAAGAAGAAGCGAATCGCGCGCGACTGGGACGTGCCGGTCAAGATCGTCTCGCGTGAAGCCTTAGCGGAGGCGAGCCTCGCCGAGAATCTTCGGGAGGACATGAATCCTGCCGACGAGGTCGAGGCCTTCGCGGCGATCATCCAGGGCTATGCCGAAGGCGGGATGAACGATCGCCGGGAGCAGCTCGCTCATTGCGCTCGCCGGTTCGGCACCACCGTCCGCTATATCGAGCAGCGTGTCAGGCTCGCGGATCTGGCGCCGGCGATCCTCGATGCGCTGCGCAAGGGCGAGATTACGCTTGATTCGGCCAAGGCCTATGCCGGCCACCCCGATCAGGCGGTGCAGCTCAAAATCTTCGAAGCCGAGAAGAAGAAGCCCTATAACGCGCACAGCCCCGGCACGATCCGCGATGCGATCGCCGGCAAGGTCTACGCCGCCGACAATAAACTGGTGATCTACGTCGGGCTCGACGCCTATCGGGACGCCGGCGGCCGCGTGGAGGCTGATCTCTTCTTTGGCGCCGAAGATCGCGAAGTGCTGCTCGATCCGTCGATCGTCGACCGCCTCGCCCGCGAGAAGGGCGATATCGAGGTCGGCAAGCTCGCCCAGGGCGAAGGCTGGGCCGACGGCGTGTTGAGCCTCGCGAAGCAAAGCTGGCAGCTCCCCGATCCCCCGGCGGGCTTCAAGGCCGCTTACAACGCCGCCGATCGGCTGACGCCCGATCAGCGCGACGCCTCGATTGCGATCTTCGAAGTCAGCGCCGCCGGCGGCCTGAGGCGCGTCGAATCGTGCTTCATCAAGGCCGAGCCCGCGCCGCCGGCAAATCCCGGGAAGCCTTTCGATCAGGCGGCATGGGAGGCCGAGCAGCGAAAGGAGGCGATCGAATATAAGGCGGCGCGCCTGGCGGCGCCGCCGGTGGCCGGGACGCCGCTCGAGGGCCGCACGTTCTGGCCCGACAACGCCAACGACGACTATGTCCCGTCGATCGCGAAGGAAGAAGACGGCACCTTCGTCGTCGCCTTGCTCGTCAGGATTCCGGCGGCCGACGTCCAGGAGCGCTTCGCAGAGGCCGAGGCACTCTACGAGCGGGAACTCGCGGCGAAAGCCGAGGAGGAGGAGGCCAAAGAAGCCGGCGCCGAACCCACCGCGGACGAGGATGCCGGCGGCGAGGCCGCGGGCACCCCGCCCGCCGAAGTGCCGGCGGCCGAGACGATCGCAGAGACGGCGTCGTGAAGTGGCGACGTCGCGCTCGGCCGACGCGGCCGGTCCATTGCATGACGCCCGGCTGCGCCGGACGGGCGATGGGCCGGCGCAACCTCTGCCGCTCATGCTGGTATCAGATCGGCGGCGCCTTCCGCCTCGCTATCCAGGAGGCGCTCTGGGCGCGCTGGTGGGCCGTGGCCTACGGCCTAAGCCAGGACGCGGCGGCAATGCTGGCGCGGCGCGCTGGCGCCGCCCAGGACGGCTCTGCGGTATGAGGCCGGGCACGATCGCCGCGATCGCCGGGGAGAGGATGCCCCACGGCTCGCCCGTTAAGATCGACGGGCGCCGCCGGTGCTTCCTCGAGTTCGACGAACGGAAGATGGGGGGCGTCACCCGACGCCCCCCGCAGACCTTCGCCACGCACCACGAAAAGGGCGAGCCGCTCGACGTCGCCACGGACGGCGGAATCCTCGCCGACTTTGGCGGCACGATCCGCTTCGTCGATCTCCGCAACGGAAGACCCGACAATGACTGATCGCGCCTATATCGACGAGCACCACGCGATCGTCGGCAACAGCGGCGCCGGGAAGACGGTGACGGCCAAGGAAGAGGCCGAGCAGCTCCTCACCGAGCGCCGACACTTGGCGATCATCGATCTCACCGATGTTTGGTACGGGCTGCGGTCCGATCGCGCCGGCACTGGCGCCGGCTTCGACATTCCGATTTTCGGCGGCGCCCACGGCGACGTCCCGATCGGCCCTTACGACGGCGACGCTATCGCGCGGATCGTGATCGAGCAGCGCGTTTCGGCGATCGTCAGCCTCGCCCATATCCACGACGACGCCCTGCAGCGCGTCTTCCTCGCTGCCTTCATGCGGCGGCTCCGCGCCAAGCCGCGCGGGAATTTCCACCTGATCGTCGACGAGGCCGAAGAGGTCTGTCCGCAAATGGCGCCCGACGACGTCGCCTTCGGCCTGACGCGCGACATGATCTGGATCGCGAAGCGCGGCCGCGTCGCCGGCTTCGTGCTTCACCTGATCACTCAGCGCCCCGCTGACGTGTCGAAGGCCGTCCTTTCCCAGGCTCAAACGATCATCGCCCACCAGCTCGTCGATCCGCGCGATCAGAAGGCGATCGACGACTATCTCAAGGCCAAGGGCGATAAGGACGTCCGAGCCGAAGTCATGCGATCGCTGCCCTCGCTAGGGCGGGGCGAGCGGTGGATCTATAGCCCCCGGCTCGGCATCCTCGAGCGCGGCTTCACGCCGGCGATCGCCACCTTCGATTCGAGTAGAACGCCGGCGCCTGGCGAAGTGCATGTCGAGCCGAAGCTGCTCGCCGAGCTCGACGTCTCGGCGATCGCGGCCGCCCTCGCGAAGCCGGCGGCCGACGCGCCGATCGCCGCGGCCGTCGTGGGCGCCGACGTCGCGGCGCAGCTCGCCGGGAAGGATGTGGAGATAGGGCGCCTGCGCTGCGCGCACCGGGACCTGGCCCAGCGTCTGGCGTCGGCCGAGCAGCTCCTCGATATACGAACCGCGGCGCTGGCGACGATCGGCAGAGCTGTCGCGGAGATCCATCTCGAAACGGTTTCCGCCGGCAAGGAACGGCCCAGGGCCCCCTCTGAGCCCGTTCCACCCGCCGGTGGGGGGGAGGCGGCGAGGACACCGGCCAAGGTCCGTCCTCCCGCCTCCCCCAACCCTAAGCCGAACGGCGACGATCAGGCGCTTCGCCGCGGTCGAAAGGCTTTGCTGCCGCTGGCGCGAATTTACCCGGCGCGCCTCAGCGAAGCACAGTGGGCGACCCTCGCCGGCTTCTCGAAAAGCGGCGGGACGTGGGGAACCTACAAAGGCGCGCTGCGCGGCGCCGGTTATATCGAGCAGGACGGCGAAAAATGGGGCGCCACTCTCACCGGCGTCGAGGCGAGCGGGATCGAGATCGAGCCGCTGCCGGCGGCCGGGCCCGAGCTCGCCCGCTTTTGGGGCGCCAGAATTCCCGGCGTCCGCCGCATGGTAGACGTCCTGATCAAGCGAAGCCCGCACTTCACCACCCGCGAAGGCCTCGCCGCTGATCTGGGAATGTCGGCCGATGGCGGCACCTTCGGGACGTATCTCGGCCGACTGCGCAGCAATGGGCTTCTCGAGGCGCAGGGGAAGCGTGTCCGCCTGGCTCCTTCGATCATGGGTGACGAATGATGACCGACGCCTTTGAACGCGCCGTGCGCGCCCTGTCAGGACTACCCGCCGAGATTGCCCGCATCCCTGCCCTCGCCCGCGGCCGCGTGTGGTGCCGATCGTGCGGCGCCTCGAGGGAGGTCGCCGCGGCCCATTGCCTTCGCTCAGGCTGGCCGCGGTGCTGCGGCGTTACAATGACGATCGACGCCCCGGGAAAAAAGCCGTGAGCGCCGCGACGTCCAAGCCCGAAAGGCAGCGGCGACGTTGGCAACGCGTCGCTGACCTGCGGCCCACGTCGTGCGGGCGCTGCAGGGGGCCGCTGTCGGCCACCAACAAGAGCGGCGTATGCCTCCTCTGTAAGCGCGCAGCCAAGGCCGCCAAGGCCGCCGCCGGCTGCCTCGATTGTGGCCGGTCCAAAGGCTTCAGAGCCAAACGCTGCGACCCATGCTCGAGGAGATTCCTGAAGACCGATCCGCGCGCGAAGGCCCTACGGGGCGCGAAGATATCACGCCGGCGCCGTGATCGCCTGGCCTCCGACCCTGATTTCGCCGCCCAGCTCAGCCGGCACGCCCACGCCTTGGGGAAGGCGAGCCGCGGATCCAGGCGGAAGCTGCGGCCCGAAACGATCGCTCGCCGCACGGCAACGAGGCTGGCCTGGTGCCCCGAAGAATATCGCGGTCTGTATCGCGAGCTCCGTAAGGGCGCCGGCGCCGGTGAGGCACGCCGCTTGGTCGAGGAGCAGATCCGCGCCGATCGCGCGCGCATGACACCTTTCGATCGTCAGATGGCGGCCGTGAAGGCGGGAGCGGCTGTACGTCCAAAAATGGATCTGCGCCCAGCGACGATTGACCCGGCGAGCGGATCCTCGCTCGTCCAATTTGAGGCCGTCTGGTGAGCCCCGGCCTGCACCCGGCGATCGCGGGCTTAGTCCGGACCATTGCCCGCGAGATGGCGGCCGAGGACGCCGCCGCGCTGGACCCGGTGCGGAGGCCCCGACAGGATGCGCCCCTGGACCAGAATAAGGGGATTCGACCATGTCCGCCCGCCGCTGCGCGATCTACGCCCGCTTCTCAGACGACAAGTGCTCGCCCACCTCGGCCGAAGACCAGGAGCGAGAGTGCCGGCGTCACGCTGAGCGCGAAGGCTGGGAAGTCGTCAGGGTCTATGCCGACCACGCGATCTCCGGCGCCGATAATAGGCGGCCCGGAATGACGTCCCTCCTCGCCGACGTCCCCCGCGGCCTCTTCGAGATAGTCCTCGCCGAGGATCTCGATCGCATCGCCCGCGATCAGGAGGATAGCGCCGGCATCTTCAAGCGCCTTCGCCATCACGACGTCGGCCTGATCACGCTCTCCCAAGGCGATGTCGACGAATTCAAGATTGGCTTCAAGGGCACGATGGACGCGCTCGAGCTGCGCAAGATGGCCGACAAGATCAGGCGCGGCCAGCGCGGCGCCCTCGCCCGCGGCCGTATCCCGGGCGGCCTCTGCTATGGCTACGAGGTCGTCAGGGAGTTCGACGAAAGAGGGCAGGTTGACGCGGGGCGCCGCCGGATCAACCTGATGCAGGCAGCCGTCGTAGTCCGCGTCTATGAAGAGTACGCGGCGGGCCGCAGCCCGAAGGCGATCGCCAAGGGCCTCAATGCCGACGGGATCAAATCCGCCAGAGGCGGCGAGTGGCGCGCGCCGGCGATCATCGGTCATCGCGGACGTCAGATCGGCATCCTTCAAAACCCGATCTATGTCGGCCGCTTCGTCTACAACCGCGTCAACATGCGGCGCGATCCGGACAGCCGGAATCGCGTTTCGAGGCTCAATCCCGTCAGCGAGCGGGTGACGATAGACGTCCCCGAGCTGCGTATCGTCAGCGATGAGCTGTGGGAGCAGGTCCAGGAGGTGCTACGGCGCCGCGCCGGCCAGCCCCTCGTCTATCGCAAGCGCCCGCGCCACCTCTTCTCGGGCTTGATCCAATGCGGCCTCTGCGGCGGCTCGATGACGATCGTCGCCGATACGCGGCTCGCCTGCAGTCGCGCCCGCGAGGCCGGCACCTGCGGCCACAACCGCCGCCTGCAGCTGGGGGAGCTGCAGGCCCGCGTCCTCGCCGGCCTCGAGGAGCAGCTGCTCTCTCCTGAAGCGGTGTCGATCTTGGTGCGCGAGTTCCACCTCGAGCGCGAGCGGAAGCTTCGCGAGGGCGGGCGGGCCCGGGCCGCGCGGGAAAGGCAGCTCGCCAAGGCCGTGGCCGCCGTTGAGCGCCTCGTCGCCGCGATCGCCGACGGCGGCGGCGAGTTCGCCGAGCTGCGCCAGGCGCTGGCCAGGAAGATCGAGGAGCGCGATCGCGCGCGCGCCGAGCTCGGCGAGGAGGACGCGGTCCCGGTGATCGTCCTTCACCCGCAAATTGTCGAAGCCTATCGCCAGCACGTTCGCCGCATCACTGCGGCGATCGCCGCCGGCGAGCCTCTTTCCGACCAGGTAAAAGCCGACATTCGCGGCCTCGTCGAAGCGATCCACGTCACCCCGGCCGAAGCCGGAGGACATGCGATCGAGTTTACTGGATCACTTGAATCGGCGGTCGCCCTCGCGACAGGTCGACCAGCGGCGCGAAGGGGTGCGCCTCTGGCGGTTACGGTGGTAGCGGAGGAGGGACTTGAACCCCCGACACGCGGATTATGATTCCGCTGCTCTAACCAGCTGAGCTACTCCGCCCCGTTGAGGCCCCGCGCCGCCTGGGCGCGCGCGCCGCGGGGCTATAGGTATCGGCGCGCACCCGGTCAACTGGAGTGGCGGCGGCGCGATTTCAAGGCCGGAACCCGCCGCGCCTCCCTGTCGTTTCGCCAAGCGTCACGGAGACTCGAAGCCATGGAATTGCTGACGCCGCTCGACTCGATCTGCCGCCTCATCCTTCGCGCCAAGGAACTGGAGGCTCAGGTTCCGGCCGCCGATCCCGAGCAGGAGGCGGACAATGTCGACGATCTCGACGACGAGGACGGCGCCGCGCTTTCCGTGCTCGAGGACGAGCTCAACGACAGCGTCGAGGAGGAGGTCCAGGCGATGCTCGACGATCTCGCCGACGACCAGCTCGCCGAGATCGTCGCTTTGGCCTGGGTCGGCCGAGGCACCTACGACGTCAGCGAATGGGACGAGGCGATGGCCGAGGCGACCGAGCTCGACACCGAGGAGAGGATCGACGAGCTGACCGACATGCCCTTGCTCGGCGGCCATCTCGAAGCCGGGCTCGCCGCGTTCGATTACAGCTGCGAGGGCGTCGGCCAGATGGATTGAGGCGGCCGGTCCGGACTTCGCTTGATCGTTCCCCGGCGAAGGCCGGGGTCCAGGAGCCGGAGGCTTTTGGAAGATCGCCGCACCCGAGCCCGGCGAGCGCCGGGCCTGGACCCCGGCCTTCGCCGGGGAACAGCATGGGGAGACTGGTCGAACGCCCTTCTATCTCCCTCTCCCGATGGGGGAGGCCTAACCGCGAAAGCTCCAGCTCCTGATCGGCTCCCAGGGCCCATCAAGATAGCGCCAGGCGGCAAGCCCGCGGATCGCCAGCGGCCGCGGCTCGAAGCCGGCCCGCAGCCGCTGCTGAAGCGCACGCGCCTCGCGCGGGGCGACCTTGTTCTGGATCGTCACATGCGGCCGCCAGGGCGCGAAATCCTGCGGCGTCAGGAGGCCGTGAAAGGCTTCGGCGAGGTCCGCGCGAATCTCCTCCAGCGCCTCGCTCTCCACCTCCAGCGCCGTCCCCTCCCCCAGATCGACGATCCGGGCGATCGTCGCTCGGGGCGGCCTGGCCGCGGCGGTTCGGGCGAGGCGCCCTGAAAGCTCGCTCTCGATGCTCGGCGGAAGCTGGCGGAAGAGGGTGAGGTGCGCCGGAACGCGGTTGCGCTCGGCGGGATAATGATCGCGCCGGAGCTGCTGGAGCCAGCCATTGTCGCCGTCGCCGAACGTGGCGGTGACGACGATCGGCCTCAAATCTCGACCTGGCTGCCGAGCTCCACCACGCGGTTGGGCGGCAGGTTGAAGAATTCCATCGCGCTTTCCGCGTTGCGCAGCATCCAGGCGAACAGCTTCTCGCGCCACACCGCCATTCCCGGCTTGGGGCTGGTGATCAGGGTCTGCCGGGCGAGGAAGAAGCTGGTGTCCATCATCTTGAAGGTCGGGCCGCAATTGTCGATCCGCGCCAGAGCCGCCGGCACGTTGGTCTCCTGCATGAATCCGTAGCGGACGATCAGCCGGTAGAAGCCCTGCCCCAGCTCCTCGAGGTGGAAGGTCTTCTGCTCCTCGACATAGGGGACGTCCTCGATCCTGACGGTCAGCAGAAGCACGCGCTCGTGGAGCACCTTGTTGTGCTTCAAATTGTGCAGCAGCGCGTGCGGGACGCCGTCGGACGCGGTGGTCATGAACACGGCGGTGCCCGGCACTCGGGTGGCGCTGGAGGCGGCGGACTTGATGAAGATCGAGGCCGGCATCGCCGCCTCGTTCATCCGCTTGATCATCAGCTGGCGGCCCTTCGCCCAGGTGGTGAGCATGGTGAAGGCGAACAGGCCGACGAGCAGCGGGAACCAGCCGCCGGCCGGGACCTTGGTGAGGTTGGCGGCGAAATAGGCGATATCGACGGTAAAGAAGACCGCCAGCGTCGGGATCGCCAGCCACGGCTTCCACCGCCACAGCGAGAAGAGGACGACGCTGAGCAGGCAGGTGTCGATGAACATCGCGCCCGTAACCGCGATCCCGTAGGCGGCGGCGAGGTTCGACGAATTCTGGAAGAACAGGACGAGCAGGATGACCATCACCATCAGCGCCCAGTTGACCACCGGAATGTAGATCTGGCCCATCGCCGATTCGCTGGTGTGCTGGATCCTGAGGCGCGGGATGAAGCCGAGGTGCATCGCCTGCTGGGTGACCGAAAAGGCGCCGGAGATCACCGCCTGGCTGGCGATCACCGTGGCGAAGGTCGCGAGGATGACGAGCGGCAGGCGAAGGCTTTCGGGTGCGAGGAAGAAGAACGGATTCTCCAGCGTCGCGTCGGCCAGCGCCGGGTCCATCGACAGGACCATCGCCCCCTGCCCCATATAGTTGAGCATCAGGGCGGGCACGACGAAGAACAGCCAGGAGATTCCGATCGGCTTGCGCCCGAAATGGCCCATGTCGGCGTAGAGCGCCTCGGCCCCCGTCACGGCCAGGACCACCGAGCCGAGCGCGAGAAAGGCGTGGAGCTTGTCGTTGAGGAAGAAGCGGACCGCATTGGCCGGATTGATCGTCTCGACGATGATCCAGGGATCGTCGACGATGTGGATGATTCCGAGCACGGCGATGGTCACGAAATAGACGATCATCACCGGCCCGAACAAGGCGCCGACCTTGGCCGTCCCCGTCGCCTGGATCGCGAACAGGCCGACCAGGATTCCGATGGCGATCGGCACGACATAGGGCTGGAAGCCGTCCTGAACCGTCGTCAGGCCCTCGACCGCCGAGAGGACGGAGATGGCCGGGGTGATCATCGAATCGCCGTAGAAGAGCGCGCAGGCGAACACGCCCAGAAGGACGATTCCCCTCGTCCACTTGCGCTTGCCCGAATCCGACTTGCGGTTGATCAGCGCCAGCAGGGCCAGGCTTCCGCCCTCCCCCTTATTGTCGGCGCGCATGATCACCGCGACATATTTGAGGGTCACGACGATCATCATCGACCAGAAGATCAGGCTGAGCACGCCGAGGATCTCGGTCGGGCCGTTGGGCAGCTCGTGATGGCCCGAGAAGGTCTCGCGGAATGCGTAGATCGGGCTGGTGCCGATGTCGCCGAAGACGATGCCGATCGCCGACACCGCAAGGCCCATCAGTCCCGATTGAGGATGGTGCCCGGCCGATTGCTCGGCGGGCTGCTCTGGGGCTGGGCTATCGCTCATCGGTCAGGAACGGAAACGTCCCACATCCTCTTGTCGTTGCCCAGGCCCCTGCCAAGGCGGCGCGGGGATTAGCACCGCGCCGGTGCCTTCGCAACGGCGACAAAGCGATATTGGGTCGTTATAGGAGCGCCCGAAATCACCAGCCCGGGAGAGCAAGATGCGCGTCGGCGTGCCGAAAGAGATCAAGGTTCACGAATATCGCGTCGGGCTGACCCCGGCCTCGGTCAAGGAGCTGATCCAGGCCGGCCATGAGGTGGTGGTCGAGACCAGGGCCGGGCTCGGCATCGACTTTTCCGACCAGGACTATGTCGACGCCGGAGCGACGATCGCCCCGACGGCGGCCGAGGTCTTCGCCCAGTCGGACATGATCGTGAAGGTGAAGGAGCCGCAGGCGCAGGAGATCGCCCTCCTGGAGCCGCGCCACCTCCTCTTCACCTACCTCCACCTCGCCCCCGATCCCGAGCAGACCAGGGGCCTCATCGCTTCCGGAGCGACCTGCATCGCCTACGAGACGGTGACGGCCAATGACGGCTCGCTTCCGCTCCTCAAGCCGATGAGCGAGGTTGCCGGCCGGATGTCGATCCAGGTCGGCGCCCACTATCTCGAGAAGGAGCAGGGCGGCCGCGGCGTGCTTCTGGGCGGCGTTCCGGGCGTCGCCCCGGCGCGGATCATGATCCTCGGCGGCGGAATCGCCGGGGTCAACGCGGCGCAGATGGCGGTCGGAATGCGCGCCGACGTCACCATCTACGACATCTCCAACGCCCGCTTGGCCGAGCTCGACATGTTCTTCGGCAGCCAGATCAAGACCGCCTACGCCTCGCGCGCGGCGATCGCCGAAGCGGTGAAGAAGGCCGAAGTGGTGATCGGCGCCGTTCTCATCCCCGGCGCCGCCGCGCCCAAGCTGGTTACCCGCGAGATGCTGAAGACGATGAAGCGCGGCTCGGTGCTGGTCGACATCTCGATCGATCAGGGCGGCTGCTTCGAGACCAGCCACGCCACCACCCATTCGGATCCGGTCTACGAGATCGACGGCGTGATCCATTATTGCGTCGCGAACATGCCGGGCGCGGTCGCCCGAACCTCGGCCTTCGCGCTCAACAACGCGACCCTGCCGTTCGTCCTCAAGCTCGCCAACCAGGGCGCCGAAGCGGCGATGAAAGCCGATCCCCACCTCGCGAACGGCCTCAACGTCTCCGCCGGCAAGATCCGCCACAAGGCCGTCGCCGACGCTTTGGGGCTGGACTACGAGCCTGCGTAAAGCGACGGAGTAGTGGTAGTCACCCCGGCGAAAGCCGGGGCCCATGAACCGAAGAGGGCGAGGACGAGCGATAACGCCTTGGCCCGCTTCATACATAGGTGTTCATGGGTCCCGGCTTTCGCCGGGATGACTCTTCAGCGCGGAATCTGCCCCGCCGCCCGCGCCTGCTCGATCGCCCGCAGCCTCTCCTCGACCACCGCGCGATATTCCGCGCCCGGCGGCGCCTCGGCGACGATCTCCCGCCAGATGCGCTCGGCGGCCGCATAATCGCCGCTCTGGGCCAGAGCGAGGCCGTAGAAGAAGCGCGGCGCCGGATGGCCTGGGGCGAGGGCCGCGGCGCGCTCGAAGGCGAGCTCAGCCGCCGGGTTCATGATTCCGCCGCCGTGGAGCAGCAGGGCGTTGCCGTAGCCGACCCACAGGTCGGGATTGTCCGGCGTGCGCCTGACGGCGCCCTGGAGAAGCTCCGCCGCCGTCTGCGTGTCGCCGCGCCGCTGGAAGCTGTCGGCCATGTTGAGCCAGGCCGAGGCCTGGTCGAACCGCCCGAGCATGTCGCCGCGAGTCTTGGCGAACTCGCTGTCGGGAAGGCTGATCCGGCCCGGCGCGACCCTCGGCGCGCCGGCGAAGCCCGGATGGCCCTGCCAGGCATAGCCGGCCAGGGCGAGCAGAAGCGCCGCCGCGGTGAACTGAAGCGCCCCCTTGTCGCCGCGGACGAAGATGGCGAGCCCGCCGCCGGTAAGCAGCGTCAGCACGGCCATGACGATCCAGCCGGTCACCGCGCCCTCCGCCTGAAGCGCCCGCGCGCGAGCCACAGGCCGGCGAGGATCAGCAGCGCCGGAAGCGCCCAGAGCGGCCAGGTCACCGGCTCCAGCGGCGGATCGTAGCTGACCCAATCGCCGTAGCGCGCGATCAGCCAGGCGCGGATCGATTCGGCGCTCTCGCCGCGCTGGATCCGGCTTCGGATCAGAGCGCGCATGTCGCCGGCCATTTCGGCATTGCTGTCGGCGATCGACTGCCCCTGACAGACCAGGCAGCGAATCTCCTCCATCAGCGCCCTGGCCTGCCGCTCCTGGCGGGGATCGGGGAGCTGCGTGTCGGCGAGAGCGGCGGGCGGGAGGGCGGAATCGGCGAGGGCGGGGGCTGCCCATAAGAGCGCCAGAGCAAGCACCACGTCATTGCGAGCGAAGCGAAGCAATCCAGCGCGGCCTCCGAGGCCCGCTGGATTGCCGCGTCGCTTCGCTCCTCGCAATGACTGCTTAAGGAACATCACCGCGCCGCCTCCCAGGCCGCGTAGATCCCCCCCACGTCGCTGTCGGCGATCGCGCCGATATGCTGGTGGCGGATGATCCCCCGGCCGTCGACGACGAACGTCTCGGGCACACCCGCAGATCCCAGCTCGATCTGCACGCGCCGGTCGCTGTCGGCGCCGATCGCCTGGAACGGGTTGCCGTAGGCGGCGAGGAAGCGGGCGAGGTCCTCGGGCCGGTCGCGAACGGCGATTCCGACGATCGGCACGCCCCGGCGCGACAAAGCGGCGAGCTGCGGCGCCTCGACCCGGCACGGCACGCACCAGCTGGCGAAGACGTTGACCAGATGGGGCCTACCGTTGCGCAGGTCCGCGCTCGAGGCGCCGGACCGCCCGGCCGCGCCCGGCGCGAGGCTGAACTCGGGCACCGGCTGGCCGATCAAGGCGGAACGGATCTCGCGGTCGGCCGGCGCGAAGAGGCCCGCCGCCACCACCGCCAGGAAGGCGACGAACAGGCCGAGCGGCACCCACAGGATCAGCCGCCTCATGCCAGCGCCTCCCGCAATCTCGCGCGCCGCTCGCGCAGCAGCCGCCCGAGCAGCGACAGGAAGCCGCCGAAGGCGACCATAGCCCCGCCGAGCCAGATCAAAGTGACCATCGGCTTCCACCACAGCCGCAGCTGCCAGCGACCCTGCGAGTCCGTCTCGCCCAGCGAGACGTAGAGCTGACCGTCGAGCACCGTCTCGATCGCCGCCTCGGTGGTCGGCGTCGGCGGCGCGCTGAACATCCGCGCCTGCGGGTGGAGATCGTAGGACGAGCCGCCGCGAATCGCGGTCAGCCGCGCCTCGATCGCCGTCCAGTTCGGCCCGGCCACCGGCTCAACGCCGTCGAAGCGGACCGCGAAGGGCCCGGCCTGAACGACTTGGCCCGGGCGGGCCGCGACCAGCGTCTCTCGCGTGAACGCACTCTCGCAGGCCATTCCGGCCAGAGCGACGGCGATGCCGAGGTGGGAGACGACCATGCCGTAGGTGAACAGCGGCGTTCGCCGCAAATTGCGCTTCCACAAGGGCGCGAGGCTCGCCGCCGCCGCGCCCGCGGCGAGAGCCAAGCCGAGCCAGGGCAGGATTCGCGTCCCCGGCGCGAGGAGGGCGAGGGCCAAGGCAGCGGCGGCGCAGAGCGTCGCCGGAACGGCGATCCGGCGAAGGAGCGCCCGCGAATCGTCGCGCCGCCAGCGCAGCATCGGGCCCGCCCCCATGATCGCGACGAGGATCAGGGCGATGGGCCCGACGGCGAAGTTGAAATAGGGCGAGCCGACCGAGATCTTGGCTCCGAGCGCTTCCGTAATCAGCGGGTAGATGGTTCCGACGAAAACGACGCCGAGCGCCGCCGACAGAAGCAGGTTGTTGGCGACCAGCGCGCCTTCCCTGCTGAAGAAATCGAAGCGCGATCCTTCCTTCACCGTCCCGACTCGCAGGGCATAGAGCGCCAGGGCGCCGCCGATGTACAGCAGCAGCAGGACGAGGATGAAGGCGCCGCGGCTCGGATCGACGGCGAAGGCGTGAACGCTGGTGAGGATTCCCGAGCGGACCAGGAAGGTGCCGATCATCGACATCGAGAAGGCGACCACCGCGAGCATCACCGTCCATGCCCTGAGCCCGTCGCGCGTGGCCAGCACGGTGACGCTGTGCAGCAGTGCGGTGGCCGCGAGCCAAGGCATCAAGGAGGCGTTCTCGACCGGGTCCCAGAACCACCACCCGCCCCAGCCGAGCTCGTAATAGGCCCAATAGGAGCCTGCGGTGATGCCAAGCGTGAGGAAGATCCACGCCCCCAGCACCCAGGGGCGCATCGCCCGCGCGAAGGCGGGGCCGACGTCGCGGGTCACTAAGGCGCCGACCGCGAAGGAGAAGGCGATCGAGATCCCGACATAGCCGAAATAGAGCGTGGGCGGATGGAAGGCGAGGCCCGGATCCTGCAGCAGGGGATTGAGCCCGTTGCCCTCGAACGGGACCGGGCTCAGCCTTGCGAACGGGTTCGAGGCGAACAGCAGGAAGGCGTAGAAGCCGAGCGCGATCAGCGCCTGCGCGGCCAGCGTCGCGGTCAGGGTCGCGCTCGGCAGCCGCCGCTCGAACAAGGCGACCGCGCCCCCGGCGAGTGCGAGAACGGTGACCCACAGCAGCATCGAGCCTTCGTGATTCCCCCATGCGCCCGCGAACTTGTAGAGCCAGGGCTTCATCGAATGGCTGTTCGCGGCGACGAGGGCGACCGAAAGGTCTGTGCGCAGGAACAGCCAGATCAGCATGAGGAAGGCGAACCCGGCGAGCAATCCCTGCGCCACGGCGATCGGGCGGACCAAGGGCCGCAATTCGACTCCGTCCGCACGCGCGCCCGCCGCGCCGAGCACGAGCTGGAGCAGCGACAGCGCCGCCGCCAGCCACAAGGCGCCGAGGCCGGCCTCCGCGATCAACGGACCCGGTCCGTCTTGTGCATGCCCTCGGGCCCGAGCACCGGCGGCTGGTAATTCTCGTCATGCTTGGCGAGGATTTCGGTCGCGACGAAGCGTCCGTCCGGCTGAAAGCGCCCCTCGGCGATCACCCCGCTGCCCTCGCGGAACAGGTCCGGCGTGATCCCGGTATAGGTGACCGCGATCGTCGCGCGCGTCTCGTCTCCGACGACGAAGTCGATCGTCACCCCATCCGCGTGGCGGCGGATCGACCCCGTCCGCACCATTCCCCCGATCCTCACCGGCCGGTCGAGCGGCAGCCCTTTCGCCGCGACGTCCGCCGGCGCGTAGAAGAAGCTGGCTTGGGCGCGCATCGCCGACATGGCGAGCAAGGCGGCGCCCAGCATCGCAGCCAGCGCGACGAGGATCAGGACCAGCCGCTGGTTCTTGGGCTTCACGCGCGCTCGCTCAGCCTGGCGGCCCCGGCTTCGGCGCGCCGCATCGCAAGCCAGCTCCACGCGGTCAGCACCACCGTGCCGCCGACGGAGAAAGCGTAAGCGCCGTAGACGAAGGGCCAGGGGTTCATTCCGCGGCCCTCCGCCGCATCCGCGCTTCGACCTTGCCGCGCGCAAGCTCGGCCCGCATTCGCATCAGCACGATGCCCCCAAAGAGAAGCGAGAAACCGAGCGCCGAGGCGAGCAGCGGCCACAGCATCGGCGCGGCGATGGTCGAGGTGCCGCGAACGAAGCTGATGCTCTCGCCCTGGTGGAGCGTGTTCCACCACAAGACCGAATAATGGATGATCGGCAGGTTGACCGCGCCCACCAAGCCGAAGATCGCCGTGATCCGCCCTTCCGCGCCCTTCTCCTTCTCAGCCCCGGCGAGGGCGATATAGCCGAGATAGAGGAAGAAGAGGATGAGCATCGAGGTCATCCGCCCGTCCCATTCCCACCAGGTCCCCCAGGCCGGGCGTCCCCAGAGCGAGCCGGTGACGAGGCAGATGGCGGTGAAGGCCGCGCCCGGCACGGCGAGGGCGCGCCCCGCCACCGCCGCCAGCGGGTGGCGCCAGACGATCTGCATCAGGCTGGCGATGGCGATCCCCGACCATCCGGCCATCGCCAGCCAGGCCGCGGGGACGTGGACGTAGAGGATCCTGACGCTCTCGCCCTGAAACCGCTCGGGCGGCGCGTAGAACAGGCCGACGGCGAGCGACACCGCGACCAGAAGCGCGCCCGGCCCGGTGAGCCAGAAGGTCAGCGGTCGCGCGATCTTGAGGAAGCGGGCGGGATTGGCGAAGGCGTGCATGTTCTTGGGCGCGGTGTAGCGAAGCCTTGGGCGGCGCGAAAGCTTGTGCTTAAGGCGGGGAGGTGGGCATCCTTAAGCAGAACCGGCTCTTGGGCATAGGCTTGCGGATCGGCGCGGCGACCAGCTTCGGCTTCATGGCCGCGGCGATCAAGCTCGCCGCCGCGCGCGGCGTGGCCCTGCCCGAGCAGGCCTTCTACCGCTTCGCCTTCGGCCTGCCGCCATTGCTGGCCTGGATCCTCATCACCCGCAATTACGGCGCCTGGCGCACGAAGCGCCCGCTCGCCCACCTCGCCCGCGGCGCGCTCGGCCTTTCGACGATGGCCTGCGCCTTCGCCGCCTTGGCCTGGCTGCCGCTCGCCGAGGCGGCCACGATCGGCTTCGCCGCCCCGCTCTTCTCGGTGATGCTCTCGGCCCTGGTCCTCAAGGAGCCGGTCGGCCGGCACCGCTGGAGCGCGGTCGCTCTGGGCCTCGCGGGCGTTCTGATCGTCATTCAGCCGGGGAGCAGCCACCTGCCCGCGCTCGGCCTCGCCCTCGCCTTGCTCGCGGCGCTCGGCACCGCGGCGGTGACGATCACCATCCGCCAGATCGGCCGCACCGAGGCGACTCCGACCATCGTCTTGTGGTTCACCTGCTTCTCGATCCTGGTCGCCGGCCTCTTCATGCCGGTCTACGCCCTGGGCCACGACGCCGCGACCTGGGCGATCCTCGCCGGGCTCGGTCTCGCCGGAGGCCTCGGCCAGCTGTTCCTCACCTCGGCGCTTCGGTTCGCCCCGGTCGCCGTGGTCGTGCCGTTCGACTACGTCCAGCTGATCTGGGCGGTGCTGCTCGGCTGGGCCCTGTGGTCGACCCGCCCCGCCCCCGGCACCTGGGCCGGCGCCGCGGTGATCGTCGCCAGCGGCCTCTACACCATCCACCGCGAGCACAAGCTCGGCCGCGACAAGCCGAGGCCCGAGCCGCTCTGAGGGGACAGTTACTAGTAACTGTCCCCGACTTACCTAGCGGGGCTCTACCCCCGCCCGATCAGCCGCCGCGCCATCGCGTCGGCCACCTCCGCGGGGTTTTCGCCGCTCGCCTCGCTCTCGTCCCAGATCGCTTCGAGCCGGCCCGGTATGCCCTCGATCCGCTCGCGCACCTTCTCCCGGTCGCCGTCCTTCACATATTCGGTGGAGACGTTGATGATCCCGCCGGCGTTGATCACGTAATCCGGCGCATAGAGGATTCCGCGCGCCGCGAGGCGGTCGCCGTCGGCGCGGGTGGCGAGCTGGTTGTTGGCGCCCCCGGCGACGACCGGCACGTTGAGCGCGGCGATCGACTCCTCGGTCAGGATCGCGCCGAGCGCGTTGGGGCTGAGCACGTCGGCCTCCAGAGTCATGATCTCGCCGGTGCCGACCACATTTCCCCCGACCTCTTCGGCCAGGGCGCGCGCCTTGGCCTCGTCGATGTCGGCGATGCTGATCCGGGCGCCTTCCTCCGCCGCGCGCCGCGCCAGCCCGGAGGCGACGCTGCCCGCGCCCTGGATGGCCAAGTGGAGGCCCGAAAGGCTGTCCTTGCCCAGCTTGCGCTTCACCGCGGCCTTCACGCCCAGGAACACGCCGTAGCTGGTGTGCGGCCCCGGATCGCCGCCGACCGCGCCCTCGGCCACCGGCAGGCCGGCGACGAAGCGCGTCTGCTTCGAGATCGCGACCATGTCCGCCACATTGACCCCGACATCCTCGGCGGTGACGTAGCGCCCGCCAAGCCCGTCCACCGCCCGGGCGAAGGCGGCGAGCATGTCGGGAGTCTTGGTCTTGGCGGAGTCCGCCAGGATCACCGCCTTGCCGCCGCCGAGCGGCAGCCCCGCCATCGCGTTCTTGTAGCTCATCCCCCGCGACAGCCGGAGCACGTCGGCCACCGCCTGCGCCGGATCGGCATAATGCCAGAAGCGCGTGCCGCCCGCGCCGGGCCCCAGATGGCTCGAATGGACCGCGATCACCGCCCTCAGGCCGGTCTTTCGGTCGGTGACGAAATGAACGAGCTCGTGCTCGTCGAAATCCGGATAATTCCAGAGCGAGTCCATCGGGCGCCTGTCCTAAGTCTTTGCAGGAATGGGGCGACCAACGGGATTTGAACCCGCGACCCCCGGTACCACAAACCGGTGCTCTAACCAGCTGAGCTATGGTCGCCACGCGTCATTTGAGTGCGCGCACATAATGGCGCGTGCGGGCCAGCGTCAAGGCAGGCCCCCGCCCCCGCCCTCCTCCCGTTCCCCGGCGCAGGCCGGGGCCCAGGCCGGGGCGAAGCCGCGGTCTCAGCAAACGCTTCGCGCCTGGGCCCCGGCCTCCGCCGGGGAACGGCCTTCCGCAACATCGGCGGGAGGTCGGCCCGAAGCCGGCCGAGCCCGTCCCACGTCCCGGCTCAAGGGTCCCGTGACGGCCCCAGCCGACCCGTGCTATCGCGCCGCCCGGGAGGAAAAAGAATGCCCCAGGGATCCTGCCTTTGCGGCGCCGTCCGATTGACCGTTTCGCAGCCGCTCGCGCCGGCCGACGCCTGCCACTGCACCCAATGCCGCAAGCAGACCGGCCACTATCTCGCCTCGACCAACGTGCCGCGCGACGCCCTGGCCATCGAGGGCGAGGACAAGATCGGCTGGTACCGCTCGTCGGAGAAGGTCCGCCGCGGCTTCTGCACGATCTGCGGCTCGACCCTGTTCTGGGACCCGCTCGAGCGCGACTGGACCAGCATCGCCATGGGCTGCTTCGACAATCCGACCGGCGCGCACCTCGAAATGCACATCTTCGTCGCCGACAAGGGGGATTATTACGAGATCTCCGATGGCCTGCCGCAGCACGAGCATTAGCGCGGCCCGCGTCTCCGCCAGGACTTGCAGCTTCTCTCCAATGCGCCGATTGTAAGGCGTACGCACTCTGGCGGAGCTGAAGACATGGCTCGAATGAAACGCGCAACAGGCCCGGCCGCCGTCCTGGCGATGGCGTTGACGGCCGGCTGCAATTTCACCCAGCCGCCGCCCGGCAACGCCGCCGACGAGCGGCCGGCGCCCGCGGCGGAACCCGCACCGTTTCGGCTCCGCACGCTGATCGTCACAGAGCGCAGTTTGACCATCACGCCGGATCTGGCGGCGGATCTCATCATCGTGCAGCGGGAGGCACAGATCGTTCTGCCGCCGATCGCGGATGTCCCGCAGGGCCGCGCCTTCGTCATTCGGGCCGTCGAACTCGCCGCGATCCGGCCAAGCGGCAGCGACAGGATTGAGGGCAGCCGGGCGGTGGGGCTGGAGGCCGGCGAGAGCCGCATGTTCGTCGCCGCCGGAAACGGAAGCTGGCTCGCCCTCCTCGACGGCGACCTGCGCTAGCCGAGGCCGACCCGGCGGCAGCACCGCGGACGCGCAGCGGCCAAGGCGCCGCGGCCGGAGGCGGCCCGGCCGGCCGACAGGTGGGCGAGGCCCAGCCTGATTAAGCCTGTCCCGGACTCGATCCCGGATCGCAGCACAATGGTGCCGTGGCGGACTCACCCAACTGTTCCCCGGCGAAGGCCGGGGCCCAGGCCGGGGCGAAGCCTCGGTTCCGACACGCGCTTCACACCTGGACCCCGGCTTTCGGCTCCGCCGAAGTTTATCCTGGGCGCCGCCGCAGGCGGCGTCGAAGGGCCGGGGAACGGGTCCGCCACGGCACCATTGTGCCGCGACGTCGATCAGGCTCCGCTGCGCGGACCTGTCGGCCGGCGTGCGCCGACAGCGTTCGCTGCGCTGCGCGCTGCTCACCTGCGGCTTCGCACTTGAACCTCCGCGCCGAACCGCCGATGTATCCCGCACGCCATTCGCTCCAAGAAGGACCCTCCCCGTGCCCGATCATCAGGACATCGTCTCCCAGCTCATCCCCGTCGTCGTCGAGCAATCGAACCGCGGCGAGCGCAGCTTCGACATCTATTCGCGGCTGCTGCGCGAGCGGATCATCTTCGTCACCGGCGGGGTCGAGGACCACATGGCCTCGGTGATCACCGCCCAGCTCCTGTTCCTCGAGAGCGAAAACCCCAAGAAGGACATCTACATGTACATCAACTCGCCGGGCGGGGTGGTGACTGCGGGCATGGCGATCCACGATACGATGAACTACATCCGGCCCAAGGTCGGCACGGTGTGCATCGGCCAGGCCGCCTCGATGGGCGCCTTCCTCCTTTCCGCCGGCGAGCCCGGAATGCGAGTCGCGCTCCAGAACGCGCGGATCATGATCCACCAGCCCTCGGGCGGCGCCCAGGGCATGGCCAGCGACATCGAGATCCAGGCCAAGGAGATCCTCCGCATCCGCCACCGGATGAACGAGCTGATGGCCCAATATACCGGCCAGCCGATCGAGGAGATCGAGAAGAACGTCGAGCGCGACAAGTTCTTTTCGGCCCACGAGGCGAAGGATTTTGGTTTGGTGGATGAGGTGTTCGAGCGGCGGCCCAGTCCGGCGGAGGACGGCGAGACGGCCAAGGCGGCTTAGGCCGAAGCCGCGCTTGCGTAGTGCCGCAGCGCTACGCACGCAGACGGCGACCGCCCGGACGGCGCGCCGGCGGATCGAGAGTCCGGCGAACCCGTCCGACGAGTCAGAGGACAATGGTCCTCTGACCACTAGCGAAGCAGCAGTTGGGTAGCAGCGACGCGGGCCATGTTGCCAATGCGCGCGACGCGACTAAACCGATGGCATGACCGCTACGCCCGAGCAGATTGACGCCTTTATCGCTGAATGGGCACCGACCGGCGGCTCGGAGCTGGCCAATACGCAAAGCTTCGTCAACGGCCTCGCTGCGCTGATCGGCGTCGATCCGCCCAAGGGTAGCCGCGCCGACGACGCCCACAATGATTATGTGTTTGAGCGGCGGGTGTTTCAGAAGGAAGCCGACGGTTCGGAGAGCTTCGGAAGGATCGACGCTTACAAGCGCAACTCTTTCGTGCTGGAGGCCAAGCAGGGATCGGAGGCGGATCGAACTGCGGCGGAGAAAGGCGAAGCTGACCTCGACATTTTCGGCCAGACCGCCGCCGTTAGGGTAAAGCGCGGCACAGCGCGGCGGGGCACGCCGGGCTGGTCCAAGGCCATGGATTCGGCCCGCGGCCAAGCGGAGCGCTATGCCAAGGCGGTGCCGGTGGAGCATGGCTGGCCGCCGTTTCTGCTGGTCACTGATGTCGGCTATTGCATCGACGTCTATGCTGATTTCTCGGGGACCGGGAAGCAGTACACCCAGTTCCCCGACGCGGCTCGCTTCCGGATCATGCTCGACGACCTTCGTGATGGCGAGGTGCGGGAGCGGCTGGCGAAAATCTGGACCGAGCCGCACAGCCTCGATGCGTCGAAGGAAGCGGCCAAGGTCACGCGCGAGATCGCCGACAAGCTCGCCGAGCTTTCGAAGCGGCTCGAGGCGCGCGAGAATAATCCAACCCGGGTCGCGGATTTCCTTATGCGCTGCCTGTTCACGATGTTCGCGGAGGACGTCGATCTGATCCCTAAGGGCAGCTTCACTGAGCTGCTCGAAAACCTGCGCGACGACCCGGATAATTTCGCGCCGGCGCTCTCCGCGCTTTGGGCCGGCATGGATTCGGGCGGCTATGTCGGCGTTCTCGGCAAAGTCGGAACCACGGTGAAGAAATTCAACGGCTATCTGTTCAAAGACAAAACAGTCATCGCTCTCAAGCCCGACGAGATCGGTCTGCTGCTGGCGGCGGCGGAGAAGAAATGGGACAAGGTCGAGCCGGCTATCTTCGGCACCTTGCTGGAACGGGCGCTGGAAGCGAAGGAGCGAGCGAAGCTGGGCGCTCACTATACGCCCCGCGCCTATGTCGAGCGGCTGGTGATGCCGACGGTGATCGAGCCCCTCCGCGCCGATTGGGATGGGGTGCGTGCCGCAGCTGGACAACTGATCGAAGCGGGTTCGGCCGACGAGGCGAAAAAGGCAGTTGAGGATTTCCACCGCAAGCTGGCGCAGACCTACGTGCTCGATCCCGCCTGCGGCACCGGCAATTTCCTTTATGTCGCCATGGCCCAGATGAAGGCGCTGGAGGGCGAGGTCGTCGCGCTGCTGATTGAACTCGGCGATCGGCAATATGTTGCCGAACTTTCCGGACACACGATCACCCCAGAGAATTTCCTCGGGATTGAGATCAACCCGCGCGCGGCGGCGATCGCCCAGCTCGTATTGTGGATCGGCTATCTGCAATGGCATTTCCGGGTGAATGGCGCCGACCGCATGCCGAGCGAGCCTATCCTGCGTGATGTCCGGACGATCGAGAACCGGGACGCGCTGATGACCTGGGACAGAACCGAGCTGGTGCGCGACGATCGGGGTCAACCGCTCCATCGTTGGGACGGGATCACCAAACTCAAAGACCCTGTAAGCGGCCGCAAGGTGCCTGATCCCTCGGCACGGATGGAGCGACTACGCTATATCAATCCGAAGGCGGCGAGATGGCCAAAAGCCGATTTCATTGTCGGAAACCCGCCTTTCATCGGCAACAAGCTTATGCGTCGCCGTCTTGATGACGGGTACGTTGACGCTCTCCGCCGATGCTGGGGCAAGGTACCGGGAGACGTAGATTACGTGATGTACTGGTGGCACGTTGCTGCCGGCGCCGTTCGGGCCGGAACCGCGCGCTCATTCGGTTTTATATCCACGAATAGCATCAAACAGGTTTCCAATAGGAAGGTGCTGCGGGCCGCGCGTGAACACATTC
Source organism: Alphaproteobacteria bacterium (assembly GCA_005883305.1). Taxonomy (NCBI): domain Bacteria; kingdom Pseudomonadati; phylum Pseudomonadota; class Alphaproteobacteria; species Alphaproteobacteria bacterium. The sequence goes on along the minus strand of VBAC01000001.1, from coordinate 810,566 downwards.
AGCCCGTCAGCATCACTTTTGCCATCCCGGATCATCCTTGGCGAGATGAGGAGACCGACGCCAAGGTACGCGTAGCAATGACGGTTGGGCAAAGCGGTGATCTACTTGGGCGACTTCAAACTGTGGTCGCCGAGAAGTCCGTGCGTTACGAAATCGCGGAAATTGAACTCAAAGAGCGGGTCGGTCGGATCAATAGCGATCTCACGATCGGGCCGGATGTGAGTGCTGCCGCGCCACTCAAAGCCAATCGTAAGCTCGCCTACATGGGTGTAATACCCGTTGGAGAGGGTTTCCGCGTAACTCCTGCCGATATGGATCGCTTCAGCGCCGAAGAGCGAGCGCGTGTGTTCCCGTATTTGAACGGCGAGAACCTAACGGACAACGTCGGCGTGGAGCGAATTATCGACGTTAGCCTTCTTACCGAAACCGAGCTTCGTGATAGGTTTCCGAACATTTACCAGCATTTGCTAATTCACGTTCGTCCCGCACGAGCCGCAGCAGAGCGCAAGAACCATCGCATCAAATGGTGGGTTTTTGGTGAGGCGCGCGTCGGGATGCGAAAAGCGCTTGCGGCGCTACCTCGCTTCATCGGAACAGTGGAAACGGCCAAATTTCGACTCTTCCATTTCATTGGCAGCCAAGTCCTGCCGGACCAAAAAATACGTGTGATCGCGTCTGATGATGCGCTGATTCTAGGTATTCTGTCCTCGCAGCCTGGCTTGGTGTGGTCTTCAGCAGCGCAAAGCACGCTTGAGGACAGGCCAGTCTACGTAAACGAGACCTGCTTTGACCCATTCCCTTTCCCCGCTGACGTGCCCCAAGCCCTGACGGACAAGATCCGCGCCGAAGCCGAAGCCCTCGATGCACTGCGCAAGAAGGTGTTGGCGGAGCACGACAACCTAACGTTGACCGGGCTCTACAATGTGCTTGAAGCGCTGCGCCAAGGGCGGGCGCTGACGGACAAGGAACGCGCCATTCACGATCGGGGGCTGGTGACGCTCATCAAGCAGCATCACGATACGATCGATGCGCTGGTCGCCCAGGCTTATGGCTGGCTTGCGGATCATGAGGCGGGCACGCTGACCGACGCCGTGATCCTCGAACGGCTGGTCGCGCTCAACAAGGAACGGGCTGCGGAGGAAGCGAAGGGAATTGTGCGCTGGCTACGGCCCGATTTCCAGGCGCCCGGTGCGGCCAAGGCGCCAGTGTTGGCCGATCTGGACCTCGGCGAAATGCCGGCCGCGCCCACTGCATCGATGCTGCCTTGGCCTAAGACACTGCCGGAGCAGGTCAGCGCGGTCGCGGCGGTTCTGGCAAGTGCGTCCACTCCAATGACTCCGCGCGATGTGGCGGCGGCGTTCAAGGGTAAGCGGGCGGCATCGGTTGAGCCCGTGCTTGGAGCGCTTGCCGCGATCGGACGGGCGCGCAAACTCGCCAATGGCCGCTACGCAGCCTAGCCGCCACCCCGAAATCAAAGGGGGATTTTTTCCTACACCCCCCTCGCCATGCGCCCTAATCGCCCAAGGGCCCCGCCCCGATTCGCCGGCTCCGTAGCCGCACCGTTTCACCACCTCACCAAATTAGCTAAAAATCACAAAAGCTTACCCTACCCCCTGTCCTACACCCCCCGAACTGGCATATCTAAATCGCCTTCGGCGCAGGAGGCGATTCGCGGACATGGCTGGGCTTTTCATTCACGCTAAGCGCGCGTCGCACCGCGCGTGGCGGCTCGGCGGGCTTTGGAGGCCGTGGTCCGCTCCATCCCATGGGCAGTGCGAACATTGGGACCATTCGCGCCGGATCGAGCCCCGGCGGCGGGATGGGTTTGGAAGGTTCTGTTTTTCTTCCCTATGGAAGCGGAAACTTCGGAAACTTCGGCGCACGCATCGCGCCGAACCCCGGACTGGATCCGGGATCCAGCACCTCGCTCGGCCGCCGAGGCTCCGCCACGGAACCATTGTCCCGTGACGTCGATCAGGCTCCGCTGCGCGGACCTGTCGGCCGGGCGGGCGCCGGCTCCGGGCCTGGCGCTGCGCGCTACGCCTGGGCGGCTTCGCCCCTTGCGCCGCCGCTCCCGCCACGCCACATGCCCCTTGACGCCGCCGCAACACCCCGGGACGGAACCGTCCCCGGGCGAAGCGCTTAACGAATAGGCCATTGTCCTGATATACATTTGCCGTCAGGATGGTCGATTGAAGACAAGGATGGGGCCCGGGCGCCCCAAAGGGACGATATGACCAAGCTTACCGGCGGCGACAGCAAGAGCACCCTCTATTGCTCCTTCTGCGGCAAATCGCAGCACGAGGTGCGCAAGCTGATCGCCGGCCCGACCGTGTTCATCTGCGACGAATGCGTCGAGCTGTGCAACGACATCATCCGCGAGGAGACCAAGTCCGCCTTGGTCAAGACCCGCGACGGCGTCCCCACGCCCTCGGAGATCTGCAACGTCCTCGATGATTATGTGATCGGCCAGACGCATGCGAAGCGCGTGCTCTCGGTCGCCGTCCACAACCATTACAAGCGCCTCGCCCACGGGGCCAAGGGCGCCGAGGTCGAGCTCGCCAAGTCGAACATCCTGCTCGTCGGGCCGACCGGCTGCGGCAAGACGCTCCTTGCCCAGACGCTGGCGCGGATCCTCGACGTGCCCTTCACCATGGCCGACGCGACCACGCTGACCGAGGCCGGCTATGTCGGCGAGGACGTCGAGAACATCATCCTGAAGCTGCTCCAGGCGTCGGACTACAATGTCGAGCGGGCGCAGCGCGGGATCGTCTATATCGACGAGATCGACAAGATCAGCCGCAAGTCGGACAACCCTTCGATCACCCGCGACGTCTCGGGCGAGGGCGTCCAGCAGGCCCTGCTCAAGCTGATGGAAGGCACCACCGCCTCCGTTCCGCCACAGGGCGGGCGCAAGCATCCGCAGCAGGAATTCCTGCAGGTCGACACGACCAACATCCTGTTCATCTGCGGCGGCGCCTTCGCGGGGCTCGAGAAGATCATCGGCGACCGCATGGAGGGCAAGTCGATCGGCTTCGGCGCCCATGTCGCCGCGCCCGACGAGCGGCGCACCGGCGAGGTGCTTCGCCATACCGAGCCCGAGGATCTCCTGAAGTTCGGCCTGATCCCCGAATTCGTCGGCCGCCTGCCGGTCATCGCCACGCTCGAGGATCTCGACGTCGACGCGCTGGTGAAGATTTTGCAGGAGCCGAAGAACGCCCTCGTCAAGCAGTATCAGAAGCTGTTCGACATGGAGGACGTGCGCCTCACCTATACCGACGACGCTTTGGTCGCGACCGCCAAGAAGGCGATCGAGCGCAAGACCGGCGCCCGCGGCCTTCGTTCGATCATGGAGAATATCCTGCTCGACACGATGTTCGATCTGCCGAGCATGGACGGGGTCGACGAGGTGCTGATCGACAAGGACGTGGTCGCCGGCACCAAGGATCCGGTCCGCGTCTACGCCGAAGAGAAGACCGAAGACGCCGCCTGATCGGGCGGAGCGCCGCTCAGCCGGTGCGCCTCCAGGGCACTGTCGCGACGTTGTAGCGGTTGACCTCGGCCTGGGTCAGGCAGCGGCGGGTCGAGCGGTTGGCGGCGTCGGCGACCGCGCTCTGGCGGTACATCACCTCGGTCAGCAACGCGCGCGAAATGCCCATGCGGATCAGGAAATCGTTGTCCTCGCTGGCGAGCAAGGCCGATTGCTGCTCGATCTCGCCGATCAGGCTGACCGTATTGTCCTCGCCGCGCGCGACCTCCTGGCGGATCGCCGCGCGGTCGCCCGTGTGGGTGAACATATGGACGATGAAGAGCCCGCCCTGATCGACGTAGCGGACGACTCCGCCCATGAACAGAAAGTTGCAGGCGGAAAAGCAGGCCCAGCCCGCCGGGATCCGCGTGGTCATATTGTTGTCGCGCAGGAACCGTCCGGCCTGATTGCCGACCCGGGCATTGCCGCCGGGCGAACGGAGCCAGATTTCATCGCCCTGGAAGCTGCGAACGGCCTCCTGCAGGCGCGGCAGCATGTCGTCGTCGATCATACCCTCGGCGAGCAGCACCTGCCGGCCATCCACCTCCTGCACCGTGAACCGCATCTGGCGGTAGGTCGATACGTTGGGGTTAAGCGGACAGGTCGGGTTGTCGGGATCCCTGGTCTGCGCCGCCGCGCCCTGCGCGCTCGCGAGCGCGGCCAAGGCGAGGAAGGACGCGAACATGCGGGGCATATTGCTAGACCCGGACGTACCTGTTGGTCGGCGGTCGGCGGCACATCGTTTTCGGCGCGGTCGTTTCCTGGCCGTCGATGATCACGACGTCGGTCACCGTCATGCAATCGTCGCCGCCCGTGCGGTTGACCGCGGTGACCGTCGAGCGCCCGGTCACGCCCGGGCGGGTTTCGCTCTCCCAAGTGGCCGTGGTGCCGACGGCACTGCCGCCCCGCTCGGCCTGCACCGTCGCCTGTTCGGTGACCTGCTCGGTCGCCTGCGCGGCCTTTTCCTGCTCGCGGCAGTCGAGCAGGTTCATGAGCTCGCCGCCGAGCACCGATCCCATCGGAACGACGATGCTCGCCGCCCGTCCGCCGAACCCGCCGAGCAGGGCCCCGCCGATCGCGCCGGCGGCGCCCAGGCCGCGGCGGCGTCCCTGGCTGCGCCTTTGGCAATCCTCGCCGGTGCGCGACTGCTCCGCGGCTGCGGCGGCGGCCGAAGCAGGCGCGGGCGCCGAGGCCGCGAGCGGCGTCAGAACGATTGGAATTGCCAGCAAAAGATGACGAAACATCAGACCGATACTCCCCGCACGGACGTTGAAATCCTAGAGCCCGCGTCCCGCAGGGTCAATGCACGGCGCCCATGAGCAACGCATGAACGCAGCTTCATTGATGCTTCAGGCCTTTCGCCCCATATAGAGAGCGAGCCGGCCCCGTCGGTCCGGCCTGTGGAGTATCCATGTCCGAAACCTATCCCGTCCTCCCCTTGCGCGACATCGTCGTCTTCCCGCACATGATCGTGCCGCTGTTCGTCGGCCGCGACAAATCGGTGGCGGCGCTGGAAAGCGCGATGGCGGCGGACAAGTCGATCTTCCTCGTCTCGCAGCTCGATCCCGCCGAGGACGATCCCGACCGCGAGGCGCTCTACGATCTCGGCGTTCTCGCCACCGTCCTGCAGCTGCTGAAGCTTCCCGACGGCACGGTCCGCGTGCTCGTCGAGGGCCGCCACCGCGCGACTTTGAGGACTCTTCGCGAGGAAGGCGGCCATCTCGTCGCCGAGATCGACGAGGTCGAGACGGTCGAGCCCGAGGGCGTCGAGGTCAAGGCTCTGGTCCGCTCGGTGATCGACCAGTTCGAAAATTACGCCAAGGTCAACCGCAAGCTGCCGGCGGAGACCGCGGTCCAGCTCGGCCAGATCGAGGAGCCGTCGAAGCTCGCCGACGCGGTCGCCGCCAACGTCAACATCAAGGTCTCGGACAAGCAGGCCCTGCTCGCCGAGCTCGATCCCGTGCGCCGCCTCGAAATGGCCTTCGCCTTCATGGAGGGCGAGCTCGGCGTGATGCAGGTCGAAAAGAAGATCCGCAGCCGCGTGAAGCGCCAGATGGAGAAGACCCAGCGCGAATATTATCTCAACGAGCAGCTCAAGGCGATCCAGCGCGAGCTCGGCAATGAGGGGGAGGAAGGCGGCGGCGACGAGCTCGCCGAGCTCGCCCGCAAGGTCGAGCGGACCAAGCTTTCCAAGGAGGCGCGGACCAAGGCCAACCAGGAGCTGAAGAAGCTTCGCGCCATGGCGCCGATGTCGGCCGAAGCGACGGTGAGCCGCAACTATCTCGACGTTCTTCTCGGCCTCCCCTGGGGCAAGAAGACCAAGCTCAAGCACGACATCGCCGAGGCCGAGCGGATCCTCGACGAGGACCATTATGGCCTCGAGAAGGTCAAGGACCGGATCGTCGAATATCTCGCCGTCCAGGCGCGCACCAACAAGCTCAAGGGCCCGATCCTGTGCCTCGTCGGTCCGCCCGGCGTCGGCAAGACCTCGCTCGGCCGCTCGATCGCCCGGGCGACGGGCCGCGAGTTCGTGCGCCAGTCATTGGGCGGCGTGCGCGACGAGGCCGAGATCCGCGGCCACCGCCGCACCTATATCGGGTCGCTTCCGGGCAAGATCGTCTCCAACCTCAAGAAGGCCGGATCGTCCAACCCGCTCTTCCTGCTCGACGAGATCGACAAGCTCGGCCAGGATTTCCGGGGCGATCCCGCCTCGGCACTGCTCGAGGTGCTCGATCCCGAGCAGAACGCGAAGTTCCAGGACCATTATCTGGAGATCGACTACGACCTCTCGGACGTCATGTTCGTGACCACCGCGAACACGATGGACATGCCCCAGCCTTTGCTCGACCGGATGGAGATCATCCGGCTCGAAGGCTATACCGAGGACGAGAAGGTGGAAATCGCCCAGCGCCACCTGATCCCCAAGCAGATCGAGGCGCACGGCCTCAAGGACGGCGAGCTGACTCTGACCGAGGAGGGCCTGCGCGCCCTGATCCGGCACTATACGCGCGAGGCGGGCGTCCGAACGCTCGAGCGCGAAGTGGCCAAGGTTGCCCGCAAGGCGCTTCGCCAGATCCTCGAGGGCAAGGCCGAGAAGATCGAGGTCGGCCCTGAAAATCTCGGCGAGTTCCTGGGCGTGCGCAAGTTCCGCCACGGCATGAGCGAGGAGGAGGACCAGATCGGCGCCGTCACGGGCCTCGCCTGGACCGAGGTCGGCGGCGAGCTTCTGACGATCGAGGCGGTCACGGTCCCCGGCAAGGGCCAGATCAAGACCACCGGCAAGCTCGGCGACGTGATGCAGGAATCGATCCAGGCCGCCTTCTCGTTCGTCAAGGCCCGCGCGCCCTCCTACGGAGTCAAGCCGAGCCTGTTCGGCCGCAAGGACATCCACGTCCACCTGCCCGAAGGCGCGGTGCCTAAGGACGGCCCGTCCGCCGGCGTGGGCATGGTCACCGCGATCATCTCGACTCTGACCGGAATCCCGGTCCGCCGCGACGTGGCGATGACCGGCGAGGTCACGCTGAGAGGCCGCGTGCTGCCGATCGGCGGGCTCAAGGAGAAGCTCCTGGCCGCGCTCCGCGGCGGAATCACCAAGGTGCTGATCCCGGCGGAGAACGAGAAGGACCTCGCCGAAATCCCGGCCAGCATCAAGGCGGGGCTGGAGATCGTCGTCGTGGCTCATGTCGACGAGGTGCTCGGCGCCGCTCTGGCGACTCCGGTCGTCCCGATCGAATGGACCGAGGCCGACGAGCTCGCCACGCTCCCGCCATCGGAGATCGCCGGTCCCGACGAAGCGGCCGGAGCGGCGGTCCGCCATTGAATTGATGCAGATCAGGCGCGGTTCTTGCGAGGCCGCGCCTCTTTCCTTTTGACTCCTTGTCAACGCATGGCATTTAATCGCGGTTTCGTGGGTTCGGTCGGGCGAGTCCTTTTCAACGCAGGGGTGCGGGACAGATGAACAAGCAGGAGCTGATCGGTCAGGTCGCGGACGGAACCGGCCTTAGCCGTGGTGACGCGTCGCGCGCGGTCGAGGCGGTGTTCGACACGATCAGCGCGGCGTTGAAGCGCGGGGACGAGGTTCGCCTCGTCGGTTTCGGCACCTTCACCTGCTCGCGCCGCAAGGCCTCCACGGGCCGCAATCCGCGCACCGGCGAGCCGATGCAGATCAAGGAATCGACCCAGCCCAAGTTCAAGGCCGGCAAGGGCCTCAAGGATTCGGTCAACACCTGACTTGGCGGCCGCTGGACAGCTTTCCGGCCGCTCGCTATCAGCCGCCTTCCGCCGCGCGGCATGGGCGCGTAGCTCAGTGGTAGAGCACACCCTTCACACGGGTGGGGTCGTAGGTTCAATCCCTACCGCGCCCACCATGCCGCATCCGGCGCACGCCGTCCCGATCCGTCTTCCCACCGAGCGAGGGCCTGCCCAATGACCGTCAAAGCCTATGGCGCCCACGCCGCGGACAAGCCGCTCGAGCCGCTCGACATCGCCCGCCGCGCGCCCGGCGCAGACGACGTCCAGATCGAGATCGCCTATTGCGGCGTCTGCCATTCGGATCTGCACACGGTCCGTTCCGAATGGCCGGGCACGCTCTACCCCTGCGTTCCCGGTCACGAGATCGTCGGCCATGTCAGCGCGGTCGGCGCGAACGTCACGAAGTTCAAGGAGGGCGACACGGTCGCCGTCGGCTGCATGGTCGGCAGCTGCCAGAGTTGCGACGCCTGCGCCGAGGGGCTCGAGCAATATTGCGAAGTCGGCTTGGTCGGCACCTATAACGGCCCGACGCCCGACGCGCCCGGTCACACGCTTGGCGGCTATTCGCAGCGGATCGTCGTCGACGAGAAATTCGTCCTCGCCGTCCGTCACGACGAAGACCGGCTTGCCGCGGTCGCGCCTCTGCTCTGCGCCGGAATCACCACCTGGTCGCCGCTCCGCCACTGGAAGGCGGGGCCCGGCAAGAAGGTCGGCATCGTCGGCATCGGCGGGCTCGGGCATATGGGGATCAAGCTCGCCCACGCGCTGGGCGCCGAGACGGTCGCCTTCACCACCTCGGAGGACAAGCGCCAGGACGCGCTTGATCTCGGCGCGGATTCCGTGGTCGTCTCGAAGAATCGAGACGAAATGAAGGCTCATGCGAACAGCTTCGACCTGATCGTCAATACCGTCGCCGCGAGTCACAATCTCGATGCCTTCACCCGGCTCCTGAAGCGCGACGGAACGATGTGCCTGGTCGGGGTCCCGGCGCATCCGCATCCGACGCCCGACATCTCCGCTTTGATCTTCAAGCGCCGGGCGATCGCCGGCTCGCTGATCGGCGGCATCGCCGAGACCCAGGAGATGCTCGATTTCTGCGCCGAGCGCGGAATCGTCTCGGAAATCGAGACGATCGACGCCCGGCAGATCGACGAAGCCTACGAGCGGATGCTGCGCAGCGACGTCAAATACCGCTTCGTCATCGACTGCGCGTCGATGGCGGGCTGAGGCGGCCCGGTCCTCAGGCCGAGAGGGCCTGGACCACGAAGGCGATGGCCGTGGCGACGATTCCGACCAGGAAGGTTCGGTAGGCGTAAGCCAGATAGCGGTATTTGTGGCGCTGGAGCACGGCGCCGTTCTGGTAGAGATCGCGCGCGAGCATCCGGTAGACCTTCTCCTCCGAGCGCATCTGGCCGACGACCTCGTCGACGAACGCCTGCTCCTCGAGCCTCGAGAAGACTCCGAAGAAGAGCATGTTCGGCCGGCCGCTCTTCGACTTGCCGCCGATCTCGGGCAGGACCGCAAGCACCGACAGGACGGTCGCGGCGAAGGAGAACACCCCGAGCAGGAGCAAGGGCAGCGAGATGGCGTCCGACTGCATCTGGCCGAGAGTCAGCGAGAAGACGACGAACGAGGCGCCCATCAGGATGTTGGCCTTGCTGTCGGCCATGGAGCTCAGTTGCACGTGCGCGGCGTGCGCCGCGAGCAGCATGTTGTGAACTTCCTTGGGAAATTCGTAATCCTCGCCGAATTCGGTCTCTTCAGCCATCGCGCGCCTCCAGTCGTCGCTTTGTGCCCCAAGCGGGCGCAAACGGGAAGCGGGACGGGGCGAAGATTGCCCTGGCGCGGACGGCCGCCTTTTGCCGCTGACAGCGCCGCCCCTTCGCTGTAGGGAACCGGCCATGCTGACCATCAACGGAATCACCGTGCGCCTCGGCGGGCGCACCATCCTCGACCGCGCCGCCGCCGCTCTGCCGCCGGGCGCGCGGGTCGGGCTGATCGGGCGCAACGGCGCCGGCAAGTCGACTTTGATGAAGGTCGTCGCGGGCCTGATCGAGGCCGACGAGGGCGCCGCCGAAATCCCGCGCGCGGCGCGGATGGGCTATATCGCGCAGGAAACGCCGTCCGGCCCCGGCACGCCGTTCGAGACCGTGCTCGCAGCCGACACCGAGCGCGCGGCCCTGCTCCACGATTCCGAGACGACCAGCGACCACCACCGGCTCGGCGAGATCCACGAGCGGCTCAACGCGATCGGCGCCCACGCCGCCCCGGCGCGCGCCGCGCGGATCCTCGTCGGCCTGGGCTTCGACGAGGAGATGCAGCGGCGCCCGCTCGACAGCTTCTCGGGCGGCTGGCGGATGCGGGTCGCGCTCGCCGCCTTGCTCTTCTCGGGGCCGGACCTGCTGCTGCTCGACGAGCCCTCCAACCACCTCGATCTCGAGGCGACCTTGTGGCTGGAGAATTTCCTTCGCTCCTACCGCGCGACGATGCTGATCGTCAGCCACGAGCGCGACCTGCTCAACAACGTCGCCGACCATATCCTGCACCTGCAGGGCGGCAAGCTGACGCTCTATCCGGGCGGCTACGACGCGTTCGAGAGCCAATATGCCGAGCGGCTCGCCTTGCTCGAATCGGCGCGCGCCAGCCAGGCCGCCCAGCGCGCCAGGCTTCAGGATTATGTCGCCCGCAACTCGGCCCGCGCCTCGACCGCCAAGCAGGCGCAGTCGCGCGTGAAGATGCTCGCGAAGATGGCGCCGATCGCCGCCGTCGCCGAGGATCCGAGCCTCAGCTTCGACTTCCCCAGCCCCGCGGAATTGAAGCCGCCTCTGGTCACGCTCGACATGGCCGCGGTCGGCTACGCCCCGGGCGAGCCGATCCTCCAGCGGCTCAACCTGCGCCTCGACCCGGACGACCGGGTCGCCCTTCTCGGCCGCAACGGCAACGGCAAGACCACGCTTGCCCGCCTGCTCGCCGCCCAGCTTCCGGCGATGGACGGGCAGATGACCGCCTCGGGCAAGCTTCGGGTCGGCTATTTCACCCAGTACCAGGTCGAGGAGCTGGACGGCGAGGACAGCCCGCTCGAGCATATGAGCCGCCTGATGCCCAAGGCGACGCCCTCGGCGGTGCGGGCGCAGCTCGGCCGCTTCGGCTTCTCCGGCGACAAGGCCGTCATGCAGGTCAAGAAGATGTCTGGCGGCGAGCGCGCCCGGCTCGCTCTGGCGCTGATCACCCGCGACGCGCCGCACATGCTGATCCTCGACGAGCCGACCAACCACCTCGACGTCGACGCGCGCGAGGCGCTGGTCCAGGCGCTCAACGCCTATACCGGAGCGGTCGTCGTCGTCAGCCACGACCGCCACATGCTGGCGCTGACCGCCGATCGCCTGGTCCTCGTCGACGGCGGCACGGCGAGCGACTATTCCGGCAGCCTCGACGACTATACCGACCTGATCCTCAAGGGCGGCGGGGACGGCGGAGCGGCGGCGAAGGACCCGCCGCGCGGCAACCGCAAGGACGAGCGCCGCGCCGCCGCCGAGGCGCGCGAGAAGAGCCGCAACTTGCGCAAGGAAGCCCAGGCGGCCGAGCAGGACATCGCCAGGCTCGAAGCGCGCAAGACGGAGCTCGAACGAGCCCTGTTCGATCCTGCCGGGGCCGGTCCCGCCGACTCTGCTTTGCCCACGAGCGAGCTGATGAAGCGCCACGCCGACACGCTCGCCGCCCTCGCCGCCGCCGAGGCGCGCTGGCTCGCGGCGAGCGAAGCGGTCGAGCAAGCGCTTGCGGCCTAGAGTCCCGGCCCGCACTTGGTCTTTATGCTGCTTGCGCGATCGCTCGTTCTCGCGAAGCCCTGACAGGATCGAGGCGAACGGTCGCGCGCTGGCAGTGCTAGAAGGCCTCGGCCGGAAGCGCCATGATGCTCTCCGCCCCGGCCTCCAGCTTTCGGCGCTCGGCGTTGGTCTGGGGCATGATCCGGTCCGCGAAGAAGCGGGCGGTGAGCAGCTTGCCCTGGTGGAAATCGGCATTGGCGGCGCCGTTCGCCAGCGCCGCGGCGCTCGCCTTGGCCATGCGCAGCCACATCAGGCCGAGCGCGACCGTCCCCATCAGAATCATATAGGGATAGGCCGCGGCGCCGGCATTGTTGGGGTTGACGAGCCCGTTCTGCATCAGCCACATGGTCGCGGTCTGGAGATCGCCGAGGCCCCGCTCGAGCGCGCCGGCGATCTTCTCCAGCTCCGGATCGCTTTTCCCCGCCGCCGCTTCCTCGCCGGCCAGCTTGAAGAAGGCCTGGATCGCCCGGCCATTGTCCTTGCCCAGCTTGCGGCCGACCAGGTCGAGCGCCTGGATGCCGTTGGTGCCTTCGTAGATCTGGGCGATCCGCGCGTCGCGGACGAACTGCTCCATGCCGTGCTCGCGAATATAGCCGTGGCCGCCGAATATCTGCTGGCTGTTGACCGCCGCCTCGAACCCTTTGTCGGTGAGGTAGCCCTTGATGACCGGGGTGAGCAGGCCGAGCAGGTCGTCGGCAGCGACGCGCTCCTCCTCGCTCTGCGCGCGGCGCGAGAGATCGACCTGAAGCGCGCCCCACAGGACCAGAGCGCGCGCCGCCTCATTGAACGCGCGCGCCTCCATCAGCATCCGGCGGACGTCGGGATGGACGATGATCGGATCGGCGCGGGCGTCCGGATCGCGCGCGTCCGGAACGAGCGCCCTGCCCTGCCGCCGGTCCTTCGCGTAGGCGACAGCGTTCTGATAGGCGATCTCGCCCTGCGCGAGCCCCTGCAGACCGACTCCGAGCCGCGCCGCGTTCATCATGATGAACATCGCCGCGAGGCCCTTCTCCGCCTCGCCGACCAGATAGCCGGTCGCCCCGTCATAATTCATCACGCAGGTCGAATTGCCGTGGATCCCCATCTTCTCCTCGATCGAGCCGCAGGAAAGCGCGTTGCGTTCGCCGAGCGAGCTATCCTCGCCCACCAGGAACTTGGGGACGAGGAAGAGCGAGATGCCCTTCACGCTGTCTGGCGCGCCGGCGATCTTGGCGATCACCATGTGGACGATGTTCTCGGAAAGGTCGTGCTCGCCCGAGGAGATGAAGATCTTGGTGCCGGTCAGCTTGTAGCTGCCGTCGGCTTGCGGATCGGCGCGGGTCTTCAACAGGCCAAGATCGGTGCCGCAATGCGGCTCGGTCAGGTTCATCGTGCCGGTCCACTTGCCGGAGACCATGTTCGGAACCCAGGTCCGCTTCTGCTCGTCGGTGCCCTTGACCAGCAGGGCCGCGACCGCGCCCTGGGTCAGGCCGTTATACATCTCGAACGCTTGGTTGGCCGAGAGGAGATATTCGGTGATCGCGGTGGCGATGACCGAGGGCAGCCCCTGCCCGCCATATTCCTCGGGCGCGGACAGCGTGGTCCAGCCGCCGGCGACGAACTGGTCCCACGCCTCCTTGAAGCCCGGCGGGGTGGTGACCGATCCGTCGGTATTGCGCTTGCAGCCGATTTCGTCGCCGACGCGGTTGAGCGGATGAAGCACCTCGGCGGCGAAGCGGCCGCCCTCGGTAAGGATCGCCTCGATCAGGTCAGGAGTCGCATTCTCGAAGCCCGGCAGGTTCGAATAGCGCTCGATCCCGAGCACCTCCTCGAGCACGTAGCGCGTGTCGGCGACGGGGGCGGTGTAGCTGGGCATCTGATGCGGTCCTTGTATTGCTTGGCGCGTCTATGTTGATCTCGCTCACCCCGAGGAGGGACTGAGTTTGGCGAAGGCCCGTCTCGAAGGACCTCCTTCGAGACGCCGGTTCGACAGGCTCACCGGCTCCTCAGGATGAGCGGAAAGCGAGGCGAATCCGGGCATCCCACCCTCACCCGGCGAGCGTGGCGTCGGACGCCCCGACCATGGCGATGAACCGTTCGAGCTCGTCGATCGTGGCGTCGATATCGAGCTTCTGCTTTGTCAGCTGATCGACCCGCGCGCGGCATTTCTCGAGCGTCACTCGGCGCTGCTCGTGGCGGCCGTCGCCGACGTCGTAGAGGTCGATCATCTCGCGGATCTCGCTGAGCGAGAAGCCGACGCGCTTGCCGCGAAGGATCCAGGCGAGCCGGGCGCGGTCGCGCCACGAATAGATGCGTGCGAGGCCCTGGCGCTGAGGCGCGATCAGCCCCTCGTCCTCGTAGAAGCGAAGCGCGCGGGCGGTGACTCCGAACTCGTCGCAAAGCTCGGAAATCGAATAGGTGCGGACCTGCCGCGGCTTGCGATAGTCCGAATGGAGCGCGGTTTCGGGCATCGGGAAGGGGTAGTTTACGTTAACGTCAGCGTCAAGAACCGCCCCGTAAATCGCCGGGGGCGACAAAGGCCGAAGCGGTGCCTATATGCCTCGACCGCGGCGTGCAGGATATGATGCTGACCACCCATCCCTTCGACGATGACAAGCTCCGCGAGGAATGCGGCGTGTTCGGCATTTGGGGCGCGGACAGCGCTTCGGCCATCGTCGCGCTCGGCCTCCACGCCCTTCAGCACCGGGGACAGGAAGCGGCCGGAATCACCTCGTGGGACGGCCGCACCTTCCACAATCATCGGGCGATGGGCCATGTCGCCGGCAATTTCGACAAGGACGAGGTGATCCGCGCCCTCGCCGGGCGCGCCGCGATCGGCCATGTCCGCTACTCGACCACCGGCGAGACGGCGCTCCGCAACGTCCAGCCTTTGTTCGCCGAGCTCGCCTCGGGCGGCTTCGCCGTCGCCCATAACGGCAACATCTCCAACGCCATGCGGCTTCGCGGCGAGCTCAACCGGCGCGGCTCGATCTTCCAGTCCACCAGCGACACCGAGGTGATTATCCACCTCGTCGCCACGAGCGAATACCGCACCCTGCTCGACCGCTTCATCGACGCCCTGAAGCAGGTCGAGGGCGCCTATTCCCTGGTCTGCCTGACCGCGGAGGGCATCATCGCCTGCCGCGACCCGCTCGGCATCCGTCCGCTGGTCATGGGCCGGCTCGGCGAGGCCTATATCTTCGCCTCCGAGACGGTGGCGCTCGACGTGGTCGGCGCGACCTATTTGCGAACGATCGAGCCCGGCGAGCTGATCGAGGTCTCGGACCAGGGCGTCCGCTCCCACCGCCCGTTCGCGGCGGTGCGGCCGAGGCCCTGCATCTTCGAGCATATCTATTTCTCGAGGCCCGACAGCGTGATCGACGGCCATAGCGTCTACAATGTGCGCAAGCGGATCGGCGCCGAGCTCGCCAAGGAAAGCCCGGTCGAGGCCGATCTCGTCGTTCCGGTCCCCGATTCGGGCGTGCCTGCGGCGATCGGCTACGCCCAGGAAAGCGGCATTCCCTTCGAGCTCGGAATCATCCGCTCGCACTATGTCGGACGGACCTTCATCCAGCCCAGCGACCAGGTTCGCCACCTCGGAGTCAAGCTGAAGCACAATGCCAACAGCGCCCTCATCCACGGCAAGAGCATCGTGCTCGTCGACGATTCGATCGTTCGCGGGACGACAAGCCTCAAGATCGTCCAGATGATGCGCGAGGCCGGCGCGCGCGAGGTGCACATGCGCATCGCCAGCCCCCCGACGCGCCATAGCTGTTTCTACGGCGTGGACACGCCCGAGCGCGCCAAATTGCTCGCCGCGCAGATGGATGTGGCCGAGATGAACAAATATATCCACGCCGACAGCCTAGCCTTCGTCTCGATCGACGGCCTCTACCGCGCGATCGGCGAGGAGCGGCGTGACGGAGCGGCCCCGCAGACCTGCGACGCCTGCTTCACCGGCGACTATCCGACCGGCCTGACCGACCAGGAGGATTTGGAGAGGCGCAACCAGCTGATGCTCGCTGAGGCGCGCGTGGCCTGACGGAGATAGGATGACGGGTTTTCTGGAGACGCAACTCGCGCTGGTGACCGGCGCGAGCGAGGGGATCGGTGCGGCGATGGCCATCGCGCTCGCGCGGGAGGGCGCGCACGTCGTGCTCGTCGCGCGCGACTCGGCCAAGCTCGAGGCCGTCGAGGAACAGATCCATGCAGCGGGCGGCGCAGCGACGATCGCGCCGCTCGACCTCACCGCCCCGGAAGCGATCGGCAAGCTGGCGGCGGCGGTGGGTGGGCGCTGGCACGCGCTTGACGTGCTCGTGCTCAATGCCGCGACGCTCGGCACGCTGACCCCGGTGCCGCAAATCGACGGCAAGGAATTCAACAGGCTGCTGACGCTCAACCTGCTTGCCCAGCAGGCACTGATCGCCGGCTTCGATCCGATGCTGCGGCGAAGCCTTGGCGCTCGCGTGATCGCGATGACCTCCAGCGTCGGCGCGAGCCCGCGCGCCTATTGGGGCGCCTATGGCGCCTCCAAGGCCGCGCTGGAAACCTTGGTGCTGAGCTATGGCGAGGAGATGAAGAACCTCGTGCCGCTCAAGGTCGCGATCGTGGATCCCGGCGCGACCGCGACCCAGATGCGCGCGCGGGCCTATCCTGGGGAGGATCCGGCGACGCTCAAGGCGCCGAGCGCGGTGGCGGACGCGGTAGTGGAGTTGCTGAGCGGGGATTTCGAGAGCGGGTATCGGCTCGAGGTCGGGCGTTAGTCGCGTTTCGCCCAAGTTCGAGCGTTCCCCGGCGAAGGCCGGGGCCCAGGCCCGGCGGTAGCCGGGACCCTGCGGCGAACCTTCAATGTCGCTTTCTCGTCGAGCGACTCTGCCCGGAACCTCCCAAAGCCTTCGGCTCCTGGGCCCCGGCCTTCGCCGGGGAACGGTATCGTCTAATCGGGCCGCGTTCGACTCTAGGACCGAACCAGGGTCACCTGCGCGACGTCGATGCCGCCGCTGCGGAAGCCGCCTTCGCAGTACATCAGGTAATAGCGCCACAGATCGTGAAAGGCCTCGTCGAAGCCGTGCGGGAGTCGCCCCTCGCTCACCGCTTCCTCATAGCGCGCACGCCAGCGATGCAGCGTCTCGGCATAATCGGCGCCGTAGCCGACGCGGTCATGCCAGGAGAGGCCGGCCTTCGCGGCGATGGCGGCGAAGCGCGGCTCGCTGATCAGCAGGCCGCCGGGGAAGATATAGGCCTGGATGAAATCGGTGTTCGCCGCATAATGGTCGAACAAAGCCTCGCGGATCGAGATCAGCTGGATCGCGGCCTTGCCGCCGGGCTTCAGCACTCGGGCGATCGTCCTCAGGTAGGCGGGCCAATATTCCTGGCCCACCGCCTCGACCATCTCGACCGAGGCGACGGCGTCGAACCGGCCTTTCACGTCGCGATAGTCGGTGAGTGCCACCTCGACCTGCCCGGAAAGCCCGGCATGGGCGAGCCGCCCGTCGGCATAGGCCTTCTGCTCGGCGGACAAGGTGAGCGCGGTAACCCTCACACCGTAATCGCGCGCGGCAATCTCGGCGAGGCCGCCCCAGCCGCAGCCGATTTCGAGCAGGTGGCGGCCGGGCTTCAGGTCGAGCCGGTCGAGCAGCAGGCGGACCTTGTGCTCCTGGGCGGCCTCGAGGCTGTCTTCGGGCGCGGCGAAGATCGCGCTCGAATAGGTCATGCCCGCGTCCAGCCAGGCGGCGTAGAAATCGTTCCCGAGGTCGTAATGATGGGCGATGTTGCGCCGCGCGCGGCGCTTGCCGTTGGAGCGCAGTGCGTGGGCGATCCGATTGACCAGCCGCCACGGCCCCTTGGCGCGCGCCGCGTCGCCGAGCGTGTCGGCGTTGCGCATGAACAGGTCGAACAGGGCGACGGGATCGGGGCTCGCCCATTCGCCGTGTGCCCAGGCCTTGTACCAGCCGACCGACCCGGAGGCGGCGAGCCGCGCCAGAGCGCGCCAGCTGCTGATATGGACGGCCGCGACCGGCCCCTGCCCACGCCCGCCAAGGACCCGGAAGACGCCGTCCGGCAAGGTGAGGTCGAGCCGCCCGTGCGCGACTCCGGCGTCGATCCTGCCCAATATGGCGTGGAAGCGCCCGGCGAACAGCCGAGCGAAGACGCCCCCGCCGGTGGCGAGCGCTCGGTCGGCCGCGACCAGATGTCTCCCCCTGTGCAGCATCAAAAGCGCCTAGATCTCGCGCGGCTCCTTATCGACCTGCCACGTCTGGCCCTTGGAGACGAGCGCCTGGAGGTCGGCGGGCTTGCCGGCGGCGGCGGCCGCGTTCTGCTCGCGCACCGCGCTTTCGAAGGTCGGGCGCGGATCGTCGTAGATCACGCCGAGCGCCATCGGGAAGCTGCCGATCGGCATGTCGATCAGCATGTGCGCGACGGCCTTGTTCTTGGGATCGTGGACGATCACGTCGGCCGAGCGCCAGTCGCCGTCCGCGACATCGACGACCTTGAGGTTCAGCGCCTGGCGGTCGAGCGTCAGGCCCTTGCTATTGTTGTCGAACAGCATCGGCTCGCCGGGCTTCAGCCAGAGCTGCTTGCCGGCATTCTCCCTGGCGGTGAACGGCGCGAAGACGTCGTCATTGTAGACGATGCAGTTCTGGAAGATCTCGACGAAGGACGTGCCCTTGTGCGCATGGGCGGCCTTGAGCACGTCGGGAAGGTTCTTGTGAACGTCGATCGCCCGGGCGACGAAACGGCCGCCCGAGCCCAAGGCGAAGGCGCAGGGGCGGACCGGGCGGTCGACCGAGCCGAACGGGGTGGACGGCGAGCGTGTGCCGACTCGCGACGTGGGCGAATATTGGCCCTTGGTCAGGCCGTAAATCTCGTTGTTGAACAGCAGGATTTGGCAATCGAGGTTCCGCCTGAGGATGTGCATCGTGTGGTTGCCGCCGATGCTCAATGCGTCGCCGTCGCCGGTGATGATCCACACGTCGAGATCGGGATTGGCGAGCTTCACGCCCGTGGCCACCGCGGGCGCTCGGCCGTGGATCGTGTGGAAGCCGTAGGTCTCCATGTAATAAGGGAAGCGCGACGAGCAGCCGATGCCAGAGACGAACACGGTCTTCGACGGATCGGCGCCGAGATCGGGCATCGTGCGCTGCACCGCCTTCAGCACCGCGTAATCGCCGCAGCCGGGGCACCAGCGCACCTCCTGGTCGGTGGCGAAATCCTTCGCCGTGAGCTTGGTTATCTCGTTCATTTCTCTTCCTTGTTCACCGGCGAAGACCGATGTCCAGGCCTGGGCCCCGGCCTTCGCCGGGGAACGGAGTTCACTCTTACCTCAAATAATAAATCAGGAACGCGACCAGGATCAGCATCACCACCATCGGGATGACGCGGGGCGGGTTCATGCGGCCTCTCCGCCCATGACACGCCCCTTTTCGTCACCCCCGCGAAAGCGGGGGTCCAGCTTTCCTTCCTGCCGCTCCGGTTCGCAAGCTGGATTCCCGCTTTCGCGGGAATGACGGACGGAGGTCTGGCTCACCCCAGCGCCTCCAGAATCGCCGCCTCGATCTCGGCGATCTTGAACGGCTGGCCGGAGACCTTGTTGACCGGGCGGGCGTCGACCAGGAACTGGTCCCGGAGCAATGTCTTGAGCTGGCCCTTGTTCATCTCCGGAACGATGATCCGCCCGTAAGACCTTAGCAAATCGCCCAAATTATTGGGCAGCGGCCAGATGTGGCGGATGTGGATGTGGCTGACGTCCTTGCCCTCCCGGCGCGCGCGGCGGACCGCCTGGTGGATCGGACCGAAGGTCGAGCCCCAGCCGACCACCGCCAGCTTGCCGCCTTCCTGGCCGAGGCAGACGTCCTGCTCGGGGCAGCTATCGGCGATGCCCGCCACCTTGTCGTGCCGGATGTCGGTCATCGCCTGGTGGTTGGCCGGATCGTAGTCGATATGGCCGGTGCCGACATTCTTCTCGATCCCGCCGATGCGGTGCATCAGCCCTTCGGTGCCGGGCTTGATCCACACGCGCTTCAGCTTCTCGTCGCGCTTGTAGGGGTTGACCGCCTCCCCCTCGCTGAGCGGCGCGTCGTGGAACGCGACCGGGAAGGGCTCGTAGGCGCCCATGTCCGGCACCTTCCAGGGCTCGGCGGCATTGGCGATATAGCCGTCGGTCAGCAGCATGACGGGGGTCATATACTGCACCGCGATGCGGCAGGCCTCGATGGCGCAGTCGAACGCGTCGGCGGGCGAGCGCGCGGCGATCACCGGCATCGGCGCGTCGGCGTTGCGGCCGTAGACCGCCTGGTAGAGGTCCGATTGCTCGGTCTTGGTCGGAAGGCCCGTCGAAGGCCCGCCGCGCTGCGAGTTGACGATCACCAGCGGAAGCTCGGTCATGATCGCGAGGCCGATCGCCTCCGTCTTGAGCGCGATTCCCGGCCCCGAGGAGGAGGTGACTCCGAGCGAGCCGGCGAAAGCCGCGCCGATCGAGGCGGCGATGGCGGCGATCTCGTCCTCGGCCTGGAAGGTGGTGACCCCATATTCCTTGAGCCGCGAGAGATGGTGGAGGATCGCGCTCGCCGGCGTGATCGGATAGCCACCGAAGAACATCGGCAGGCCGGCCAGCCGGGCGCCCGCGACCAGCCCCATCGAGATCGCCTCGGCGCCGGTCACCGTGCGGTAGAGGCCGGGCTCGGCCGGCGCGGGATCGATATGATGCTGGTGAATCGCGCCCAATTCGGCGGTCTCGCCATAAGCGTGACCGGCGTTCAGGGCGGCGATGTTCGCCTCCGCGAGCTCGGGCGCCTTGGCGAACTTGGCCTTGAGCCAGCCGACGATCGGGCCGCGGTCGCGGTCGAACATCCAGAGCGCAAGCCCGAGCGTCCACATGTTCTTGCAGCGCAACGCCTCCTTGTTGCCGAGGCCGAACGGCTTCACCGCGTCGAGCGTCAGCTGCGAGATGTTGAGCCGCATCACATGCCAGCGGGCGAGCGTGTCGTCGTCGAGCGGATTGCCCTCGTAGCCGGCCTTGGCGAGGTTGCGCGCGCCGAACTCGCCTTCGTCGGCGATGATCAGGCCGCCTTGCTTCAAGTCCGCGACGTTGGTCTTGAGCGCCGCCGGGTTCATCGCGATCAGCACGTCGGGCGCGTCGCCCGCGGTCTCGATCGCCGCCGATCCGAAATTGATCTGGAAGGCCGATACTCCGAAGGTCGTTCCCTGCGGCGCTCGGATCTCGGCCGGAAAATCGGGGAAGGTGGCGAGATCGTTGCCGGCGAGCGCGGTGGATAGGGTGAACTGGCCGCCGGTCAGCTGCATGCCGTCGCCGGAATCGCCGGCGAAGCGGACGACGACCGCCTCGAGCGGCGCGTCGGAGCGCGCCTCTTCAGGGGTGAGAAAATGTCTGGCCGTGGCCAAGAGCCTAATCCTTGAATGCTGGAATCGAGCGGACCCTAGCCCCCTGCGCCTCTCACGACAACAGGTGGCGGCGGCTCTCCGTTCGCCTATGGAAACGAAACGCGCCGCCTCGATTCGCAACCAGGAGCATCAACGCGTGACGGAAATCTATGTTCGGCCCGATGTCCGCCGGTTCCTCGATTATCTGAACGCCCTGCCCGGCCCGCGCAGCTGGGAGGTCGGGCCGGTCGAGGCGCGGCGGATGATGCTCGCGGCGCGCGGCGTGGCCGATGCGCCGGTCGGCGAGCTGGCGGTGATCCGAGATTTGAGCTTCGCCGGACCGGCGGGCGAGGTGCCGCTGCGCCTGTTCGACGCGCGCGAGGAGCGCGGGGCCGGACCGCTGCTGATCTTCTTCCACGGCGGCGGCTTCGTCCTCGGCGACCTCGACAGCCACGCGCCCTTCTGCGCCGAGATCGCCCGCCAGCTCGATCTGCCGGTGCTCGCGGTCGATTATCGCCTCGCGCCAGAGCATCCCTGGCCCGCGGGCGTCGAGGATTCGATCGCCGCGGCCTATTGGGCGGCCGGAAGCCCCGCCGAGCTGGGGCGCGAGGTGACCGGCCTGATCGCCTGCGGCGACAGCGCCGGGGGCAATTTCGCGATAATCGTCACGCTGGCGCTGCGCGAGGAGCCGGCCAGGGTGCCGGTGATCGCCCAGTGGCCGATCTACCCGGCCGCCGATCCCGGCGAGCATCACCCGAGCTTCAGGCAGTTCGCCGAGGGCTATTTCCTCACCCGGCCGGGGATGGACTGGTTCGACCAATGCTATCGCGCCGACGTGAAGGACTGGCGCTATTCGCCATTGCTCAAGAGCCAGGCGGGAATGCCGCCGACGCTGGTGATCGCAGCGAGCCTCGATCCGATCCGCGACCAGGGCCGCGCCTATGCCGCCGCCTGTATCGAGGCCGGCGTGCCCACGGTCTTCCGCGAGGCCGAGGGAAACATCCACGGCTTCATCTCGATGCGCCGCGCCATCCCCTCCTCGGACGAGGACATAAAGGGGTGCGTGGCGGCGCTGAAGCTGATGCTCGCGGAAATCGACGCGCGATGACGGACAAGAGCGCCCTCCCCTATCGCCCCGCCGTCGGCGTCATGCTTCTGAACGGCGAGGGCAAGGCGCTGGTCGGCCAGCGGCTCGATTCGACGCTCGAGGCGTGGCAGCTCCCCCAAGGCGGGCTCGACGAGGGCGAGACTCCCGAGCAAGGCGCCTTCCGCGAGCTGGAAGAGGAAACCGGCATTCCCTCGCGGCTGGTCGAGATCGTCGCGTGCTGCCCCGAGGAGCTTTATTACGACCTGCCCGACGACCTGATCGGCAAGATGTGGAAGGGCAAATGGCGAGGCCAGCGCCAGACCTGGTTCCTCGCCCGCTTCCTTGGGCAGGATTCGGACGTCAACATCGCCACCGCCGAGCCCGAATTCCGCGCCTGGAAATGGGCCGAGCCCGCGGAGCTCCCGGCGATGATCGTGCCGTTCAAGAAGGCCCTTTACGGGCAGCTTCTCGAGGCTTTCGCGGACTGGCTATAGGAAGTTGATCCGGGCGCTGGTTCGGGTTATGTTCCTTCCGTGGTGTCTCACTCCTCGCCCCGTTTGATCGCCTCTCTCGATCAAAAGCCGGGCATTGATCGAACCGTTTTTTATTTTGCGGAAACCTGGAAACTTCCATCGCTTCTCCCGTCCGGAAGTGCGTTGCGGAGCGCAGGGGTTTTGTGCCCGGCGATCCCGGGCTAGAGCACCGGCATGCGGGGCCTTTCCAGGATCGAGCAAGACGCGATCGAGGCTTGCGCCGCCTCGCCGATGCTCGATCAGGTGGCCGAATGGGCCACGATCAACAGCGGCTCACGCAATCTTGCCGGACTCGAGACGGTGTCCACCGCGCTCGCGGACGCCTTCTCCGCGCTGCCTGGCGACCTCAGCCGAAAGGGTCCCGCGGCGGTAGAGGCGATGGCCGCCGACGGCGGGTTGGAGCCGGTCGCGCACGGCCGCAACCTGCATCTGGTGGTGCGCCCCGAAGCGCCCGTCCAGATCCTCCTCACCGGCCACATGGATACCGTGTTCGGCGCCGATCACGAATTCCAGAAGGTGTTTTGGCGCGAAGAAGGCGTTCTCGGCGGGCCCGGGGTCGCCGACATGAAGGGCGGGATCGCGGTGATGCTCGCGGCGCTTCGGGCGGTGGAGAGCGCAGGTGTCCAGGGGCTCGGCTACGAGGTGGTGATCAACAGCGACGAGGAAGTCGGCTCGCCGGGCTCCGCGGCGCTGATCGCCGAGGCCGCCCGCGGTAAGCTGGCCGCGCTCACCTACGAGCCCTCGGCGCTTCCCGACGGCACGCTGGCCGGGGCGCGCGCCGGGAGCGGCAATTTCTCGATCCGGATCGAAGGAAGGAGCGCCCATGCCGGCCGCAATCCCGAGGAGGGCCGGAACGCGATGCTGGCCGCGGCCGAGCTGGCGCTGCGGCTGGAACAAGCCATCAGTGCGGGGCTCAGCGTCAACCCGGCCCGGATCGACGGCGGGGGGCCCAACAACGTCGTCCCCGATCATGCGGTGCTGCGCATAAACATGCGCCCGCGCACGCTTGGCGACCAGCAGCGTGCCCAGACCGCGCTCGATGACGCGGTCGCCGAGATCGCGGCAAAGCGCGATGTGCACATAAATATGCATGGCGGCTGGGGCCGACCGCCCAAGCCGCTCGACCCGCGCTCGGAAAAGCTGTTCGCGCTGGTGAAGGGCTGCGGCGCCCATCTCGGCCAGGACATAAGCTGGCGCGACACGGGCGGGGTGTGCGACGGCAATAACATCGCCGCCTGCGGCGTCCCGGTGGTGGACACGATGGGCGTTCGCGGGGGCGCGATCCACTCGGCGCAAGAATATCTGATCGTCGAGAGCCTCGTCGAGCGCGCGCAGCTTTCGGCGCTGACGATCCTTAGGCTGGCCGGCGGAGAGGCCCTGTGAGCTATCGGGTGCGGCCCGCGCGGGGCGAGGATTTCGCCTCGATATACGAGATGGCGCTGCTCACCGGCGGCGGCTTCACCAACCTTCCCGCCGACAAGGGCACCCTGGTCGCCAAATTGGCGCGCTCGGAGGCTGCCTTCTCAAGCGCCGAGAGCGCGCCCGAGGGCGACTTGTTCGTCTTCGTGCTCGAAAACGCCGAAACGGGCGCGGTGCGCGGCACCTGCCAGGTGTTCGGCCGGGTCGGGGTCGAGCAGCCTTTCTATTCCTACCGGATCAGCAAGCTCACCCAGACCTCGCCCGAGCTCGGCCGCACCTTCCACACCGAGATGCTGAACCTGTGCACCGACTTCAACGACTGCTCCGAGGTCGGCGGCCTGTTCCTCCATCCCGAGGCGCGCGCGAGCGGCCTCGGGCTCGGCGTCCTCCTTGCACGCAGCCGCTACTTGTTCATCCGCCGCAACCGCGAGCGATTCGCCGGCAAGGTGGTCGCCGAGCTGCGCGGCGTGATCGACGAGAAAGGCGGCTCGCCCTTCTGGGACGCGATCGCCGGGCGATTCTTCGGCATGGATTTCCAGGAGGCCGACACGTTCAACGGCGCCCATGGCACGCAGTTCATCGCCGATCTGATGCCCAAGACTCCGATCTACACCGCGATGCTGTCGGAGGAGGCGCTGGCGGTGATGCGCAAGCCGCACCCCTCGGGCGAGGCGGCGATGCGGATGCTCGAGGCCGAGGGCTTCAGCGGCGAGGGCTATGTCGACATTTTCGATGGCGGCCCGACCATGTGCGCCGCGACCGACAGGATCCGGACCGTCGCCGAGGCGCGCGAGCTGGTCCTGGGCGGCACGCGCGAAGAGGTGGACGGCGAGCGGATGCTGCTTGCGGGCGGGACGCTCGGCGATTTCGCGGCGGCCTTCGGCCGTCTCGCCCAGACCCCGCAGGAAGGCGCGGTGCTCGATTTCGAAAGCGCCGGCCTGCTCGGCCTCGCGCCCGGCCACCCCTTCCTCGCCGCGGGCCGCTAATGGCCGTCGTCGAGATCAATTTCGACGGGATCGTCGGGCCGACCCACAATTATGCCGGGCTCAGCCTCGGCAACCTCGCGGCGACGGCCAGTGCCGGCAGCGTCGCTTACCCTCGCGCGGCGGCCCTTCAGGGGATCGCGAAGATGCGCCACAATCTTCGCCTCGGCCTCGCCCAGGGCCTGTTGCTTCCCCACCGGCGGCCCAACCGGGCCTGGCTGGCGGCGCTCGGCGCCGGAGCGGACGGCGTCCCGGAGGCGGTGAGATCGCCCGCTTTCTCGGCGTCGGCGATGTGGGCGGCCAACGCCGCGACCGTCTCGCCCGCTCCAGACAGCCGCGACGGACGCTGCCACCTCACGATCGCCAACCTCAGGACGATGGCCCACCGAAGCCACGAATGGCCGGAGACGCTCGCCCAGCTCCGCCTCGCCTTCGCCGACACTTCCCGTTTCGCGGTGCACGAGCCGGTGCCGACGTTCGGCGACGAGGGCGCCGCCAATCACATGCGGCTGTGCCCTGCTCACGGCTCGCCGGGCGTCGAGATTTTCGTCTACGGCCTGCGCGGCGGCGCCTTCCCGGTGCGCCAGCACGAGGAAGCCTCGCGCGCCGTCGCGCGCCTCCACGGCCTCGATCCGGAGCGGACTCTGTTCGTCCCACAATCGGAGGAAGCGATCGCCGCCGGCGCGTTCCACAACGACGTGGTCGCGGTGGCGAACGAGCATGTCCTGTTCGCGCACGAGCAGGCCTTCGCCGACAAGGAGCGCCTCTACGCGGACCTCAGGCGCCTGATTCCCGAGGTCGAGATCGTCGAGGTGCCGGCGAGCGTCGTCAGCCTCGACGAGGCAATCAAGTCCTATCTGTTCAACGCCCAGCTGGTGACGTTGCCCGATGGAGGCGTAGCTTTGATCCTCCCCGAGGAGGCACGCGAGGCGCCGCGGGTCTGGTCCTGGCTCGAGGCGATGGCGGCGGGCAATGGGCCGATCCGCAAGCTCGCGCTGGTCGACGTGCGCCAGTCTATGGCCAATGGCGGCGGCCCTGCCTGCCTCCGCCTGCGAGTCGTCGCCGATCCGGCCACGGTCGATCCGCGCTTCCTCCTCGACGAGGCCAGGCTCGATGCGATCGCCGTTTGCGTCGAAGCGCACTGGCCGAAGGAAATCCGCCCCGCAGACCTCGACGATCCGGCGCTTGCCGTTCGCGCCGAAACCGCGCGCGGCGCCCTGCTCCGACTGCTCCGGCTAGAGGAACTGACCTAGGGCTTGACCGGTTCGGGCTGCATTCGCTGAACCGCCGGGCGGGGCGCAGGCGCCTGGGCGACCTGTGGCCCGCCGGCGAGGCGGACGACGACGTCCTCGACCTGCAGGCCGCCGCGCTCGATCAGCAGATTCTGGTAATTGTGCTCGTCCTCGCGGGTCGTCGCGGGGATGTCGCCCTCGCGGCGGAAGCGGCGGCGGACGTAGGTCGAAAGCTCTCCGGCCGAGACGATCCGGTCGCCATCCTCGTCCGCCTCGCCGGTGAGGCCCGAGCGGAGGAAGTAAGCGAGGAAGCCCCCCGCCTTGAAGCGGCTCGCGACGAGGCTGGTCAGATCCTCCTCGGAGCTGAACAGGCCCATCACGTTCGGCCGGTTGACGAGGTTCCGAAAGCCGCCCGAATAGCAGGCGTCGAGCGCGACGATCGACAGCCGGCCCCGGACTGCGGCGAAGAGCGGCGCGAGCTGGGCGTCGGTCATCGCCGCGTCGTAGAGCTCGATCGTCTCGGCCCGGCCGTCGAGCTCCGCCGCGCTCGCGGGCACGTCGACCTGGTCGCCATGGCCTGAGAAGAAGAACAGGAAGGTGTCGTTCGGGCCGGCGGCCGCGGCCGCGCGCGCGAAGGCTTCGGCGACCGCCTTGGCCGTGGCCTGCGCATTGGTCAGCACCACGCTCGCCGGATGAAGCAGGCCGGCGGTGCGAAGGCTGTTGTAGAGCTGCTGCGCGTCGTCGTCGGTATTGGGCAAATCGTTGGTCCGCCCGCCATAATCGGAGACCCCGACGAGCAAGGCGATGACCCTGGCGCCGCCCGGAACGCCGATCTGGCGCGGATGGCCGGGGCTCGGTGCGAGCGTCAGCTGATAGTCGCCGCTCTCGCCGGCGCGGTACGAGGTGACCGTGACGACATAATCGCCGTCCTCGGCGAGCACCGTGTCGATCCGGCTGTTGGTAGAGGTCTCGCCGTTGACGTTCGTGTCGTCGCTGACGTCCTGGGTACCGTCGGGACGGCTCAGCTGAAGCACCGTGTCCAGCTTGTTCGCGGTCAGCGAGATCGCGACTCGCTGGCCGCGCTGGGCATGGAAGCGGAAGCGATCGGCGAATCCCCCGGATCCCTCGCGCCCGTCCCCCTCCGCGAGGCGGCCGTTGATGGTGCGCCCGATCGCGATCGGCTCCGCGACGACCGGCGCGGTGATCCGCACGTTGGCCGCGGGTGTGCTCGTCTGCAAGCGATAGGCCCCGGTCTCGCCGGCCCGGAACGTGGTCGCGGAGATCCGGTAGGCCCCGTCGGCGGGGAACTGGACGACGAGCCGGCTGTGCAGCGCATCGCTGCCCTCGGCATCGTCATTGGCGAGGTTGAACCCCTCCGGCCCGGTCACCACGAGGTAGGAATCGAATGCATCCGAGGAGAGATCGATCTGGAGCCGCTGTCCCCGGTGGCCCTCGACCAAATAGACGTCTTCATATTTTCCCGAGCGCCGCTGCGCGTCGTTGGGGCCGAGCTCGCCGGCGACCGTCTGGCTCGGCCCGAGGCTCGAAGCGGGCGGCGCGGTTTGCCCGAAGGCGGAAGGCGCCCCCGCCAGCGCCGTCAGCCCAAGCAAGAATGCAAAGCGAATCCCGTTCATCGGCCCCTCCGCATGGGCGTCTAGCACATGACGCGCTCGCGCTACATTTCGGACTTGCACTGAAGCAAGCATGAACGACGTTCGGCGGGGAGGGAGAAGTGGCGCGCCCGGAAGGATTCGAACCTCCGGCCCCCAGATTCGTAGTCTGGTGCTCTATCCAGCTGAGCTACGGGCGCGCGGGAGGCTGCGACATAGGGGCAAGGCGAAGCCCACGCAACCCCCGGGCAAACCGCGCAATGCCGTGTTGCGGCCCGCTCTGGCGGCGCATAGTGAAGGGCGATGAATTCGCCCAGACCGGCCCTCGCGGCGCTCGCCGCCGCCCTCCTCGCAGGCTGCGTTTCGCAGGGGCCGTTCCCGTCGCTGGCGCCGCGGCCGGCCGAGCAGGAGGATTGGAGCGAGGAGCCGGTGCGAACCGCCCCGGTCGTCGCCGACGATCCCGCGCTGCGCGGCCGAATTGCCGCGCTCCTCGACGAGGCCCGCTCCGGGCAGCGCGACTTCGAGGCCGAAGCGCCCGCCGCCGAGCGTAGCGCGGCCAGGGCCGGCGCCCGGGGCTCCGATTCCTGGCTCGAAGCCCAGCAGGCCATCTCCCGCCTCGAGGCCGCGCGCGGCCGAACCGGCGCCGCGCTCGGCGATCTCCAGGCTCTGGCCCTGGCGAGAGCGGCCGCGCCGACCAGCGAGGCCGATCAGGCGGCGCTCAAGGCCGCGGTCGACGAGGCGGAAGCGATCGCCGCCCGCCAGCAGCAGCGGATCGACCGGCTCAGCCCAGGAGCCTGATCGTCTTGGGACGAAACGCCTGCGGCGTTTCGGCGCAGGGCGTGAATCAGGCTCCCGATTCATAGTAAGACCATGATTCACGTTTCAGGCTGATGCAGCCTGAAACGATCATGGTCTGAGCATGGCCATGTGGCGCTTGGCCAGCGCGACATAATGCGCCGCGCCGGCGCGCACTCCGGCAAGGTCGGCTTCGGTGAGGTCGCGGAGATATTTGGCGGGGCGCCCCGCCCAGAGCTGGCCGGACGGGACTCTCTTGCCCGGCGTCAGCATCGCCCCGGCGGCGAGCATCGCGTCGCTTTCGACCACGCAGCCGTCCATCACGATCGTGCCGAGGCCGACGAAGGCCCTGTCGTGGAGGACGCAGCCGTGGATCATCGCCATATGGCCGATCAGCACGTCGTCGCCGATCAGGCAGGGAAAGCCCTCCTCCGGGCCGCCGGGCCGCGGCGGATCGACGTGGATGACGCTTCCGTCCTGAAGGTTCGAGCGCGCGCCGATGCGGATCAGGTTCATGTCGCCGCGAAGGACGCAATTGTACCAGATGCTCGCTTCCGGGCCCAATTCGACGTTGCCGACGATCTGGGCGCCGGGCGCGACGAAGGCGCTCGGATCGATCCGCGGGGATGTGCCTTCGAATATGTGGGCGGTCATCGTTTCAGCTGTCCCGGGCGGATGTCGTAGACGATCGTTGGGTTGAGCGCCGGAAACCGCTCGTCGTCATAATCGAGCTCGGGCCGCCGGGTCATGCCGAGCCGCTCCATCAGGCCCCAGCTGGCCTCGTTCTGGATGAAGGTGAGCGCGATCACGCGGTCCGCGCCCAGCGTTCCGAAGGCGAAATCGAGCGAGGCGATCGCCGCCTCTTTGGCGTAGCCCCGCCCCCAGCAATCCTCGCGCAGCCGCCAGCCGATCTCATGCATCCCCTCGACCGGGCTTCCGGCCGTGTCGGCGATCTTGATCCCGCAAAAGCCGAGCACCTCGCGATCGGCCTTGCGCTCGACCAGCCAGAAGGTGAAGCCCCGCTGCTCCTGCCACGGGATGATCCGCTTCGTGATCCGCTCGCTGGCCTCCGGCTCCGGCGTGACTCCGCCGAGCCAGCGCATCACCGCCGGCGTGTTGGTGTGGCGCAGGAAGGGCTCGATGTCGGCTTCGGTCCAGTCGCGCAGGATCAGCCTTTCGGTTTCGATCATCGGCGCCAGGGCATCATCGAGCGGAAGTTGATGATCGGCAGGATCGAGGCGTGATCGTCGCTCCAGCCCGCGAAGCCGGGCGTCGGCTCGATCGGCTCCCAATAGAGCCCGTCGTCGCCCGAGAGCGCGATCAGGCGGTCGATCGTCGCCGGATTGCGCGAAAGGGCGATCCAAACCGAAATGGTGGCGTTCATCGCCTCCTCGTTTCCCTCCGGCACATATTGGAGCAGGGCAGCGCGCCACCCTTCGTGCGCGGCGAGATCGGCGATCACCGGCTTGAGATCGAGATAGCGGTTCGAAATGTGGAACAGGACGATCCCGTCGCTCGAGAGGGCACGGCCGTAGACCGCCAGCGCCTCGCGCGTCAGGAGATGCATCGGGACCGCGTCGGAAGAAAAAGCGTCAACGGCAAGGATGTCGAGCGCGCCCGGCGCCTGGCGTGAAAGGCTGATCCGGGCATCGCCGAGCACGATCCGCACCTGCGGCGCGCAACGCGACAGGAAGGAGAATCGGTTGCGCGCGACCTGGACCATCGCAGGGTCGATCTCGAAGAAGGTCCACGCCTGGTTCGGCCGGGCGTAGCAGGACAGCGTTCCGCTGCCGAGGCCGACGACTCCGATCCGCGGGTGCGTGCCGAACAGGGCATCGGCATTGCTCAGCGCCAGCCCGACGCCCGAGCGGCGGGCATAATAAGACGTCGGAACCGTCTCCTGCCCCGGCACCAGGCTCTGGATTCCGTGCAATGTCGTGCCGTGGGTCAGTATCCTGGCCGTGGCCTGGCGGTTCTCGTCGAGCCGCTCGGAGACCTCGTAGATGCCGAAATAGGAGCGCGTGCGCATCCCATCGACCGAGTGGACGATCGTGGTCCAGCCACCATAGCTCAGCATCAGTGCGGCGAGGCTGGCGGCGAACGGCCAGCGCCGGCCGAGGCAGGCCAAAGCGAGCAGCGACACGGCAACGTTGCCGACCATGGTGGCAATGCCGGCCCGCTGGAGGAAACCGGCGTCGGTCAGGAAGGAGAGGAGGAAAGCGACCGACGGGATGGTGAGACAGAGCATGAAGCCATATTGCCGCGGCCAGGGCAAAAGCGGGAATTGCGGTACGAGCAGCGCGGCGGCGACGATCAGGATGGGATGTTCGTAGGCCCAGTCGAACAGAAGCGGCGCGACGATCGCGCAAAAGAGGCCGCCGAGCATGCCGCCGAGCGACATGGCCAGGTAGAAGCGGGTCAGGTGACCGACGGCGGGGCGCAGGCGAAACAGCTCCGAATGAAGCGCCACGGCGATGAAGAAGAGAAGGCCGAGCCCGAGCGTTGCCGAGAAGAACGGGCTTCGCGTGCCGTCGCTGAAGGCCAATCCGCCGGCGATCAGGATCACCAGCGGGGCGAGCATGGTCATGAAGTTCGCGACTCCGCGCCGGTGGGCGAAGGCGATGACGAAGCTCAGCAAATAGAGGCCGAGCGGAAGCACCCAAAGCAGCGGGATGGCGACGATGTCTGTGGTCAGGTGGGTCGTCGTCGAGAGCATGAGACCCGATGGCACCGCGGCGAGCGCTACCCAGTGAAGCATCTGGCGGCGCGTGGGGGCCGGGGTGGACTCTTCGGGCACCGCCTCGACTGCTTGAGCGGGGACGGTCAAGGCGCAGGCCGCGACGAGCAATACGAGGGCGGCGTAGAGCGCCGTCCACAGCCAGCTCTGCGCTGCCAGGCTCATCGTCGGCTCGACGATCAGCGGGTAGGAAAGGAGGCCCGCGAAGCTGCCGAGGTTCGACGCCGCATAGAGCGTGTAGGGCTCGCCGCGCGCGGTCTCCAGCGCGTACCAGCGCTGCATCAGCGGCGCTTGGCTCGAAACGATGAAGAAGAGCGGCCCGATCGAGGCGATCAGGAACCAGGGCACCCACAAGGCCGGCTCGGCGTCGGCCGCGGGCGAGAAGGCGATGAGGTGGATCGGCAGCCAGATGGCGGCCACGCCGAGCAGGACGAGGTGGATCCCGACCTGCCGCCGCGGCTTCAGGCGGGCGATCCAGTGGGCATAGGCATAGCCCGCCAACAGCAGCAGCTGGTAGACCAGCATCGCGCTGTTCCAGATCGACGGCGAGCCGCCGACGCGCGGCAGCGCCATTCGGGCGACCATCGGCTGGGTCAGGAACAGCAGGAACGAGCCGGTGATGATCGTGAGCAGGAACAAGGGCCGCGCGAAACGCTCGTGAACCTGGCTCGCTGCGGCGGCGTCACTCGTCACTGGCATTTCCCCTGATCGGACTGGAGCGCGGCGGCGAGGCGGCACAGGATTTCGATCGTCTCGTCGATATGCGCCAGATGGGTGCGGAACGACAAGATCGCGCAGCGCAGCCACGCCTCGCCGTCGATCTTCGTGCCGCTGAGGAACACCCGTCCCTCCTCCTGCAGGCTGCGCAGCAGGCGGTCGTTGAACGCGTTCGCGTCGCCCTTCGCCGGGCGGTAGCGGAAGGCGACGACCGAGAGATCGGGCGGAGCGCCCACCTCCCAGCCTTCCAATGCACACAGCTGTGCATGGAAATAGCGGGCGAGCTTGATCTTCTCCGACTGGGCGGCGCGAAACGCGGCGACGCCGGCGATCTGGAGCGGGAGCCAGAGCCTGAGGGCTCGGAAATGGCGAGTCAGCTCCGGCGAGAGGTCCGCCGGCGATGGGCCGACCTCGCTCTCGCCGAGCGGGCGGATGTAATCCGCGCTGGCGCTGAAAGCGTCGAGCAGATGACGCGAATCGCGGGCGACCACCGCGCCGGTGCCGTAGGGAAGGAACAGGGTCTTGTGCGGATCGAGCGCCACGGTGTCGGCCCGCTCGATCCCGCCGAGCACCGCCCGCCCCTCGTCGCACAGCATGAACAGGCCGCCATAAGCGCCGTCGACGTGCATCCAGATGCCGTGCCGGGCGCAAATGTCGGCGATTCGATCGAGCGGATCGACCGCGCCCGTATCGACCGTTCCCGCCGAGGCCACCACGAGCCAGGGCCGGACGCCCGCGGCCACGTCGCGCTCGATCGCCGCGGCAAGCGCGTCGGCCCGCATGCGATTCCGTTCGTCGGTCTCGACCAGCCGGCGCGGCGCCCTTCGCCGGCCCGCGATGTGGAGCGCCTTATCGATGCAATAATGGGCGAATTTGGTCAGATAGACCGCGCCTCCTCCCTCGGCATCGCGCGCCTCGCGGGCGGCGACGATCGCCGTCAGATTGGCCATGCTTCCGCCCGTCGTCAGCGTTCCCGCCGCGTCTTCGGGAAAGCCGATCACCCCGGCCAGCCACGCCGAGGTGGCGTTTTCGAGCCGCACCGCGCCGGGAGCGGCCGAGGCGAATCCCGCATATTTGTTCGAGGCGGCGGCGAGGAAATCGCCGAGCGCCGAATGGAACAGCCCGCCGCCCGGAATATAGCCCATGAAACGGGGCGAGGCGGTGGTGAAGCCGGGCGCGTCCACGCAGCGGGCGAGGTAGGCGAGCACGTCTTCCGCGCCGCGGCCGCCTTCGGTGAATTCGGGCTCGAGCCGCTCGTCGAACACTTGCTCGCGCGCCACGTTCGACGGGCCGTTCGCGAGGCCTTCCCAGAAAGCTTCCGCGTGATCGAAGCCCTGCCGCAGCATCGCGCCCCGCTCGCCGGCGTCCGGCTCCAGCGGCGCGGCTTCGGCGGCGAGCGCCTCGATCTCGGCGCGAAGCGCTTCGAGCATCAGGATCCGAGCAGCCGCGCGGCGTGGGCCGCGTGATAGGTGAGGACTCCCGAGCAGCCGGCCCGCTTGAACGCCATCAAGGTCTCGAGCACGAGCGCGTCGCGCTCCCCCGCGCCGGCGGCCGCCGCGGCCTCGATCATCGCATATTCGCCGGAAACCTGGTAAGCGAAAACAGGGACTTCGAAGCGATCCTTCACGCGGCGAATGATGTCGAGATAGGGCAGGCCCGGCTTGACCATCACGCTGTCGGCGCCCTCGGCCAAATCGAGCGCCACCTCGCGCAGCGCCTCCTCCGCATTGGCCGGGTCCATCTGGTAGCCCTTCTTGTCGCCCTTCAGCAGGCCGCGCGAGCCGACCGCGTCGCGAAACGGGCCGTAGAAGGCCGAGGCATATTTGGCGGCGTAGGCCATGATCTGGACGTTGACGTGGTCCGCTTCTTCGAGCGCTGACCGGATGGCGCCGACCCGGCCGTCCATCATGTCCGAAGGCGCGATGATGTCCGCGCCGGCCTCGGCCTGAACGAGCGCCTGGTCGACAAGAATCGCGCTCGTCACGTCGTTGAGCACGTAACCGCTCTCGTCGACGATTCCGTCATGACCATGGGCCGTATAGGGATCGAGCGCGACGTCGGTGAGCACGCCGACCTCGGGCGCCGAGTCCTTCAGCGCCTTGACCGCCCGGCAGATCAGGTTGCCTGGATTGAGCGCCTCGCGCGCATCCTCCGTGCGAAGCGCCGGCGGCGTGTTCGGAAACAGCGCGACGCAGGGAATGCCGAGCTCCCGCGCCTCTTTGGCCCGCTCCCCGATCCGGTCCACGCTCCAGCGCGAGACGCCCGGCAGCGTGGCGATCGGCTCCTCGACGCCGGAGCCTTCGGTGACGAACAGCGGCCAGATCAGGTCGGAAGGGGTCAGCACAGTCTCGGCGAACAGCGCCCGGCTCCAGGCGGCCGCGCGCGTGCGGCGCATGCGGATTGCGGGAAAGGCGGCGCGGCTCATCTCGCGCGAGGACTTAGCGCGCCCCACTGCACCTGCAAAGGCGCGCTTTCTTGAATGAACCCCCAATCGGTGGCATTGTCGTTTCGTCGGTGAAACGCCGGCGAGGGGGAAAATCCCGAAAGCGTCCGAGTCCTTCGTCTGCAAACGGAAAGGACAGATGATGAATACATCCAAGCTGCGCGCCTATGTTGCCGCCGGTCTGCTCGCCCTGACGATGGGCGCCACGCCCGCGCGGGCCGTTCCACCCAACCCGATTTTGTACATGACGGGCAACGAATATTATACCGTCAACGGCCAGAACTTCGTCCGCTACCGCTACGACGTGTTCAACAAGGACCAGTATCCGGCCGACATGTTCGCCGCCGCCCCGGGCCTGCCGCCATGCGGCAACAACACCAATTCGTCCCGCACCTGGGTCGATTTTTTCAACGGCCGCACGAACCAGCGTATCTACGGCTTCTGCGCGCTGGGCAGCCCAGCCAATCTCGGCTCGATCTGGTTCGCGCTGCCCGAGGGCCAGATCCCGCCGAGCTACGTCTACATCAAGATCATCGACCGCCAGACCAACACCACCTACCAGTCGAACCTGGCGGACACGACGCTCTGAGGAAGGCTCAGCCGGCCGGGTTGATCCGGCCGCCCGGCTCGGCGAGCCCTTCCGCTTCCTCGACCAGCTCCTCGGGCGGCGGAGGCGGCATGAGCCGCGCCTTGCGCCAGCCGCCGTGGAGGTAGAAGCCGATCGCCATCGCCATGTTGGCGAACGAGGCGACGGGGAAGCTTAGCCAGAGCGCGTCCGCGCCGAGCCAGGGATAGGCGCCGAGCGCGAAGCCGAGCCGCACCGGGTAAAGGCCGATGGCGAGGATGACGAGCGGCCCGATCACCGCGCCGTTGGCGCGCACGGTGCCGAAGATGATCATCGTCACTCCGAAGAGCAGGAACGGCCAGGTCGCCAGCAGCTGGATATGGCGCGCGATCGGCATCGCCGGGCTCTCTCCGCCGAGGAACAAGGCGAGCAGTGGACGGTCGGCCACCGCCAGCACCGCGACCAGCACGCCGGTGATCAGCAGGTTGTAGACGATTCCGGATCGCGTGATCGCGCCCACGCGGTCCCACTTGCCCGCGCCGATATTCTGAGCGGCCATCGCGCTCGCCGCGGCGCCCAGCGCCATCGCCGGCATCTGCACATAGGTCCACAGCTGAAGCGCGACTCCGAACGCCGCGGTCGTCTCGACGCCCTCCCTGTTGACCAGCCCCATCGTCGCCAGCGCGGAAGAAGAGACGACGATCATCTGCAGGCCCATCGGCAGGCCCTTGACGACGATCGCCTTCAGGATGGCCGGATCGGGCTTGAGATAGCCAAGCTCCGCCCCGCGCAGCCTGAGCGGCAGATCCCTCCAGTAGATGTAGATGAAGAGGCCGAAGAGAGCCACATAATTGGCGACCACCGTCGCGAAGGCCGAGCCGGCGATTCCCATTGCCGGGATCGGCCCGAGGCCGAGGATGAAGACCGGGTTCAGACCGCAATCGAGCGCCACCGCGACGATCATGAACCACAAGGGCGTCAGCGCGTCCCCCGCACCGCGAAGGCCCATCATCAGGACGATGACGATCAGGATGGCGGGCATGGCGAGGAAGATGACCCGAAGATAGGCGAGCGCCAGCGGCAGCGACTCCGCGGGCGTCGCGAGCAGCCGGAGCAAGGCCGGCGCGCCGGCCCATCCGACGATGGCGACCGCCAAAGCGAGGGGCATGAAGCCGCCGATCGCGGTGCCGATCACGCGCCGCGCCTGGTCCACGTCGCGGCGGCCCATCGCCTGGCCGATCATCACCGTCGCCGCCATGCCGAAGCCGAAGACGAAGGCCATCAGCAGGAACATCACCATATTGGCGTTGGACGTTGCCGCGAGCGCCTCCTCGCCGAGGAAACGGCCGATCCAGATCGTGTTGACCGAGCCATTGAGCGACTGGATGATCGAGGAGATCAGGGTCGGGACGGCGAAGGCCAGCAGAGTGGCGCCGATCGGGCCGGTTGTGAGGTCGCGCTGGGCGGGCCGCGAAGCCATCAGCCAAGCCTTGCCAGAGCAGCCCGATATTTTTCCGCGTCCGACGCCTTCTCGGCGTGATCGGCGCGGGCCTTCTCCACGGCCTCCGGCTTGGCGCGCTCGACGAACGAGGGATTGTTAAGGCGGGCGGCGAGCGAATCGCGCTCCTTCTCGGCGGCTTCGGCGGCCTTGGCGAGACGCGCTTGCTCAGCGGCAATGTCGATTGCGCCTTCCAGCGGCAGGATGAAAGTGGCTTCGTCGACTACCAACTGCGCAGCAGCGCCGAAAGGCGCATCTTGTCCCTGCGCCCAATTAGCTCGAGCCAGGCGTTTGAGACCGATATTATTCTTCAAGAGACGCTGGCGCGTCAATTCGCTGGAGTCGCGAACGTAGAGCGGAAGTTGGGCTCCGGGCGGAACGTTAAGCTCAGCCCTGGCGGCTCGAATCTGACTAACCAGCGCAATTAGCCAATTGACCTCTGGTCCTGCGTCCGGATCGAGCGCGCGTGCGTCAGGCATCGGCCATTTGGCGAGGATCAGCGGATAGGGCCGCTCGCCCATCGCGTTCCAAAGCTCCTCGGTGACGAAGGGCATGAATGGGTGGAGCATGACCAGGATCTGGTCGAGCACCCAGCCGGCGACGTCCTTGGTCTCCTCGTCGATCTGGCCTTTGATCAGCTCCAGATACCAGTCGCAGAAGGTCGCCCAGACGAAGTGGTAGATGGTGTTGGCGCTCTCGTCGTAGCGAAGCTCCGCCAGCGCGAGGTCGAGCGCCTGGACTGTCTTCACCGTCTCGCCGACGATCCAGTGGTTGACCGGGAGGGTGGCCGCGGGCGGCTCGATCGCCGTGGAGGCGCCGATGCCGTAGGCCTGGCAGAAGCGGGCCGCGTTCCACAGCTTGGTGGCGAAGTTGCGGTAGCCCTCGACCCGCTTCTCATCGAGCTTGATATCGCGCCCCTGGCTCTCCATCGCCGCCAGCGTGAAGCGCAAGGCATCGGCGCCGAATCGGTCGACGAGCAGCAGCGGATCGACCGTGTTGCCCTTCGACTTGGACATCTTCTGGCCCTTGGAATCGCGGACCAGACCGTGGAGGTAGAGCGTCTTCCACGGGCGCTCGCCCATGAACTGATAGCCCTGCATCGCCATCCGGGCGTCCCAGAAGAAGATGATGTCGAAGCCGGAGATAAGGACGTCGTTGGGATAGTGGCGGCGGAGGGTCTCGGTTTCCTCCGGCCAGCCGAGGGTTGCGAACGGCCAGAGCGCCGAGGAGAACCAGGTATCGAGCACGTCGGGGTCGCGGCGAAGGGCGGCGCCCTCCCCCGCCTCGGCCTGCGCATCCGCTTCGGTCTCGGCCACATAGACGTTGCCGGCGTCGTCGTACCAGGCCGGTATCCGGTGCCCCCACCAGAGCTGGCGCGAGACGCACCAGGGCTGGATGTTCTCGAGCCAGTTGAACCAGGTCTTCTTCCAGGTCTCGGGCACGACGCGGATCTCGCCCGAGCGCACCGCCTCGATCGGCTTCTTCGCCAGCGTCGCCGCGTCGACATACCATTGATCGGTCAGCCAGGGCTCGATCACCACGCCTGAGCGGTCGCCATAGGGCGTGGCGATCATCCGGTCCTCGACCTTTTCGAGCAGGCCCTCCGCCTCCAGCATCCCGACGACGCGTCCCCGCGCCTCGAAACGGTCGAGGCCGAGCAGCTCGGCCGGAATCAGGCCGTCGGCGGCCTGGATCACCTTGGCGTCGCCATCGAGCATGTTGAGCATCTCGGCCGGCCTGAACCCGGCGCGCTTGCCGACCTCGAAATCGTTGAAGTCGTGCCCCGGCGTGATCTTGACCGCGCCGGAGCCGAGCTCCGGATCGGCATGCTCGTCGGCGATGATCGGAATCAGCCGTCCGGTGATGGGGTGGCGAATCTGCTTGCCGAGCAAAGCGGCGTAGCGCGCGTCCTCCGGATGCACCGCGACCGCCATGTCGGCGAGCATCGTCTCGGGCCGGGTGGTGGCGACGTGGATGAAGCCCGAGCTGTCCTCGAGCGGATATTTGAGGTGCCAGAACTTGCCCTGAACGTCGGTGGTCTCGACCTCGAGGTCGGAGATGGCGGTCTTGAGGCCCGGATCCCAGTTCACCAGCCTCTTGTCGCGGTAGAGCAGGTTCTGGCGGTAGAGATCGACGAACACCTTGAGGACGGCGCGGCTGAAGCCTTCGTCCATGGTGAAGCGCTCGTTCGCCCAGTCGCAGGACGCGCCGAGCCGGCGAAGCTGGCGGGTGATCGCCCCGCCGCTCTCCGCCTTCCATTCCCACACCTTGGCGACGAACTCGTCGCGGGTGAAGTCGGTGCGCTTCTGCTGCTTCTCGTTCAGCTGCCGCTCGACCACCATCTGCGTCGCGATGCCGGCATGGTCCATCCCCGCGACCCATAAGGCGTCCTTACCCTGGAGCCTGGCATGGCGGGTCAGGATGTCCTGAAGCGTGACGTCCAGCGCGTGGCCGATGTGCAAGGACCCCGTTACGTTGGGCGGGGGCATGACGATCGTCCACGGCTCGGCGTCCGGCCGGTCGGGGCGGAACAGCCCCTCGCCTTCCCAGCGCGCATACCAGCGCGCCTCGATCTCGGCGGGGTCGAAGGTCTTGGGCAGCTCGCTCATGGAGGGCGCTTAACCGGCTTTCACTTTCCCGTCACTCCCGCGAAAGCGGGAGTCCAGCCTGGGCAGGAACGAGGGAGAAGAAGCGGGATTCCCGCTTTCGCGGGAATGAAGGTTACTGGGTGGACGCCTGCCGGCCCCCTCTCAGCCACTGGTTGAGCCAGCCATGGACCTCGCGGTACCACTGGATCGAGTTTTGCGGCTTGAGGATCCAGTGATTCTCGTCGGGGAAGACGACCAGCCGTGAAGGGATGTTGAGCCGCTGGAGCGCGTTGAAGACCCCGAGCGACTGGCTGTACGGGATTCGGAAATCGCGCTCGCCGTGGATCACCAGCATCGGCGTGCGCCAGTTCTGGACGAAGTTGACCGGGTTGCTGCGCTCGTAATTCGCCGCCGCCGCGGGGCTGTAATAGGGGCCGCCGAACTCCCATTCGTTGAACCAGAGCTCTTCGGTCTCATAGGCCATGGAGCGCTGGTCGAAGACGCCGGAATGGCTGACCAGGCATTTGAAGCCGTCGTTCCAGTTGCCGGCGATCCAATCGACCATGAAGCCGCCATAGGAGCCGCCGAGCGCGCAGGCGTTGGATATGTCGAGCCTGGGATCCTCGCGGCCGGCAGCGGCGAGGCCGAGGCGCAAATCCTGAAGCGGCGCCCCGCCCCAATCGCGGTTGATCGCATCGGTGAAGGCCTGGCCGTAGCCGGTCGAGCCGTGGAAATCGACGGTCACCGCGCCATAGCCCGGAGCGGCGAACACCCACGGATTCCAGCGATAGGACCAGCCGTTGCCGAACGAGCCCTGCGGGCCGCCGTGGATGAGCAGCAGCGTCGGCAAGCGCTCCGTCCCGCCGACGGGTTCGACGATCTGGCCCCAGACGGTGTCGCCATGCGCTCCGGCGAAATGGAAGCGGCGCACGCTGACGGGATCGAGCCCGTCGAGCTTGTCCGCATTGACCGCCGTGAGCCGCGCAGGACCGCCGCGGCGGGACAAACGCCACAAGTCGTCCGGAGCGGTCAGCGAATTGAGCGTGTAGAGGATCGAGCCGTCGGGCAGCGGCACGACGTTGCCCGCCGTGCCCGCCTGGGTGAGGCGGGTCACGCGGCCGCTGCCGGCATCGACCCGGAACACCGGCGTGTCGAGCGTGTCGCCGGCGGTGACGAGCAGGCTTCGGCCGTCCGGCGCCCAGGCGATCGAGCCGACCGAGCGGTCCCACGCCTGAGTCAGCGCGCGGGTTTCGCCGCTGCGCAGGTCGCGCAACTGGACGACCTGGCGGTCGGCTTCGTAGGTTGCCCTGGCCATCGCCGTATAGGCGAGCCAACGCCCGTCCGGAGATACGACCGGGCCGGTGTCCATCCCTTCATTCGCGGCGGTGAGGTTGGTCGGCGCCGCGCTGCCGTCGGCCGGAACGGCGAAGATGTCCATATTGGTCGAGTTCGGCTCGTGCCGGCCAGCCTCGCGCATGGTGAAATAGAGGGTGCGGCCGTCCGGGCTCCAGGCGATTTCCTCGGCGCCGCCGAAAGGCTTGGTCGGCGCGTCGCCGACAAGGCGCGGCGCGAGCGGAGTCCCCGCCCCCTGAGCCACGCCGTCCACCAGCGGAAAGGTGAAGATGCGCGAGCGAACGCCCGGCTCGCTCCACGTGTCCCAGTGGCGCACGAAGGTTTCGTCATAGACCCTGCCGCTGCCCTGGCCGACACGGACGGTCGGAATGTCCGCGCAATTGGCGTCGGTGCACCGCATGTCCCGATCGGCCCAGATGGCGATCCGGTCTCCGGTCGGGGCGATCGAATAGCCGGAGAGGCCGCCTTCGACGCTTGTTACCTGAGACGGGGGCTCGTTGCGTTGTTTGCGCCAGACCTGGTCGTCACCGGAACGGTTGGAGATGAAGTAAATCCACTCGCTGTCCGGCGAGAAGCTCGGCGAGCCTTCGTTATATTCCGGGGAGTTGAGCAGGCGTGCCGGTTGCGCCCCGGGTCGGCTGAGGTCCAGGAACCACAGGTCGGTGCGTCCACGATTCGCCGCGAGATCGGTCTCACGCAGCTGATAGACGAGCGTTCGCCCATCGGGCGAGACGGCCGGCGCCCCGATGCGCCGCATCGTGGCGAGGTCGGTCGCGGTGATGGGGCGGGCGAGAGCGGCCGGGGCCGCGGCGAAGGCGAGCAAAGCGAGGCTCGCGGACAGCGTCTTTCTCATGGATCGGCGGCGTAGCACCGCCACTTTAACTAAACTAGATGTCGCGGCCCGTAATCCGCGCAATCTCGCGGGTGACGAGATCCTCGACGATCTCGGGAAGATGCTGGTCGAGCCATTCCTTGAGGACCGGCCGGAGCATGTCGCGGACGATCGCTTCCAGCGCGCCGGTGTCGGCTGGAGCGTCGCTTCGCTGGCGCAAGGTGGAAAGCTTAGCGAGCCGCTGGCGGCTCGATTCCGCCGCGTCGTCGGAGAGGAGGCCGGCCGAGTCGGTCACGGGATCGTCGAGCTCGAGCACGTCCTCCTCGGTATCGGCCACCGGCTCCGGCCGCGGAACGCGCCGGCGCGGCGGCGAAAGCCCGCCGCGGCGCTCGCCGGCGCCGACGTCCTCCGCGATGACG
The DNA here is from genome assembly GCA_005883305.1 of Alphaproteobacteria bacterium. Lineage (NCBI taxonomy): Bacteria > Pseudomonadati > Pseudomonadota > Alphaproteobacteria > Alphaproteobacteria bacterium. The sequence continues at coordinate 768,791 of VBAC01000001.1, read as the reverse complement.
CGCTTGATGGAAGCGAGAATGTCCTCCATCGACGGATCCTTGTGAATATCCCCCATGACGAAGGCCTTATGGCCTATTGGGGCAATTGAGTCACGGGGCTCTGTGCGCCCGGCGGGGCGGTTCGCGTCGAGACCGGCGCGATTCGCGGCCCGTCGTTCCAGTCCGACCAGCTTCGCGAATAGCGGTTGTAGTTGATCGTCGGATCGTAGAGCGGCCCGGCCTCCAGATTGAGGTCCTGGGCCTCGGCCATGCCCATCGCGTTGAGCAGCTGGAAGCCGGCGACATAGGCGTTGCGCCGCGCCGTCACGAGCAGCACCTGGCTGTTGAGCAGCTCCTGTTCGGCGTTGAGCACGTCGAGAATGTTGCGCGTGCCGACCGTCTGCTCGGCCCGCGTGCCTTCGAGCGCGAGCTGGTTGGCCGCGACGGCGACGGTCTGCGATTCGATCTCGTCGTTGGCCGCCTGATAGGTCGCATAGGCGCCGCGAACGTTGGAGATGACGAGCCGCTCGATGCCGATCGCCTGCTCGATCAACTGGCCGCGAAGTGCCTGCGCCTGGCGCACGCGCGCGCTTGCCCCACCGCCCTGGTAGAGCGGCAGGCTCATCGAGATGCCGAAGCCCGTGCTGGTGTTGCTGTCGGGAAGGATGCCGAGGCCGCCGGTTCCGTTGTTCGCGGTTCCGAGGGCATCGAAGTGGCGGGCGACTCCGGACGCAGTCACGGTCGGCAGACGGAAGCCGCGGGCGACCCTTACGTCGAAGCCCGCCGCGCGCGCCCGGGCGGCGATCGACTCGAGATCCGGATTGCCGGCCAACGCCGTCGTGGTCGCCGTATCGATATCCGCGGGCAAGGCCGGCAGCGGCGGCGGCGGCTGGAGATCGGGCGGCAGCTGGCCGATCACCCGGCGGTAATTCTCCTCGCTCGCCTGCAGGCGCCCTTCCGAGTTGGCGAGTTGGCTCCGCGAGAGCGAGAGCCGCGCCTCGGACTGAGCCACGTCGGTGCGGGTGAGATCGCCGACCTCGAAGCGGTCGCGGGTGGCCTGGAGGTTGGTTTCGAGAATGCGGACCTGGTTTTGGTTGAGCTGCCGGATCGATCGGTCGCGGATCACGTCCATGTAGGCGGCAACCGCCTCGGTGAAGACGTCTCCCTCGGTCGCGCGCAGATCGGCGCGGCCAGCCTCGACTCGGGTATTCGCCGCGCGCACCGAATTGCGAATGCGGCCGCCGGCATAAAGCGGCATCGAAACCGTGCCGCTGACGCTGAAGTCGCGCTGGTTGCTGCCGAGATTGCGGGTGACCACGTCCTGGTTGAAGCCGGCGTTCGTATCCACCTGCGGACGCCCCTCGGCGCGGGCAAGGGCGACGCTCTCGTCCGTCGCGCGCAGCGACTGGCGCTGGGCCATGATCGTCGGGTTGGTCTGGTAGGTCGCAGCCAAAGCCTCGCGCAGCGTCTGCGTCGGCCCGGCCGGGGGCAGCACGCCGCCTTCGGGCCTCGGCACCGTGCCGACCTGTGCAAAGGCGCCCCCGCCCATCGCGATCATGGCGACCGCCGCCAACATGCGTCCCCGCATCAATTCACTCCGTATCACGAAAAACTGAAGCCGCGGGGTTCGGCGAACCCGGGCAGGAAGGCCGCCGCCACGTCGGCGAAGGCGGTGAGTCCGAACGCGCCGGAGACCGAACGCCCGACGGCGAGCCGGCTGACCCCCTGATCGACGATCGCCAGCGCCATCTGACCGCCGTCCGCGAGCTGGGCGATCAGCGCCTGCGGCACGTGCTCGACCGCGCCGTCGATCAATATGAAATCGTAGGGCGCGGCCTTGACCCAGCCCTTGGCCAGCGGCCCCTTCGCTACAATCACCTGCGTTCCACGGAGCGCCTGCCTTGCGGAAGCCGCAAGGTCGTCCTCTTCCTCCAGCGCGACCACAGAGGTTACCAGCTCGGCAAGCAGGGCGGCGGCATAGCCCGTCGCGGCGCCGACCACGAGGGCATGCTCCGTCCCGCGAAGCCGCGCCTCGGTCAGCATTCGTCCCAGCGCCATCGGCGAATTGAGCGAGCGGCCCGGGGTGAGCGGCACCAGCGCATCCGCGTAAGCGAGCGCGCGCCGTTCTTCCGGCACGAAGCGCTCGCGCGGCACGCGCCCCATCGCCGCCACGACTCGAGGATCGTTGACCCCGGTCGTTCGCAGCTGGCTCGCGACCATCGCGCGGCGCATCGGCTCGAAGGCATGTTCCGTCATTGCGGTCCGTTTACTCGCACAACTGTTTTAGTGATGCAATACACTTGTTCGGTTAAGCGGCTTTTATCGGCAAGCCGGAGGAAGGCCAAGCCAAGATAAGAACCCGCAATCATTTGGTAAGCCGCAAAAGCCATGCCAGCTGTGTAATACAGAGCCGTGCGGCCCAATTTCGGCGCAACTGTCCGAAACCGGACAGGAAAGCTGTCCGGCCCCGGACGCTTTGCTATAGCCGGGCGGTGAACGAGCATGATCCCTTCGAGCGGCCGTTCGACCGCCGTCTGCGACGGTTGCGGCGCGACCGGGCGGCGGCGAGCGGCCCGGGTGCTGACTATCTGTTCCGCCGAATGGCCGACGAAATCGCGGAGCGGCTGGACCTCGTCCAGCGGCCCTTCGCGGATGCGCTCGATCTCGGCTGCGGGGGCGGTTACCTGACGGCGCTGCTGCGGGCGCGAGGCCTCGAGGTCACCCCGGCCGATGCCGGGGCGGCATATGCCGCCGGCGGAATGCAGACGGATGAGGATCGCCTCCCTTTTCCACCCGCAAGCTTCGATCTGATCGTCTCGGCAGGCGCGCTGGACACGGTCAACGATCTTCCCGGCGCGCTTGCTCTGATCCGCCGCGCGCTCCGCCCGGACGGCTTGTTTCTGGCCGCCTTCGCCGGAGCCGGAAGCCTGCCCCGGTTGCGCGCCGCGATGCACGCTGCCGAAGAAGCGGCGTCGCCCAGAATCCACCCGCAGATCGACGTTCGCGCGGCGGGCGATCTGCTCGTGCGCGCGGGCTTCGCGCTGCCCGTGGCGGATTCGGAGACGCTGACGGTGCGCTTTTCGTCGCTCGCTTCGCTGGTTCGCGACCTCAGGGCGATGGGCGCGACCAACATTCTCACCGATCGCTCGCGCCGCCCGATTGGCCGGGCGGGTCTTGCAGCCGCTGCGGCGGCCTTCGCCGGCGGTGCGGATGCAGACGGCAAGGTCCCCGAACGATTCGAGATCGTTCACATGAGCGGATGGGCGCCCGCACCCGGCCAGCCGCGCCCCGCCCCTCGCGGCAGCGCGACGGCGTCGCTCGCGGACGCGCTCAGGCCGCCAGCACGGCGCTGAGCAAGCCGATCAGCGGCCGGTCCGCCGGCGGCATCTCGTCGGCGATCATGTCCTCGACGGGCAGCCATTTCAGCGCCGACGCGTCGAGCGGCACCGGATCGCCCCGCCACTCGCGGCAAAGGTAGAGCAGCAGAAGCAAATGCCCGTCGCCGAGCGGTGCGCTTGCGAAGCAGGCAGGGCGCAGGGCCCGCGCCTCGATCCCGATACCGAGCTCCTCCTCGATCTCGCGAATCAACGCCTCCTCGGGCAATTCCCCGTCCTCGACCTTGCCGCCCGGAAATTCCCAAAGCCCGGCCATCGATCGTCCGGGCGCGCGTTGCTGAAGCAAGATCCGTCCCGCCCGATCGACCAGGGCGGCGGCCACCACCGTCAGTGTCGGATTTTTTTGCAACGAGGCGCCTTCCGGTAGCGGTTCATTAACGACACTCGGCTACGATCCCGCACATGACGGGCATCGAAGCCCGCAGGGACGACGGGGGAACGATGCGGCGTTTGCTGAAGATTATCAAGGATCAGCAGGGTGCGACGGCCGTGGAATACGGCCTCATCCTGGCGCTCATCTTCCTGGCCATGGTCGGCGCTCTGACCACCGTCGCAAGCACCACCACCAACATGTGGAATCACGTCGCTACCGAAGTGACCAGCGTTTAGCGCGACGCCGCGTTAAACCTTTTTCAACCCGCCGTCTTTAGTTTGAGAAATTAGCTGGCCCGATCAAGACAAATGGGGGCGCGGCGAGGAAGTGTGGACTTCCGAAAGACGTGGAACCAAGGAGACCGGAAATGTTCATTCGTAAGCTGATCAAGGACAAGAAGGGCGCCACCGCCATCGAGTATGGCCTGATTGCCGCCCTTATCGCTGTCGCCGCCATCACGGCCATGCAGGGCCTGGGCAGCAGCCTCAGCTCGACCTTCGAGAACGTCTCGGGCGCCATGGACGGCACGGCCGCGCCGGCCGCGTAATCCGAGCATCCGAGTTATGAAGCGAGGGGCGGCGCAAGCGATTGCGCCGCCCTTTCGTATTCAAGCCAATGCCAGGAATTTCTCGCGGCGGTGCGCCCGGACCTCCTGGCGCGACAATGTTCCCAAGGCCTCCAGCTCCTCCCCGATCGCCTCGCCCAGGGCGGCGACGGCCTCGGCCGAATGACGGTGCGCGCCGCCGACGGGTTCGGTCACGATGCGGTCGATCGCCCCGAGTTGCTTGAGGTCCGCGGCGGTAACTCTCATTGCCTCGGCGGCGTCGGCAGCCTTCTCCGCGGTCCGCCATAGAATGGAGGCGCAGCCTTCCGGCGAAATGACCGAATAGATCGAGTGCTCGAGCATCAGCACCTTGTTGGCGGCGGCGATGGCGATCGCGCCGCCCGAGCCCCCTTCCCCGACGATCGCGGCAACCAGCGGCACTCCCAGGGCGAGGCACTGCTCGGTCGAGCGGGCGATCGCCTCGGCCTGGCCTCGTTCCTCCGCCTGGACGCCCGGAAAGGCGCCCGGCGTATCGACCAGGGTGACCACCGGCAATCCGAAGCGGTCGGCGATCTGCATCAGCCGGATCGCCTTGCGATAGCCTTCGGGGCGGGCCATGCCGAAATTGTGCCGGAGGCGGCTCGCGGTGTCGTCGCCCTTCTCGTGGCCGATCAGAATAACCTTGCGGCCGCCCAGCCGCGCGAGCCCGCCGATGATCGCCTGGTCGTCGGCGAAGTTGCGGTCGCCGGCCAGCGGGACGAAATCGTCGGCAAGGGCGGCGACATAATCCTTGAAGTGCGGCCGTTCGGGATGGCGCGCGACCTGGGTCTTCTGCCACGGCGTCAGCTTCGCATAGGTGTCCCGAAGCAGCTTCGCCGAACGCTCCTCGAGCTTGGCGATTTCGGCCTCGATATTGGGCTCGCCCGCCGAAGCCGTCTCGCGCAGCTCCTCGATGCGCGCTTCCAGCTCGGCGATCGGCTTTTCGAAATCCAGGAAGGTGGCCATGAGCGGCGCGAGTTAGATGCGCTTGCGCGGCGCGTCAACGAGCGGATGGCGCTGGTTGACCAGGTCGATCAGCCGGCGCGAATCGACATGGGTGTAGATCTGGGTGGTGGCGATGTCGGCGTGACCGAGCAAAGTCTGCACCGCGCGAAGGTCGGCGCCGCCTTCGAGCAAATGGGTGGCGAAGGCGTGGCGAAGCACGTGCGGGCTGATCCTTTCGGGGGGGATTCCGGCGCTTGCGGCGAGCTCGCGCACCAGCTGGTACAGCCGCACCCGGCTGAGATGCTTCTTGCCCGATGGAAAGAGGTAGAGCGAGTCGCGCGGCACGCCGGCGGCATGGTCTGCGACCGCTGCTCGGGCGCGATCCGAGATCGGCACAAGCCGCTCTCGGCCGCCCTTGCCCTTGAGGATGATGAACGGCCGGTCGGGCGAGACGGCATTGCGGGGCAGCGAGACGAGCTCGGTGGCGCGAAGGCCGGAGCCGTAGAGCATCTCGATGAGGGCGGCGAGCCGCAGAGCCCCGGCTGCGCCTTCCGCCTTGCGCCGGTCGATCTCGGCGAACAGCGCGTCGACCGCCCGGTGATCGAGGATGCGCGGCAGCGGACGCTCGCTCGCGGGGCGCGGAAGCGCCGGCGAGGGATCGTCGCTCCGCATGCCTTCGTCGTGAAGGAAGGCGAAGAAGCGGCGAAGCGCCGCGGACTTGCGCGCGACGGTCGCGCGCTTCAGCGGCATCCATGCCTCGGCCAGCCCCTTCAGGGCAGCCGGCGCCGCCGCGGCGAGTTCGCCTCCGAGCAGCGACGAAGCGCCGTTCAGATCGCGCTCGTAAGCGAGCAACGTGTTGCGCGCCGCTCCGGCTTCGGCGGCCATCATTTCGAGGAAGGCGGCGATGGCCTGCCCGTCCTCGGGGGCGTTCACAGCCGCGCCACGGCCTCGGCCGCGATCATCCGCGCCTCATAATCCAGGCCGACCGCGCGCAGCGACCGGACGATTCGATAGAGATAGGAGGGCGGAACGCCCTGCCAGCTCGCGGTTTGCATTCCGACACCAGCAAGCAGCGCCACCGCGCCCGGAGCGCGCTGGCGCGCCGCCTGGTCGATCGCGGCCGTCCAGCGGTCTTCGGGCGCGAGCCGCAAACCGGCGCCAGCCGCCTGATCGCCGTTGATCCTGCCCAGGCCCAACAGCGCCGCGGCGAGCAGTTGCGAGCGCTGGCGGCCGAGGCTGTCGTCGGCCGCAACGAAATCGTCGAGCCGGTCGGTGACCATCGGCCGGGGCGCACCGACAGCGAGAAGCGCCCAGGCACGATCGCCTTGATCCGCCTCCTCGACCACTCCCGCCCAGCGCGCCGCTTCGCGGTCCATGCCCGCGCTCAGCATCGAGGCGATCAACGCGCCCGCGTCGCCAGCGAAATCGGCCGACGGGGCGATCCGCGCCGCCGCGCCGGCGGTGAGAATCGAGCGCGCATAAGGATCGGCGTCGGTCGCTCCCCAGAGCGCGCGCATCGCCGTCATCCGGTCTCCCAGATCGCGGCCGACCCAGGCCGTGCGGAGGCGCTCGGCGACCGAGCCGGAAACCTCGGCCGGATCGGTCTCGTCCAGCATCAGGCTGTAGAGCTCCACAAGCGCGTGCGAGGAGAAGACGCCGAGCGTCGCCGCGGTCGAGGCGGCTTCGAGGCGCTGCTCCAGCGGCACCATCGGGGCGCGCGCGAGCCATGCGCGCATCTCGGGCGGAGCGCTTCCGATGAGCCTGTCGGGAATCTGCAGCCCGACGGCGCTGGCGAGGCCGAAGCGCCACGGATTGATCTCGTCGACCCCGTCCCACTGGATGTCGACGGCCCGCCGAGTCTCCGCACCCGCACCGACCACCTTCTCCGCGAGCAACAGGTCGACGCTCGTGCCCGCCTGGTCGCGGGCCTGGTCTATGAGGGCGGTCGCCCGGGCCGCCTCGCCTTCGAGAGCAGCGCACATGCCGTCCGCCAATATCCAGACCGTGTCGCGCGACCAGCCGCGCGCCGGAGCGACCAGGGGGCAAAGCGCGGAGGGATCGGCGGTGGCGAGCGCGGTTTGCGCCGCGACCTCGACCATCCTCGGCGTGTAATTTTCCGCGTCGACGGCCTCGACGAGCAAACGCGCCCCATCGGCCTCGCCCATGCGCAGCAGCAGGGCGGCGCGCTCGGCGACCCAATCGACCGGCTGCACGCCGGCCGGCGATGCGAGGTGCGATAGCAAGACGCGCCGAAGCAGGATCGAGGTCCAGCGCGATGGCAGGGGCGCGTGAACGCGCCGCATGAGCGCCGCGTAGAGCCGCGCGTCCCCGGCGCCGAAGGCGTTGGGCCCGAGCCCGAAATTGCCCGGCTCCAGCGGCCCGACGAAATCGATCGGCCGCGCGGCGCCTTCGGGAATCGTGAAATAGTTGGTCGGGCGCGGAATCGCGGCCTGATCGAGCGCGACCTCTTCGACGTCGCCAAGCGTGTTGCCGGAAGGCGGGGCGGCCGGCGCGGGGCCCGGCACGCCCGGCTGGAAGGCCGGCCGTTCGGGCGCCTGCTGGGGCGCCGCCTTGTTCTCCGCCGGCGGCAGGGTCTGCGGATCGTTGAAGCCGGGAGGAAGGATCGATTCGGGCGCGTCGCGGCTCTGCCCGAGAACGGGAAGAGCGATCACCAGGGCCCCGGCGCCGGCGAGAAGGAGCGCCTTAGCGCGCAAGCGCATTGGTGACGTCCTGCTCCATGTTCGTCGGAGCGACCTCGGTATCCTTCGACCAGGCATAGACCAGCAGGCCAACGAGCCCGGCGAGGACGAGGAGGAGAATGATGGGAACCGGCGAACGGCGGCGGCGGGCGGGAGCGAAATCGTATCTGGGCATGGCGGCCTTTTGCCCCACAGGGGCGCGCTCTGTATAGCCCCCGATCATGGAGAAGGCCCCGCCGAGCGATGAAAGGCCGATCGTGCTCGTCGGGCTGATGGGCGCCGGCAAGACGACTATCGGCCGACGCCTGGCACGACGGCTGAACCTCCCTTTCGTCGATGCAGACGAGGAGATCGAGGCCGCGGCCGGGCTCAGCATCGCCGAGATTTTCGAACGCTATGGAGAGCCGCATTTCCGGGACGGCGAGCGGCGGATCGTCGCCCGACTGATCGAGGGACCGCGCCGGGTGATCGCGGCCGGCGGGGGCGCCTTCGTCGATCGGGGAACCCGCGCGCTGATTCTGGAGCGCTGCATCGCCGTCTGGCTCGATGCGGACGTCGAGCTGTTGGCGGAACGCGTGAGTCGCCGCGACCATCGGCCGCTGGCACGGGGCAAGAACCCGCTCGCCCTCCTTCGCACCCTGGCCAAGGAGCGCAGTCCGGCCTACGCCGAGGCGCATTTCACGATCCGTCCCGGCGACCTCGAGCAAACCGTCGACCAGATCGTCGCGGCCCTCGGGTGACTCAGATCGACACGCTCGGCTACCCGATCGCCATCGGCGCGCTCGACGACGCCGCCCTGCCCGCGACCCGGCTGTTCCTGGTCACCGACGAGAATGTCGCGCGCTCCGGCTGGGCCGATCGGCTCCGATGCGCCTTCGTCGGCCGCTTGGTCCTGCCCCCGGGCGAGGCGAGCAAGACGCTGGCGACGGTGGAGCGCCTGCTCGATGCGATGATCGATGCCGGAATGGGCAGGGCCGACCATGTCGTGGCCGTCGGCGGCGGAGTGGTCGGCGACGTAGCGGGCTTCGCGGCCTCGCTGCTCAAGCGAGGCTGCAACTGGATCGCAGTGCCGACGAGCCTGCTCGCCCAGGCGGATTCGGCCGTGGGCGGCAAGACCGGGGTCAACGCGCCGCAGGGCAAGAACCTCATCGGCGCCTTCCACCCCCCATCGCTGGTGCTGATCGATCCCGAAACGCTCTCCAGCCTGCCCGAAGCCGAGTTGCGGGCCGGCTATGCGGAAGTGGTGAAATACGGCCTGATCGCCGACCCCGGCTTCTTCGCCTGGTGCGAGGCCAATGGCGCGGCCTTGATCGCCGGCGACCGGGAAGCGCGGCGCTACGCGATCGAGACGTGCGTCCGCGCCAAGGCGCAACTGGTGGCGGGCGACGAGCGCGACCTCAACGGCCGCCGCGCCCTGCTCAACTTCGGTCACAGCTTCGGCCACGCGATCGAGGCCGAGACGGGGATTCGCCACGGCGAGGCGGTGGCGATCGGCATGGCCATGGCGCTTCGCCTTTCCGTGGAGCGCGGGCTTTGCCCGCCGGCCGACGCCGAGCGCGCCGTCGCCCATCTGGAGTCGGTTGGGCTGCCGACCGAGACGGATCTCGAGGCGGGCCGACTGGAAGCGCGCATGGCGCACGACAAGAAGGGGGCAGCGCTCATCCTCAGCCGCGGCATCGGCCAGGCCTTTCTCGACAGCGGGCCGCCATAAGATGTTCCCCGGCGAAGGCCGGGGCCCAGGCCGGCGCGAGCCGGTCTCACACGAGAGCTTCCAACCTCAATGAGCCGTTGGCTCCTGGACCCCGGCCTTCGCCGGGGAACGGCAGGTAACCGGCTCGAGCTAGCGCTAACCCGGTTACCCCTCCCCGCCCTCCACGACCGGCTCGGTGACGATCCGTTCCTGCTGGACTCGCAGGTCCCCGGCCTCGATCTGGGCCTTGAGGCGCTCGCGGTCGCGCTTGCGGTAGAGGTCCTCGGTGCGCTCGATCTGCTCGTCGCCGACGCCCACCGCCTTCATCGCCATCCGCGCCATGCGCACGGCCGAATCGAGCAGCTCGCGAACGGCGCCGCCGATCGGCGCGCCCTTGAGCTGGAGGAGCGCCCGCCGGTCGAATACCCGGACGAAGATGGTCGCCTGCGGGAATGCCTCGTGCACCGCTTCGATCAGTTCGGGCCCGATCTGGTCGCCGTCGGTGCAGAACAGGATCAGCTCGGCCTCCCCCGCGCCCGCCTGGCGAAGCATGTCGATCCGTGTTCCGTCGCCATAATAGACCTTCGCGCCGAAGCTGCCGGCGACGTCGATCATCTCGATGTCGGTGTCGATCAGGGTGACGGCGATGCCCTGGGTCAACAGCATCTGCGCCACCGTCTGGCCGAAGCGGCCGTAGCCGACGATCAGCGCGTTGGAGCCGTCGGCGACCGGCCCGTCGCGGACCTCCTTGCTCACCGGCTCGGAGCGCATCCGGCTGGTGGCCATCATCAGGAACGGCGTCGTCGCCATCGAGAGCGTGACGATCGCCCCGAACAGGCTCGCCGCCTCGGGCGCGATCAGGAAGGCGTTCTGCGCCTGGGCGAACAGGACGAAGCCGAACTCGCCGCCCTGGCTGAGCAGCAGGCCGAGCGCGAGCGCGGGGCGCCACGCCATCCGCGCGGCCATTGCGAGGCCGGTGATGAAGACCGCCTTGATCGCGATCAGCGCCAGCGCCATGCCGATCACGAAGAAGGGCCGCTCGGCAATGGCGTGGAGATCGAGCATCATTCCGACTGCGAGGAAGAACAGGCCGAGCAGGATCGAGCGGAAGGGCTCGACGTCCGCCTCAAGCTCGTGCCGGTAGGGCGAATCGGCGAGCATCACTCCGGCGATGAAGGCACCCAAAGCGGTCGAGAGGCCGAGCGCCTGCATCAGGGCCGAGCTGGCGATCACCGTGAACAGGCCGGCGAAGACGAACATCTCGCGCTCGCCGAGATTGCCGATCAGCCGGAACAGCGGCCGCAGGATGTAGCGCCCGGCAAGGACCAGCCCGACGATGGCGCCGAGCGTGTAGGCGGCGAGCAGCCAGCCCGGGGGGCCGGCCGCGTCGGCAGGGTTGCGCGACATCGCCGCGACGATGGTGATCAGCGGAACGATCGACAGGTCCTGGAACAGCAGGATCGAGAAGGCGCGCTCGCCGAACGGGGTCCGAAGCCGCCCCGCCGACTGAAGCAGCGGCAGCACCTGCGCGGTCGAGGAGAGCGCGAGCGGCAGGCCGAGCGCCAGCGCCGCAGCGATCGAGGATCCCGTGGCAAGCCAGACCATCGCCGCGATGGCGATTCCGCAGAGCACCACCTGGGCGAGGCCGAAGACGAAGATGTCGTGCCGCATCCGCCACAGCCGCGTGAGGTTGAGCTCGAGCCCCACCAGGAACAGCAGCAGAGTGATTCCGATCTCGGCGAACTGCATCTTGGTCTCGGCGCCGCCGACGAGGCCGAGCAGCTGCGGCCCGACCACCGCTCCGGCGATGAGATAGCCGAGGGTCGCGCCGAGCCCGAGGCGGCGGAACAGCAGCACGAAGCCGAGCGCGAAGCCGAGCAGGATCACCGCGTCGTGGAGCAGCGGCGCCGCGGCGTGAACCTCAGGCGGCATCGGCGCGGGCGGCGATGGCCGCGGCCTCTGCGGCGGCGGCGAAGGCGAGCAGGATGGCGGCGTGGCGGGCTGGATAGCCGCGGGCGGGGGCGAGGGCTTCGAGGCCCGGCCAGTCGCCGGGATGATCGCGGGCGCCGGCGAGCCAGGCGGCCAGGGCATCGCGGGCGGCTTCGAGCTCAGCGGCGGTGCGGCCGATGGCGTTGGCCCCCATCAGGGCCGCCGAAGCCTGGCCGAGGGCGCAGGCCTTCACTTCCTGGCCGATCGCGGCGATGCGGCCCTCGCCATCGGCGGTGACATCGACGATCACCTGGCTGCCGCACACAGGCGAGTTCTTTTCGGCGCTCGCGCGAGGCCGCTCCAGGCGCCCCAGATGCGGAATGGCCGAGGCGAGGCGAAGGATGTCGCGGGTGTAGAGCGCGGACGGCATGGGGGGTTCCTATAAGTCGCCGCGCCGCGAATGGCACCCCTTAGCCCCCTCTCCCGTGGGAGAGGGCTGGGGTGAGGGGTTCGGGCATAGGAGAATAATCGCCAACACCGAACCCCCTCACCCTACCCTCTCCCCCACGGGAGAGGGTTTTCAGGCCCGACGCCAGATCGTGCCTTTGGGACCATCCTCAAGCACGATCCCCTCTTCGGCCAGCTCGGCGCGAATCTGGTCCGCCGCGGCAAAGTCGCGCCGTGCCTTGGCCTCGGTCCGAGCAGCGATCAGGTCCTCAATCTTGCACGCGTCCACGTCATCAGGCCGAAACCATCGGCTACCCTCTTGCAGTAACCCTAGGAACTTGGCTGTCGAGGCAACCTCCACATCGTTTCGCAGTGCGCTGAGGCGGCTCAAAGCCAACGGGGTGTTCAGATCATCACACAAGGCATCCACGACATCCTGGTCGGGCGGAGGAAGTTCGTCAGGCTCGAAGTCGCCCTCTCCCGTCTGGTATCGCTTCACACGGCAATATAGTCCGTGCAGCGTCGCTTGGCTTTGGTCGATGAGAGATCGTGACCATTCCAACGGCTGGCGGTAGTGCGCAGTAAGCAACGCGAATCGAAGCACCTCTCCCTTGTGGCCCTCGGCCAGCAACTCCGCAGGGGTGACCACGTTCCCCAGGCTCTTCGACATCTTCTCCGAGCCGGCCATCGACAGAAACCCATTATGCACCCAGTAGCGCGCCAGCGGCGCCCCGCCGTGGGCGCAGCGGCTCTGGGCGATCTCGTTCTCGTGGTGGGGGAAAATGAGGTCGAGGCCGCCGCCGTGGATGTCGATCGTCTCGCCCAGATGCTCGGCAATCATCGCCGAACATTCGATGTGCCAGCCGGGGCGGCCCCTGCCCCATGGTGAGTCCCAGCCGATCATGTCCTCGCCCGAAGGCTTCCACAGCACGAAATCGGCCGGGTCCTTCTTGTAGCTGGCGACCTCGACGCGGGCCCCGGCGATCATCGCGTCGCGATCCCGCCGGCCGAGCGCGCCGTAATCGGGGTCGGAGGGGACGTTGAACAGGACGTGCCCGTCGGCCTCATAGGCGTTGCCGGTCTCGATCAGCCGCGCGATCATCGCGATCATCTGCCCGACATGGGCCGTCGCATGGGGCGCGATGTCCGGCAGGCGAACGCCGAGCGCGCCCATGTCCGCGTTGTAATGCTCCTCGTAGCGCGCCGTGATCACCGGGGGATCGACGCCCTCGGCGCGCGCCGCCTCGATGATCTTGTCGTCGACGTCGGTGACGTTGCGGGCGTAGACGAGGCTCTGCTCGCCATAAACGTGGCGCAGCAGCCGGGCGAGCACGTCGAACACCACCGCGGGCCGGGCGTTGCCGATATGGGCGCGGTTGTAGACCGTGGGCCCGCAGACATACATCGTCACGCGGCTGGGGTCCGCGGGCTCGAAGACGCGCTTCTCGCGCGCCATCGTGTCGTGGAGGCGGATCCGGGTCATTGGCCGTTCGAAGGAGCGGGCTCGATCGCATTGCCCTGGGCGGGGCCGCGGCGGGCATCCACCAGGTCGACGATCGTCGCGCTGCTCGACTGGAGCAAAGGATAGGTGCGCGACTGCGCCATCCATTCGGGACGAAGCGCCGCCCGCCCCCAGATCACGTCGTAGACGAGGTTCGCGCCGAGATAGAGCAAGGTCGCGCCGATCAGCCCCTTGAGCGCGCCGAAGCCCGCGCCGAGAACGCGGTCCACCGGCCCTACCACCGACTGGCGAACCCGGGTCCCCATCCGCCGCGAGGCGAGCTTGCCGCCGACGAAGACGAGCCCGAAGACCAAAGCGAAGGAGAGCATCGAGGCGCCCGAGACGGTGCCGACCGGCCCGACCAGCAAATCGCGCACCGGCGCGTGAAGGTAGCGAAGCGCCATGATCGCCAGGAACCAGGCGAGGAGCGACAGCACCTCGAACACGAAACCGCGCAGAAAGCCGAGCACGAGCCCGGCGCCGACGAGCAGGATGACGACGATGTCGAGTGCGGTGAGGGACATGGGGCTTGCCTAATAGAGCTTTCGCTCTGGGGGAAGACTCCCTCTCCCATGGGGAGAGGGCTGGGGTGAGGGGTTACGGAATCAGCGCATATCCGCCAAGGCCGAACACCCTCACCCTACCCTCTCCCTGAGGGAGAAGGTTTTCATTCAGCGGCCCAGCAAATGATCGACCAAATTACCGAGCGTCCGGAAGCCGGAGAGAGGCATCGCCGCCTTCTCTCCTCCGACCACAGCCGGGACCAGCGCCCGCTCGAACCCCAATTTCGCGGCTTCCTTGAGCCTCAGCCCCGAATGCGCCACCGGCCGCAGCTCGCCCGACAGCGCCACCTCGCCGAACGCCACCGTCTCCGCCGGCACCGGCCGCTCGGCCAGCGCCGAGACCAAAGCGGCCGCGACCGCGAGGTCGGCCGCTGGATCGGTGATGCGGTAGCCCCCGGCGACGTTGAGATAGACCTCGGCGGTCGAGAAGCTGAGCCCGCAGCGCGCCTCCAGCACGGCGAGGATCATCGCGAGGCGCCCCGAATCCCAGCCGACTGCGGCGCGGCGCGGAGTCGCGCCGCTGGCGAGGCGCACGGTTAGCGCCTGGATCTCGACCAGCACGGGCCGAGTGCCTTCGAGCGCGGGAAAGACGACTGCGCCCGGCACCGCCTCTCCGCGATGGGTGAGGAACAAAGCGGAAGGGTTGGCGACCTCGGCCAGCCCCTCCTCGCCCATCGCGAACACGCCGATCTCGTCGGTTCCGCCGAAGCGGTTCTTGGTCGCGCGAAGGATTCGATATTGATGGCTTCGCTCGCCTTCGAAGGAGAGCACCGTATCGACCATATGCTCGAGCACGCGCGGGCCGGCGATCGCCCCGTCCTTGGTGACGTGGCCGACGAGCACCAGGGCCGAGCCCGATTCCTTGGCGAAGCGGATCAATTCGTGCGCCGCCGCGCGGACCTGGCTGACCGTGCCGGGCGCGCCCTCGATCAGGTCCGAATACATGGTCTGGATCGAATCGATCACCACCAGCGCCGGCGGCGCCGATTCGGCGAGCGTGGTCAGAATATCGCGCACCGAGGTCGCGGCCGCGAGCCGCAGCGGCGCCGCGCCAAGCCCCAGCCGGCGCGCGCGCAGGCGCACCTGATCGGTCGCCTCCTCGCCAGAAATATAGGCGACTTCATTGTCTTGCGAGGCGATCTTCGCGGCGGCTTGCAACAGCAGGGTCGACTTGCCGATGCCCGGATCGCCGCCGATCAGGGTTGCAGAGCCGGCGACCAGGCCGCCACCCATCGCGCGGTCGAGCTCCGCGATCCCGGTCGAAAGCCGCGCCGGCAGCGCCACCTCCGCGTCGAGCCCGACCAGATCGATCCGCCGCCCGCCGCCACGCAGATTGTGCTTGGCCGAGAAGGGCGTCACCACTCCTTCGGCGTCCTCGACGAGGCTGTTCCATTCGCCGCAATCGGCGCACTGCCCCGCCCAGCGCGGGCTGACCGAGCCGCACAGCTGGCAGACATAGCGTTTCTTGAGCTTAGCCATGACCTAAGTTTAGCGAAACATAAAGAGAACGGCTAGTCCAAACTTGTCCCGATGGAACGCCGCCGCCCCGCGCGGCATTATGAAGGCGAGACCCTTAGCGAGGAGGCCAAGACGTGTTCGTCCAGATCCGCACCGACAACCAGATCATCAGCGATTCGGAAGCCAATGACAGGCTCGAGCAGAAGGTGCGCGCGAAGCTTCGCCGCTTCGAGCAGAGGCTGACCCACGTCGAGGTGCATATCGCGGACGTCAATGGCGCCAAGGGCGGCGATGCCGACAAAAGGGTCACGATCGAGACCCGGCCCGCCGGCCATCCGCCGGTCGCCGTCCACGCCGAGGCGGCGCGGGTCGAAAATGCCGTGACGCTCGCGGCGGACAAGGCGGCCAAGGCGCTGGAGCATGCGCTCGAAAAAATCGCGCATTGAGGTTGCGCTGATCCGCCGGGGCCTTCACCAGACGCCATGATCCGCGTCGCCTCCTACAATATGCGCAAGGCGATCGGGACCGACCGGCGGCGGCGGCCCGAGCGGACGATCGAGGTGCTCAACGAGCTCGGCGCCGACGTGATCGCGCTTCAGGAGGCGGATCGGCGCTTCGGATCGAAATCGAGCGCCATCCCGCTTTCGATGCTGGAGGCGCGCAGCGACTACAAGGCGGTGGAGATGGACGTTCGCGCCGGCTCGATCGGCTGGCACGGCAACGCCCTTCTGGTGCGCAAGAGCACCGAGGTGCGCGAGCATCACCTGTTCAGGCTGCCGGCACTGGAGCCGAGGGGCGCGGTTCTGGCGGAGATCGTGGTGGACGGCGCCTTGCTGCGGATCGTCGGAATGCACCTCGATCTTTCGGGCCTGTGGCGCAGGCGGCAGGCGCAGGCGATCCTTTCCCACTTGCACGAGCGCGACGGCGAGCCGCCGACCGTTCTGATGGGCGACCTCAACGAGTGGAGCAGCCGCGGCGGCTGCCTTCGCGATTTCGGCGCTCATCACGATTTCGCGCCGTGCGGACCAAGCTTTCACGCCCGCCGCCCGATCGCCTCGCTCGATCGGATCATGATCAGCCGCGACCTCAGGGTCGTCGCCAGCGGAGTCCACCGCAGCGCCTGCTCGCGCACCGCCTCGGACCATCTCCCGATCTGGGCGGAGCTCAAGCCCAACCCTCTCCCCTCTGGGGAGAGGGAAGAGCCGCGATAGCGGCGAAGGGAGAGGGGGTGTCGTAGTCCTGCCCCTCTCCCCAACCCCCTCCCCAGAGGGGAGAGGGAGTTAGCCGCCGCCCTCGTTGTCGGCGGGATGCACGGCATTGCCCGGGGCTTCGCTCTCGTCGGGCACGCGCAGATCGTCGAGATCCAGCCAGTCTCGGAACGGCAGGCGATAGACCATGTCCATCACCTCATATTCGATCCCGTTGGGCCGCGGGCTGGACGAGTTCCAGAGCACGACCACGCCCGCCTTGAGCGCCGGATCGAACATGATCATCGAGCGGTAGCCGCGCACGCCGCCATGATGGCCGATCACCCGGTGCCCGGCATAATCCATGATCCGCCAGCCGAGCCCGTAAGCGGTCGCCGCCGTCCGCTCGCGAAACTTGCGGCGGCGAAAATTCTCTCCCGGGGTGCGGATTCGCGGAGTCTGCACCGTGGCGAGGACCTGGGCCGGCAGGACGTCGTGCGCGAGCCCCATCTGCGCCAGCATCCAGATCGAAAGATCCTTGATCGTGCCGTTCACGCCCCCTGCCGCGGGAACGCGATAATAGGCCTCGTTGACCTCCTCGGGGCCGCGCGGATGGCCGCCGACATGCGGCCGCGCCCAGCTCGGCGCGCCGAGCAGCCCGTCGCGGCTGGCGCTGGCGCCGGTCATGCCGAGCGGCGCGAAGAAGCGTTCGTGCAGGAATTCGCCATAGGGCTTGCCCGAGATTCGCTCGACGATCTCGGAAGCCGCGTCGTAGGCGACGTTCTGATAGGCGTGGCAGGCGCCCGGCGCGCAGATGTTGTGCAGCGTGGCCAGTGTTCCGCGGAGGTAATGCGGGTCCATCCCGTCCTCGAGCTTCCCGTCCTGCGCATGGCCGAACAGGCCGAGCGTATGCGACAGCAAATTGGCGACGGTCGCGACATTCTCGTTGCCGCCGGGAAGATGGAGCGAAGCGGCGTAGCGGCCGACCGGTTCGTCGAGCGACAGGCGATGCTCGGCCGCGAGCAGGGCCACCGCGTCGGCGGCGACGCCCTTCGAGAGCGACGCCCAGCGGAACACGGTGTCGGCAGTGACCCGGTCGCTGCCTCCGGCGGCGGTAGTGCCGTAGCCTTTGATGAAGCGGATCTGGCCGCCCTCGACCACGCCCACCGCGAGGCCGACCATCGCCGGGTCCTGCATCAACCGCTGCAGCCTCGCGTCGAGCTGGTCGTAATTGACCGCGTGCGGCTGCCGCGCCGCCTCGCCGACCGCGACGTCGAAGCGGCGTGAAGGGGCTGCGCCCGGAACCGGCGCGCTGAAGCGCAACGCGACCGCCCACAGGGCGACCGCGGCAACCACTCCTGCAACGAGAAACCAGGCGATGCGCCGAACGTGCACGAAAGCGAGAATCCAGGTCCTTTGCGCCGGTTCCCATGAGCCGTCCGGCGCCTTCGCCTTAGCCGGGCGATTCCGCTAAAGGAAGCGAGGCCGTCACGGCTTTTCGAGCCTTGCTCGACAGGCCGCCCGCTTCCTGCCACGCTTGAGCGTATGCAAGAGAAGGAGCTGCGGATCGCCCTCGTCTGCTATGGCGGCGTCAGCCTCGCGGTCTACATGCACGGCATCACCAAGGAGATCTGGCGGCTGGCGAAGGCCAGCCAGGCGGTCCATTCGCGCAACCCGCCCGAGACCGGCCCCGAGGATCTCTACGCCCGGCTGCTGAAGACGATCGCGGCCGAGGCCAGCGTCGACATCCGGATCATCGTCGATATCCTCGCCGGGGCAAGCGCGGGCGGGATCAACGCCATCTTCCTCGGCCACGCCATCGCCTCGGGCCAGGCGCTCGATCCGCTGACCGACCTGTGGCTCGATTCCGCGGATGTGGACGCGCTGGTCGACAGCGACGTCAGTTCCCTTTCGCGCTTGGCCAAGATGTCGGCCATCCCAGTGGCCTGGGCTTTGTCGGCGCGCTCGGGAATCGACAAAACCGTCGAGCACGGCCACCGCGCCGAAATCCGCGCCAAGCTCGCCAATTTCGTCCGCGCGCCCTGGCTGTCGCCGCCCTTCGGGGGTCCGGAGCTGACCAACCTGATCCTCAACGCCTTCGACGCGATGGCGAAGGGTCCGCGCGGCGCCCCTCTCCTGCCGGACTATCAGCCACTCGACCTGTTCGTGACCGTCACCGATTTTCACGGCTATCCGGAGCAGCTCAGGCTCAACTCGCCGCGCGAGGTGATCGAGACGGAGCACCGGCTGACCCTGTCGTTCAACGATCCGGGCGGGCCCGGCCGCCGCCTCGCCGACCCCGCCGAGCTGGCCTTCGCAGCGCGCGCCACGGCGAGCTTCCCGGGCGCCTTCCCGCCCTTCCAGGTCGCCGAGCTCGACCGCTGCCTCGAGAAGCGAAAGCGCGCCTGGCCTGGCCGCGACTCGTTCCTCATTCGGGCGCTTCCGGGCCATGCGACTCTGCACGATGCCGAAAAAGCCGTGCTGATCGACGGGTCGGTGCTTCACAACGCGCCGTTCGGGCCGGCCGTCGCCGCGCTCGAGAAGCGCCCGGCGCGGCGCGAGGTCGACCGGCGCTTCGTCTACATCGATCCCAAGCCGGGGATGAAGAGCGTTCGGCTCGCCGCCAACGGCGAGGCCGAGCCGCCGGGATTCTTCGCCACCATCTTCGGCGCGCTTTCCGACATTCCGCGCGAGCAGCCGATCCGCGACAATCTGGAGGCGATGGACCGGATGTCTGCGCGGATCCGGCGCCTGAGGCGGATCATCGACGCGATCCGGCCCGAGGTGGAGGCCGCGATCGAGCGCGCCATCGGCCGCGCCTTTTTCCTCAGCAGCCCGACGCCGGCGCGGATCGCGGCGTGGCGAGCCAAAGCGCACAATCTCTCGGCGCGCGAGGCCGGCTATGCCTATGCCGCCTACGGCCAGCTCAAGATCGCGACCGTGGTCGAGGAGGCGGTTGGCATCGTCTTCCGGCTTGGCGGCGGCGGCGACAACCACCGGCGCAAGATGGTCCGCCGGGCGCTCTGGCGGCACATCCGCGATTCCGGCCTGGTCGATTCCGAAGCGGTGACCGCAAAGGGCGCGCGCGACGACGTGATCCGCTTCCTCGTCGATCTCGACATCACCTTTCGCACCCGCCGGCTGCGCCTCGTCGCGCGCCGGATCACCGAGACGACCGAGGTGATGGAAGCGTCGCGCGAGGCCCAGGAGGGGGTGCTGCGGGTCTTGCACGGCCTGATCGGCGCCTATCGGCAGCGCGTCCCGGAAGCGGCTCCGGCGCCCTTTCAGGGGGCATTCGCGAACGTCGAAGCCGACCCGGCCGCCGCTTTGGCCGCGCTCGCCAGGATGTTCGATCTCGAGCCGCTCGACCGCGAGGCCGACCTCGCGCTGAGCCGGGCGCTGCTGACTCTTCCGAAGGGAGACCGTCGGGCCCTGATCCTCGCCTATCTGGGCTATCCCTATTACGACATCGCCACCCTGCCGCTGCTCCAGGGCGAGGGTCTCGACGAGTTCGACCCGATCAAGGTCGACCGAATCTCGCCCAACGACGCGACCGCAATCCGGCAGGGCGATCCGCGCGCGACGCTCAAAGGGCTTCAATTCAACAGCTTCGGCGCCTTCTTCAGCCGCGCCTATCGGGAGAACGACTATCTTTGGGGTCGCCTGCACGGCGCCGACCGGCTGATCGACATCGTCAATTCCTCGGTTCCGAAGGCGCGCCAGCTTGCGCCGGACGCCGTCGCCGCGTTGAAACGCGACGCCTTCCGAGCGATCCTCGCCGAGGAAAGGCCGCGGCTGAAGGCGATCGACGCCCTGTTCGCCGAGCTCGAGCGCGAGATCGGCTGAGTCTGGACGCGGCGGGCGTTTTCGGAGAAGGGAGAGGGATGCAGTTCCTGAAGACTCTGTTCTGGATAATCGTCACCGCCGCGGCGACGCTGGTCGGCTACAACAATTGGTATTCGATCGATATCAGCCTCGGCGACGTCATCGTCAGCGTTCGGATGCCCCTGCTCGTCCTGGCCGCCTTCCTGCTCGGTTTCCTTCCGACCTTCGTCCTCTATCGCACCCGTTTGTGGTCGGTGCAGCGGCGGCTCGACGTCCAGACACAGGCCTATGCCGTGAGCCACCCGGCGCCGGTGCCGACCGGCAATGCACCGAATCGTCCGCCGGTCGGCGCCCCCGCGGAATGACGCGGCCGATCTTCGTCGCGATCGACACGCCCGATCTGGAACGCGCCAGCGCTCTCGCCGCCAAGGTCAAGGGCCATGTCGGCGGGATCAAGCTCGGCCTTGAATTCTTCAGCGCGAACGGCCCCGAGGGCGTTCGCGAAATGGCCGCGCACGATCTGCCGATCTTCCTCGACCTCAAGCTGCACGACATTCCCAACACCGTCGCCAACGCCGTCCAGGCGCTGCGCCGGATCGAGCCCGCCATCCTGACCGTCCACGCGGCAGGCGGGCGGGCGATGATGGAGGACGCCAAGGCCGCCGCTCCGTCCGGGACCAGGGTGGTCGCGGTCACCGTCCTGACCAGCCTCGACGATTCCGACCTCGCCGCCACCGGCGCTTCGGGCAATGTCCACGATCAGGTCGCCCGACTCACCGGGCTGGCGCGCGAGGCGGGGCTCGACGGAGTCGTCTGCTCCGGGGCCGAGGTCGGCGCGGCGCGCAAGCTCTGGCCGGACGGCTTCTTCGTCGTCCCCGGCGTTCGCCCGGCCGACTCCTCTGCCGGCGATCAGAAGCGAGTCGTCACCCCTCGCCAGGCGCTCGACGCCGGCGCCTCGATCCTCGTCATCGGCCGGCCGATCACCCAGGCCGAGGATCCCGGCCAGGCGGCACGCGCGATCGCGGCGACGCTTTAAACCAGGGAATTGAAATTCCGAAGCCGCTCCCCTCGATGGGGAGGGTTTGGGGTGGGGTGGACTCTCCGCATTGGCCGCGATCTTCATTGACTCCACCCCCCAACCAACCCTCCCCCATCGAGGGGGAGGGCTTTTGACAAAGGCCGTGCCCACGTCCTATCCGCCCGCCCCGAGGAGAAGTGCATGAGCTGGCTGAACCGGGTTCGCAACTCGATCCCCTTCCTGCCCAAGCGGGAGACGCCCGACAATCTGTGGCACAAATGCCCGGAATGCGAGGCGATGGTCTTCACCAAGGAATATGAGGACAATCTCTACGTCTGCCCGCGCTGCGACCATCACGGGCGGATCGGCGCGACCTTGCGCTTCGATCTGCTGCTCGACCCCGGCTACACGGTCCTTCCGCCGCCCGAGGTAAGGGAGGACCCGCTCAAGTTCCGCGATTCCAAGCGCTACGCCGACCGCATCAAGGCCGCCCGCGCGGCGACCGGGGAGCCCGACGCCTTGCTCAACGCGCGCGGCGCCGTCGACGGCAACCGCGTGGTTCTCGGAGTCCAGGATTTCTCGTTCATGGGCGGATCGATGGGCATGGCGGTCGGCGCCGCCTTCGTCGCCGGTGCCCGTGCGGCGATCGCCGACCGCTCGCCCTACGTCATCGTCACCGCGGCGGGCGGAGCGCGGATGCAGGAGGGCATTCTCTCGCTGATGCAGATGCCCAAGGCGACCGTCGCGATCGCCGAGCTCAAGGAAGCGGGGCTGCCCTATATCGTCATCCTCGCCGACCCGACGACCGGCGGAGTCACCGCCTCCTACGCGATGCTCGGCGACGTCCAGATCGCCGAACCCGGGGCGCTGATCGGTTTCGCCGGCCAGCGGGTGATCGAAAGCACGATCCGCGAGAAGCTCCCCGAAGGCTTCCAGCGCGCGGAATATCTGCTCGACCACGGGATGGTCGACATGGTCGTTCACAGGAAGGAGCTGCGGGAGACGCTGGCGCTTCTGCTCGATTATCTGACCCCGGCGAGGGAGGCGGCGTGACCGTCAAATCCTCCCCGGAACGGGGAGGGGGACCGCACGAAGTGCGGTGGTGGGGTCGACAGACGCCGGAGCGGCCCCTCCACCACGGCGCTTCGCACCGCGGTCCCCCTCCCCGTTCCGGGGAGGATTGATTGGCCGACCGCGCTTGCTCCGATAACCCCGCCGTCCAGGCCCAGCTCGACCGGCTCTCAGCCCTCTCGCCGGGGCGGGACATTCTCGGCCTCGAGCGAATCTCCGCGCTGCTCGACCGGCTCGGCAACCCGGAGCGGGCCCTGCCGCCGGTGCTCCACGTCGCCGGAACCAACGGCAAGGGCTCGACCTGCGCCTTTCTGCGCGCGGCGGTCGAGGCGGCGGGGCTCGCCGCCCACGTCTATTCGAGCCCGCACCTCGTCCGCTTCAACGAGCGCATCCGCCTCGCCGGCCGGCTGATCGACGACGAGCCGCTCGCCGCGCTCCTCGCCGAGACGCTCGACGCCGCGGACGGCATGGAGATCAGCTTCTTCGAAGCGACCACCGCCGCCGCCTTCCTCGCCTTCGCCCGCACGCCGGCCGACGCCTGCATCGTCGAGGTCGGCCTCGGCGGGCGGCTCGACGCGACCAACGTCGTCCCCTCCCCGATCGCCTGCGGGATCGCCCAGCTCGGCCACGACCATCACGCCTTCCTGGGCGAGAGGATCGAGCAGATCGCCGCCGAGAAGGCCGGAATCGCGAAGGCCGGCGTGCCGCTGCTCACCCAGCTCTATTCGCCCGACGTGGCTGCCGTGGTTGGCGAAGCGGCGGCTAAGGCGGACGCCTCGTGGCTCCCGCGCGGCGGCGAGTGGGATGCCGAAATCGGCAGCGCCTTCGCCTATCGCGACCGTTGGGGCGCGATCGAAGGCCCTCTGCCGGAGCTTTCGGGCGCGCACCAGGGGCTCAACGCCGCTTTGGCGATCGCCATGCTGCGTCACCAGCGCGTTCTCGACGTGCCGGAGAGCGCGCTCAAGGCCGCATTGCGCTGGGCGGAGTGGCCGGCGAGGCTTCAGCGGCTCGGGGCGGGACCCTTGGCGAGCGTCCTTCCGGCCGGCTCGGAGCTATGGCTCGACGGCGCCCACAATCCCGCGGCGGCGCGCGCCGTCGCCGATCATTTCCGTGGCCTCGACCGGCCGTTCCACATGATCTTCGGCCTCCTCGCCAACAAGGATGCGCCGGGCGTGCTCCAGCCCTTTCGCGGGCGGTCGCTGACCCTGCACGCAATTCCAGTCGCCGACCACGAGCACCACGCCCCGGCAGCGCTGGCCGCGGCGGCGCGCGCGATGGGGATGAACGCGATGGCCGCAACGGATGTGCGCGACGCGCTCGGCTGGATCGCCCGCCACGCCGACCCGGCGAGGCCGGCGGTGGTGCTGATCCTGGGCTCGCTCTATCTCGCCGGCGAGGTGCTCGCCGGAAACGATCAGCCTCCGGGCTGAGCCTCGGCCCGGGCGTCGCCCTCGCCTTCCTTGCCCGCGGTGCCGATCGAGGCGTCGATCAGGCCCATCCGCATCATCCACCAGAAGAGCAGGATGCCGGGCAGCGCCGCGAGGGTCGTCAGCCAGTAGAAATTGACGAAGCCCATCGCCTCCACCAGCGCGCCGGCCGTAGTGCCAGTCAGCAGGCGGCCGACGATGCTCGTGCCGGCCGAGATCAGGGCATATTGCGAGGCGGTGAAGCGCAAATCGGTCAGCGCCGAGAAATAGGCCACGAGCACCACTCCACCGACCCCGCTCGCCATGTTCTCGAAGGTCATGCAGGCGGCGAGCCCGATATTGCTGTGCCCGCCGATCGCAAGCAGCGCGAAGCTGGCGTTGGAAACACCCATCAAGACAAGGCTCAGCAGGACCGATCGCTTCATCCCGAGCTGCGCATAGAGCCAGCCGCCGATGAAAATGCCGATCAAATAGGCCCAGAAGCCGACCGCGACGTCCCAAAGCGCGATCTCGTCGTTGGAATAGCCCATATTGTCGAGCAGCAGCCGAAGGACGAGTTGCCCCAGCGTGTCGCCGATCTTGTGGAGCAGGATGAAGAGAAGGACGAGCACGGCGCCCGTTCGCATGAAGAATTCGGTGAAAGGCCTCCAGATCGCGGCCAAGCTCTGCCGCGCGCCCTTGCGCGCCGCCGCCTCGCGATGCCGCTCGGGTTCGCCGAGCACGAGGCCGGTGATCATCGCCGGCAAAGCGAACAGCGCGCAGGCCATATAGGCCCATTGCCAGCCAATCCGGTCAGCGAGCACCAGGGCGAGGGCGCCGGCCGCGGTAGAGCCGATCCGCCAGCCATATTGCGACATTCCCGAGCCTTCGCCGAGCTGGCGCGGCTGCAGCATTTCGATGCGATAGGCGTCGATGACGATGTCGTAGGTGGCGCCCGCGAAAGCGACCAGGATTGCGGCGAGGGCTGTCTGCCACAGATTGGCCGCCGGGTCCTGGAACGCCAGGTTGGCGATCGCCGCGACGACCATCACGCAGGCCACGATCAGCCAGGAGACTCGCTGGCCGAGACGGCCCAGGACCGGGATCCTCACGCCGTCGACGATCCAGGCCCAGAGCGGCTTGAAATTGTAGACGAGGATGGCGAGCGTGAAAGCGGTGACGCTGCTCGCTTCGATGCCGGACTGCGCCAATCGGCTCGTCAGGGTCGCTCCGATCATCGCATAGGGGGCACCGGACGACAGGCCGACAAAGAAGGCGGCCATCGGTTCGCGCTCGAAATAGGCGCGCATCCGGCGCGGCATTCGGTCGCCCAGAATCCTCGCCAGGACGTAACCCAGCGCGATGATCGCGACGACGATGATTGCGGCAAGCTGGCTTCTGCTCATGCCTTGTTGTAACGAGTCGATCCCGCCCGCCTAGCCCCTACGGAAGGGCCGAAACTTGCCTTGCGTGGCGACGCGGCGCAAGATCGCGGAATGGACATGCCGATCCGGCAGCGGCCGACGCAAGGCCAGCTCAATCTCGCCCGCAAGATCGTCGAAGGCGGCGAAATGACGGGCTCGGGGATCACCACCGTCCCCGCTTCCGTCTATACCGATCCCGCGCGCTTCGCCGCCGAGAAGGCGAAGCTGTTCGACCGGATACCAATGGTCATCGCCCCTTCCGCCCTGCTCCCGCAACCGAACATGGCGGTCGCCCACGATGGCTTCGGCATCCCGCTGCTGCTGACGCGCGACAAGCAAGGCATCGCGCATGTCTTTTGGAACGTCTGCCGCCACCGCGGCACGCGGCTGGTCGAGCAGGGCGACGTCCACAAATGCCCGCGCATCGTCTGCCCCTACCACGCCTGGACCTACGCCGCCGACGGCGCGCTTGCGGCGATGCCGCGTCCGGACAGCTTTCCCGGGCTCGACAAGGCCGACCATCATCTGAAGGAGCTGCCCAACATCGAGGCCGGCGGGCTGATCTGGTTCGCCCGCGAGAGCACGGACTTCGCCGACGGCCGGGCGCTCGCGCCCGAATTCGACGCGTTCGGCCTCGCCGGCCATCACCTGTTTCGCCGCAAGGTCCACGACGTCGCCGCCAACTGGAAGCTGATCATGGACGCGTTCCTCGAAAGCTACCACGTCCAGCGGCTCCATTCGCAGACCATCGCCCGCTTCTTCACCGACGGAATCACGGTCGGCGACACGATCGGCGTCCACCAGCGCTCGGCGGTCGGCCGGACCGACTATCTCGCCAGCGTCGACCATCACGATTGGGCGGCGCTGCGCGCCGTGATCACCTTCGCCTACCAGCTCCTCCCGGCGACGATCATAATCATGAGCCCGGATTACGTGAACCTGATGGTGCTGATGCCGCAGAACGAGGGCCGCACCCTCGTCGAGGATTTCATGCTGATCCCGCAGGCGCCCTCGAGCCCCGAGGAGGTCGGCCATTGGGAGAAGAGCTGGACCCTGCTCGACGAAGGCGTCTTCGCCGGCGAGGATTATCGCGCCGCCGCGCTCGGCCAGAACGGCCTCGCCTCGGGCTCGATCGATGTGGTGACTTTGGGCACGCTCGAAACCGGCATCCGCCGCTTCCACGACGAGGTGGAGCGGGCGCTCAGCTAGAAGCAGGCGCGTAGAGCGTGAGCTGCTTCGGCCGGCGTTTCGGCTTTTCCCCCTGGATGTGCCGGTCGACCGCGGCAAGGGCGTCGAGCAGCACCTTTTCGGAATAGGGCTTGGCCAGGCAGCCGAGCGCGAGCGCCTTGGCATCCTCGGCGCAATAATGGGCGGTGACGAACAGCACGGGGACACCCTTCGCCTGCGCCGCGCGCGCGACGTCGACGCCCGAGCCCTCGCCGGCCAGGCTGAGGTCGGTCATCACCAGGTCGATCTCGTTCGCGTCGATCGCCTCGGCCGCGTCGGCATAAGAATCGACCGTCGCGACGATCTCGTAATCGTCGTCCTTGAGCATATGTTCGTTGTCGAAGGCGACCAGAGGCTCGTCCTCGACGATCAGGATCCGCCGGATCGACCTTTCGCGCTTGGCAAAGAGCATGTAGTGCGCGTGCCTCCCTGTTTTTTCGTTCGCTGGCGTAACGGACGATCTGGACGTTGGTGCCCCGCGCCGCAATCGGGGCTACGAATATTCGCCTCGAACCGCCCGGGACAAGAGACCAAATATGGCCCCGCTTAAGGAATCGACCAAAGACACGCAGCGCATCGCCAAGCTGATGGCCCGCGCGGGCGTCGCTTCGCGGCGCGAAATCGAGCGGATGATCGCCGAAGGGCGAATCGCGATCGACGGGAAGACGGTCGAAACGCCCGCGACTCTGCTGGCCTCGCTCCACGGAGTCACGGTCGACGGCCAGCCGGTCAAGGCGCCCGCCCCCGCGCGCCTGTTCCGCTACCACAAGCCGGCCGGACTTCTCACCGCCGAGCGCGACCCCAAGGGCCGCCCGACCATCTACGACCGCCTGCCGAAGGACCTGCCCCGGGTGATGCCGGTCGGCCGGCTCGACCTCAACACCGAGGGGCTGCTTCTGCTCACCACCGACGGCGAGCTCAAGCGCCAGCTCGAGCTGCCCGCCACCGGCGTCGAACGCAGCTATCGCGCCCGCGTGTTCGGCGAGATTAGCCAGGCGCAGCTCGAGGAGCTGATCCACGGCATCGAGATCGAGGGCGTCCGCTACGGCGCGATCGACGCCAATCTGGAGCGGCGCACCGGCCGCAACGCCTGGGTCGAGATGCGCCTTCGCGAAGGCAAGAACCGCGAAGTCCGCCGGGTGCTCGAGCATCTCGGCCTGCAGGTCTCCCGCCTGATCCGCACCGCCTACGGCCCCTTCCCCGTCGCCGATCTGGCGCCCGGCGCGGTCGAGGAGGTGCGCCAGCACGATCTGGTCGAGTTCCGCCGCATGCTGAGCGGCCTCAAGCCGATGGCCGCGCCGGAATCGAGCGAACACAGGCCGCGCCCTGCCCGCCCTCCGGCGCCGAAGCGCGCCTTCGTCCGGCGTAATGCGCCGCGAGACGAGCGCCCCGCCGTCGCCCCCGCCCGGCCGCCGCGCGCGCGCACCGGCCCTCCCCGCGAGGAACGCCCCGCCGACGCCCCACCGCGGCCCTCGCGCGCCCGCACCGGCCCTCCCCGCGAAGAGCGA
Organism: Alphaproteobacteria bacterium; assembly: GCA_005883305.1. NCBI lineage: Bacteria > Pseudomonadati > Pseudomonadota > Alphaproteobacteria > Alphaproteobacteria bacterium. Next base: position 740,563 of record VBAC01000001.1, on the reverse strand, counting down.
GCGCGCACGGGCCCGGCCCGCAATGTGCCGCCACGCGAAGATCGAGTCCGTTCAGGCCCTCGGCGAGAGGAACGCGAACGCCGCGGCAAGCCCGGAGGCCGCCCCCAACGCAGCGGCCCGGCAAGGGGCACTCCCACTCGTGGCGGCCCCGGCCGCGGCGGTCCCAAAGGCCGCCCGCCGGGCAAGCGCGGCTAGACGTGAGGATCATCGCCGGACAATGGCGGGGGCGGACGATCGGGGCGCCGTCGGGCCACGCCACCCGCCCGACCAGCGACCGCGCCCGCGAAGGCCTGTTCTCGATGCTGCAGAGCCGCCTCGGCAGCTTCGAGGGCCTGAAGGTCGCCGATCTCTTCGCCGGCACCGGCGCGCTCGGCCTGGAGGCGCTCTCGCGTGGCGCCGCCCATTGCGCGTTCGTCGAGAAGGACCGCGCCGCGCTCGATATCCTCAAGCGCAACATCGCCAGGCTCGGTGCGGAGGCGCGGAGCGACGTTCGCGCCCAATCCGTCGAGCATGTGTCGCTTCCGCCCTGCGACCTCGTCCTGATGGACCCGCCCTATGGCAAGGGCCTCGCCCAGGCCGCGCTCGACCGGGCCCCGGCCTGGCTCGCACCCGGCGGCTGGCTGAGCGTGGAGCTGCACGGCGAGACTCTGGTTCCTCCACCGGGCCTGGAGCTTGCGGTCGAGCGCCGATTCGGCAAGGCGACGGTGATTTTGCTTCGAAACCCCGCATGAGGCGTTGAGTGAAGCGCTCCCGTTCTCTACCTGTTCGCCCGTGACCGACGCTCCCGCCAACGAACCGCCTTATCTCGCCGGCCTCAACCCGCCGCAGCGCGAGGCGGTGCTGACCACCGAGGGCCCGCTGCTGGTGCTCGCCGGCGCCGGCACCGGGAAGACCGCGGCGCTGACCGCACGGCTGGCGCACCTCCTCTACACGCGGCGGGCCTGGCCCTCCGAGCTGCTCTCCGTGACTTTCACCAACAAGGCCGCGCGCGAGATGCGCGAGCGGGTCGGCCGGATCGTCGGCGAGGTCGTCGAGGGCATGCCCTGGCTCGGCACCTTCCATTCGATCGGCGCCAAGATGCTCCGCCGCCACGCCGAGCTGGTCGGCCTCAAGAGCAATTTCACCATCCTCGACACCGACGATCAACTGCGCCTGCTCAAGCAGCTGATCGCCGCCGCCGACATCGACGAGAAACGCTGGCCGGCGCGGATGATTGCCGGGATGATCGACCGCTGGAAGAACAAGGGCTGGACTCCCGACCAGGTCGATGCCGGCGAGGCGGAAGGCTATGCCAACGGCAAGGGCGCCAAGCTTTACGCGGTCTATCAGGCGCGCCTTCGCGACCTCAACGCCTGCGATTTCGGCGATCTGCTGCTGCACATGCTGGTGATCCTGAAAGGCCACCGCGACGTGCTGGAGCATTACCAGCAGCGCTTCAAATATATCCTGGTCGACGAATATCAGGACACCAACCAGGCCCAGTATCTCTGGCTCCGCCTGCTCGCCCAGGAGCGAAAGAATATCTGCTGCGTCGGCGACGATGACCAGTCGATCTACTCCTGGCGCGGGGCCGAGGTCTCCAATATCTTGCGTTTTGAGAAGGACTTCCCGGGCGCCGTTATTATCAGGCTTGAGCAAAATTACCGCTCGACGCCGAACATCCTCGCCGCCGCCTCGGGCCTGATCGCCCAGAATTCGGGCCGGCTCGGGAAGACGCTCTGGACCGAGGTCGACGAGGGCGACAAGGTCCAGGTGATCGGCGTCTGGGACGGGCCGGAGGAGGCGCGCCGGATCGGCGAGGAGCTGGAGACGATCCAGCATCGCGGAGGCCGCCTCGACGATTGCGCGATCCTGGTCCGCGCCCAGTTCCAGACCCGCGAGCTCGAGGACCGCTTCATCGCCATCGGCCTGCCCTACCGGATCGTCGGCGGCTTCCGCTTCTACGAGCGCGCCGAGATTCGCGACGCGCTCGCATATCTCCGAGTCATCGCGCAGCCCGCCGACGATCTCGCCTTCGAACGGATCGTCAACACGCCCAAGCGCGGCCTCGGCGACAAGGCGATCGCCAAGCTCCACCAGCTCGCCCGAGCCGAGAGCATTCCCCTCTCCCTCGCCGCCGCCCGAATCCTCGACACGGACGAGCTGACCGGCGCCGCGCGCAAATCGCTCGGCAATCTGGTGGGCGATTTCGCCCGCTGGCGCGCGAAGCTCGACGACGAGATGCCGCATCCCGAGCTCGCCCGCCTCATCCTCGACGAGAGCGGCTACACCGCGATGCTCCAGGCCGACCGCTCGGCCGAGAGCGCCGGCCGGCTCGAGAACCTCGCCGAGCTGGCGCGGGCGATGGAGGAATACGAGACTCTCGGCGCCTTCCTCGAACATGTCAGCCTGGTCATGGACAACGACGCCGACCGGGAGACCGACAAGGTCACGATCATGACCATCCACGCCGCCAAGGGGCTGGAATTCGACACCGTCTTCCTCGCCGGCTGGGAGGAAGGCGTCTTCCCCTCGCAGCGCGCGATGGACGAGGGCGGCAATGCGTCATTGGAGGAGGAGCGCCGCCTCGCCTACGTCGCGATCACTCGGGCGCGGCGCAAATGCGTCATCCTCCACGCCGCCAACCGCCGGATCTACGGCCAGTGGACCTCGTCCATCCCCAGCCGCTTCGTCACCGAGCTGCCCGAGGCGCATATCGAGGCGGAAACGAGCATGACCGGCGGCGCCTCGCTCTGGCGCGCCAACTGGTCCGAACGCGCCGACCCCTTCGCCAACGTCGCGCGAGGCAACGGCCGCGGCCCCGGCTGGCAACGCGCCGCCTCCAGCGGAGCGTTCGAGCGCACGCCCTCGCGGGTGCTGGAGGTCAAGGCCAGCGCGATCAGCCTCGGGAATCCGGGGAGGAGCGACATCGCACTCGGCCAGCGGGTCTTCCACTCGAAGTTCGGCTACGGCAGGGTGGCCGAGATCGAGGGCAACAAACTGGAGATCGATTTCGAGAAGGCGGGGCGCAAGCGGGTGTTGGATAGCTTCGTGAGCGTGGAATAATCTGTAGCTTTGTGGTATAGGTCTGAGCCCAGACATCGAAGGAACACCAAGATGACTTTAAATCAAGCTTGGTCTACCGCAGTTGTCGATCTTTCCCGCCACCAGGATGGTGATATCGATTGGCTAGAGATGAAGCAGGCTGGGATTATTGCTATAATACACAAGGCACTGAGGGCATAGACGTAGAAGATGCTAAGTATCTATATCGCCGGGATAAGGCTCGCGAAGCAGGCTTGCTATGGGGATCTTATCACTTTGCGGGCTTAGAAGGATCAGACGGCGTTCGACAGGCTGATCATTATATTGGTTTTGTAAGACCCAGAGACGATGAGTTTATATGTTTTGATTGTGAGAAACATGGCACGTTTGAAAATATGCGTCTATTCGTTGAACGAGTGCGTCAACGATTGGGTCGATATCCAGCTATCTATGGACGGCGTCTTCTTCGAACTCTGATGCACGGAAACGGCGAGTCGATCGTCACACGAGGCATATTGTGGTACGATGAGTATCCGCCGCCCACATACAACCTCCCTCGTCAGTCCCTGCCTGAAGGATGGGACGACTGGACGCTCTGGCAATACACCGACGGCAGGTCTGGGCCGCAACCTCAAGTAACTCCAGGCGCTGGTCGCGTAGATCGCAGCGTCTTCAAGGGATCGTCCGAGGCCTTGATATCTGCATGGCCTTTCGCACGCGATTAACTTTGAGCACTAATCGGCGGAAAACTCCGGAAATCTGTGACAGTGCACCAGGTTACTGAAGCATGTTCGGCGATTGCTTCACGAATCGCCCGGCGGCATCGGGCACGCCCTTTCCCGAGATAAAGGCTTCGATTGACTGGCAATACGCGATCGCCGCCGCGCGGAAGGTAATGCGATATTGCGCCAACTCCTCGCTTGCCGCCGCTTGCGCGCCTCCTCGACTCGCGATCCCTCGCCTAGCGATCGGTGCAGTGGGCGCCTCAGCGCGCCGGCGCGTCCGCCGCAACGAGCAACCCGTCGATCCGCTCGATCGCCCCGTTCGACGCCAAGGTCTCCTCGACCAGCCGCCCTCGCCCGCCCGTGTCCGAGGCGACGACGATCGCGTCGCCGTCGCGGGTGAAGGTCAGCGTGCCGCCGGCCATGGTTCGCATCTGCGTCGGCCGCGACCCGCCCCGCGCCAGCGCCGCCTCGAGATCGCGGCGGGTGACGACGCCCGGGACGATATGGGCGCGGAGCAGAGCGATGGCCTGCGGCCGCATCGCCTCCCCCTTCAGCGCATCGGCCTGAGCGCCCAGGGCGTTGAACGCGCCATTGTCGGGCGCGAAGACGGTGTAGGGGCCGGTGCCGCCGAGCAGATCAGCCAGGCCCGCATTGCCGGCAATCTCGTTCAGCTTTCCAAGGTCGCCGTCTCCCGCCAAAGCCGCCGCGACTGTCTGGCTGCCTGGCTCAGCCGTGTTGGCCGCCGCCGCGCCGTTCGCGGCGGTCGCGTTGCCGCTGTCCGCGGCGCGGTTGCAGCCGGCGAGGAGGACGACGGCGGTGGCCGCCGCCAAGCCGATGCGCGAAAGGTTCATGCGTTTCGTCCTTCTGATGACCTGCGGTCAGGAAAGCAGGCTGATCGCCGCCTGCACCAGCTGGGTCGTCGGATCCATCTGGTAGATGTAGCCGTCGCTGTAGCGGTACATGTTGTCCGGCGTGTCGTAATATTGGCCGCGATAGGCGTAGGGCACGTTGTAGATGTCGTAGCCCGTCGGCATCGCCTGGCCGATATTCCACTGATCGCCGGTGAGCAGCCCGGCCACCTGCTGGATCATCTGCGTCTGCGGATCGAGCCCATAGACCACGCCGTCGGCGTAGCGATAATCGTAAGGATCGTTCCAACCGTAATATTGGCTGAGATAGGTCGGCACGGGGGCGTAGCCGTAGCTGGCGGGCCAGGGATTGCCCTGCCACAAGGCGCCGCCGGCAAGCGGAACGAAGCCCTGGACCATGCCGCTCGGGGCAAGCTTGTAGAGATAGCCGTCAGCATAAGCGTAATTGCCCTCGCGGTAGCGCGGCCACAGGCTTGCGTCCCAGCTCCGCTCGGCGAGGTGGCGCGCCTGGCCCGGCGGCAGGCAGCCGTTGTTGCGGCGGGCGAGGCCCGGCGGGCAGCCGTTCACCAGGCCCCGGGCCGGCTCCCAGCGGACCCGCACGATCTCCGCCGGATTGGTGACCAGAACCGCCCGGCGCTCGAGGCGGGCGCGCCCGCGGTCCTCTGCATGGCCGCGCCCGCGGCCGTTGCCGTCGAGGCGGACGCCGGGGCGAAGCACGTCCTCGTTGCGAACGTGGGCGACGGGGCGTCCGCGATCCTCGGCATGGCCGCGGCCATGACCCCGGCCCGGCTCCTCGGCGACATGGACCGCGCCGCCGCGATCCGGGCGCTGCGCTTCGGCGCGCGCCTCATGGCCGCGGCCGCGCTGAGCGTCGTCGGCGCCGCGGGCCTGATGGGCGTTACCGTTGCCGTGATCGCCGCCACCGCCGCCGCCGTGCCTGTTCTGAGCCTGGCCATGACCCTGGCCGCCGCCATGGCCGCCGCCGTGTCCGCCGCCATGGCCTTGCGCCTGAAGCGGCGCCGCGAGCGCGATCGTCGCCGCGCTCATCGTGAGCAGCACTTTACGCATGTTGGAATCTCCTTCTGAACCGCAACGGGTGGAGATCGGCGGTAGTTCCGCGCCTCATCGCGCGCCTCTCTCGGGACAAACCCGCATTGAGTCGCGCGGGCGCTCCCTCCATTTCAGCCGGGCATCCTTGCGGGAGAGAGGCGATCACGATCTTCGGCCAGGCGATCATGCTCACCGTCGGCGCGCTGCTGCCGATCATGAACCCGTTCAGCACCGCGCCCTTGTTCGTCTCGCTGACCGCGGGCTTCGACGACAAGTGGCGCAACCGCCAGGCGCTGCTCGCCTGCATTTACGCCTTCGCGATCCTCGTCACCTTCCTTCTGCTCGGCGCCTGGATCATCGATTTCTTCGGCATCTCGGTGCCGGGCCTCAGAGTAGCCGGGGGGCTGATCATCGGCTTCATCGGCTTCCGCATGCTGTTTCCTCCGCCCGCGGCGCCCCAGGCCGCCGGTGCCGAAGGCCAGCCCCAGGCGCGCGACGTCGCTTTCACGCCGCTCGCCATGCCGAGCCTCGCCGGGCCGGGCTCGATTTCCGTCGTGCTCACCGCCGCCGCCCAGATCCGCAGCCACTATCCGGAAGATTTCGTGCTGATCTACGCCGGAGTGATCGCGGGAATGGCGCTTACCCTGCTCTTCTCGCTCCTCGTGCTGCGCGGGGCGGCGATGATGGTCCGCTTCCTCGGCCAGGGCGGGATCGACGCGATGACCAAGATTTTCGGTTTCCTCCTGATCGCCATCGGCATGCAATTCCTGCTCACCGGGATCAGCGACTTCTACGGGATAGGGGGCGCTTGAACCGCACGCGCCATTTCCCGCTCATCCTGAGGAGCCGTTGAGCCTGTCGAAACGGCGTCTCGAAGGACGGTCCTTCGAGACGGGCCTTCGCCAAGCTCAGTCCCTCCTCAGGATGAGCGAGAAGGTTAGAACACGGCCCTCGGCGTACCGCCCATCATCTGCGCCCTAACCAACGGGATCGGCGGGCCGCCGAAGCTGAGGAAGCGGTCATGGAACGCCTTCCAGCCGCTCCGCCCGCCATGGCCGCGCACCCAATCCTCGCGCAGGCGCCTGATCATCAGCTTGCCCATCGTATAGTTGAGATAGGCGGGATCGTAGGTGCCGCGCGCCGCCTGCTGACGGGCATTGCCTTCGTCCTGATAGCATTGCTCGCGGAACATCGCCCGCGACTGCGCCTGGGTCATCCGCCCGGTGTGCATTCCGATCGCCGAGAGGAAGCGGCAATCGCGCAGCAGGGCGTTGGAGAGCTGGCCGACATGGGTCTCGGCGTCGCCATTGCCGAGCCCCGCGTCCCACATCATCTCTTCGGCATAATGGGCCCAGCCTTCCGCGAAGGCATAGCCGACATAGACCCGGCCGAAGGTGAAGGGCGAGCGGTTGGCGTGGAGGAAGTTGAGGAAGTGGCCGGGCCAGACTTCGTGGACCGAGGTGAACATGAGGTCCGCCTCGCCGGGAACGAACGCGGCCTGGACTTCGGGCGTCCAGCTCGGGTCCGGCGGGGCGATATAATAGACCGAGGGCAGGCCGGTCTCGTAGGGTCCCGGAATGTCGATATAGGCCGAGTTCTGCCTATTGTAGGGCGGCGCCTCCTCGACATGGGCTTCCTCGGTTCCGGGAATGCTGACCAGATCGTGGTCGCGGATGAATTGCCTCAGGCCGGCCAGCTGCCGCCGCGCACCGGCGACCGGGCCGCCCTCGGGCTTGCGCGCGTTCATCCGGTCCATGCAGGCGGGCACCGTCGCGCCGGGCGCGAATTGGGCGCAGGCGGCCTGCAGCGCCTGCTGGTTGCGGAGCAGATCGGCGCGGCCGATCGCCTCGAGCTCGGCCAGCGGCACGTCGACCATCTCGGTGTCGCGGATCATTTGGGCGAACCGCTCCGGCCCGAGGGCGAAGTTCGTCGTCGCCCGCGGCCGCTGGGCTTCGAGCCAGTCGGCGAGGCCCCGCATCGCACGCGCCGCCTCTCGCGCCGCCGTTCGAAGTTCGGCCTGGAGCTCGGCATCCCGGACTTCGGCGAAGGCCCGGGTGCCGTCGCCGGGATAATATTCCGCGAAGCCGCCGAAGGCGGACTTGCCGTAGTCGATGAAGCTGACCGGAAGCGGCGTGCGCAAATTGGCCCGGATCTGCCCGGCGGCGCGCGGGATCTCGCGCAGATAGGCGATGAAGGCCCTGAGCCGGGTCGCGGCAGGCGCGTAGGGCCGGGTGACGTAGACCGACGGATCGAGCCCGTTGTTCATGTAATAAGCGGGGTTGCTGTGTGGCTGATCGGCGGCGTCCACCCAGAAGAGCGCGCCGCGCGTGCGGGCCATCAGGTAGTCGCGCTCGAACCGCTGCTCCGGGGTGAGGCGGCGGGGATCGAAGGCCTCGGCGGCGGCAAGCGCGCTTCGCAGCCGCGCTTTCTCGTTCTGAAGCCCCGTTTCGCTCCAGTCGGGCAGCCGGCCGTCATATTCGTGCTTTCCCTGGACCACCGCGAAGGCCGGATTGGCGCGGAAATCCTGATCGATGTAGCGGGCCATGAAGGCGGGCCAAGTCTCCCCGGCCTGGACGTCGGGCGGCGGAGGCGAGCCCGGTCCCGTCGCGCAGGCCGCCAGCGCCAAAGCGGCCGCCGAAACCAGCAAAGCCGTGAACCCATGCTTCATCGCACCCTCCACGTCCCCAAAGGCCCCAAGCGCTTTTGCGGGGGATTTCGTTCCGGCGCCAGCATGGCCTTCCGCAAATATCGCGACGGCGATGTTGAAGCCTCCCGCCCGGCGGCCTAACTGCCGCCTGATGCAGCCGAGCTCGCCCTTCGCCGTTCGCGATTTCCGTTTCTACTGGGTGGCCCGGCTGGCCTCGACGATCGCGCAGATGATCACCGTGATCGTCATCGGCTGGCAGGTCTACGACATCGCCCGCCAGACCATGGATCTGAAGGCCGCCTCGTTCCAGCTCGGTCTCGTCGGAGTCGTCCAGTTCGTTCCTCTGTTCGCGCTTACGCTGGTGACAGGCTGGACCGCCGACCGGCTCGACCGGCGCTTCATCGCCCGGGCGACGATCGCGCTCGAACTGCTCTGCGCGGGCATCCTTGGCTGGTGCTCCTGGCAGGGCACGATCACCCTTCCCATACTCTTCGCCGTCGCCGCCTTGCTCGGCGTGGCGCGCGCCTTCGCCATGCCGGCCTTGCAGGCCCTCTCGCCCAACCTCGTCCCGCGCGAGATACTGCCAAAGGCGATCGCGATGAGCTCGATCGCCTGGCAATCCGGATCGATCGTCGGGCCCGCGCTCGGCGGCTATCTCTACGCCTGGGCGCCGCCCGCGCCCTATGCGGTCGCGGCCGGCCTGTTCGCGCTGTCGCTGCTGTGCATGTTCATGATCGGGTCGAAGCCTCGAACCCCGATCGAAGGCTCGAAGCATCCCTGGCACCAGATGGTCGACGGGCTTCGCTACGTGCGCGGCAACAAGCTCGTGCTGGGGGCGATCTCGCTCGATCTGTTCGCGGTCCTGCTCGGGGGCGCGACGGCGATGCTGCCGGTGTTCGCGCGCGATATCCTCCACGCCGGCCCCACCGGCCTCGGCCATCTGCGCGCCGCGCCGGCGCTCGGCGCGACGTTGACCGCCATCTATTTTTCCTTCCGCCCCCTGAAGAACGAGGTCGGGCTCAAGATGCTCGGAGCGGTGGCGGCGTTCGGCGCGGCGACGATCGTCTTCGGCCTGTCGCGCTCGATGGAATTGTCGCTCGTCTGCCTCGCCTTGCTCGGCGCGGCCGACATGCTCTCCGTCTACGTCCGCCAATCGCTGATCCAGCTCCATACGCCGGACGACAAGCGCGGGCGCGTGGGCGCGGTCTCGTCTTTGTTCATCTCCGCGTCGAACGAGCTGGGCGAGGCGGAAAGCGGCTTTCTCGCCGCGGTCATCGGGCCGGTGGCCGCGGTGGTCGCCGGCGGGATCGGCGCCATCGGCGTGACCCTGCTGTGGGCCAAATGGTTTCCCGAGCTTCGGCGCGCCCGAAACTTCGACCCGCCCGAGCTCAAGGCCGCCGAATGACGTCAGGGCCCGCCCGTCCAGGCGACCAGCGCCCAGCGCGTGCCGCGGGTCACCGGAGTCACCCGGTGAAGCGCGCGCGAGGGAAAGAGCTGGGCGCTGCCGCGCGGAAGGGTGCGCGTGCGGCCGATCAGGTCGGGAACGGTCTCCAGCTCACCGCCCTCATAATCCTCCCGCTCGGACAGCTCGATCGAGAGGGAAACGAGGCGCTGCCGGTCGGCGTCGGTCCCGCCATCGGTGTGCCACAGCGCGAAATGGCCGCCCTCGTCGTAGCGCAGCAGCTGGATCTGCTCGGCAATCGGGCCGACAGGCAGGCCGAACTCTGCCCCGCCGAGCGCCAGCAAGGCGTCGAGGCGCTCGAACAACCAACCCGCCTCGGCGCGCGCGATCAGGCGCGAGCGGACGTTGCGCACCGCCGGATCGATCTGCCGTTCGCCGCCGCCGTAAACCGGCGCGGCTTCCATCGCGCCCGCCAATGCTATGATCGCGTCGCATTCCGCCGCGTCGAAAGCGGCGGGAACGGCAAGATAGGATTTCGTCACCCCCCGATCCTAACCGCCCTCGCAACAGGAGCACAGCCATGAAAGCCGGCAACATTCTCGAGACGATCGGCAACACGCCCCATGTCCGCGTCAACCGCCTGTTCGGCGACGCCGAGGTGTGGATCAAGCAGGAGCGCTCCAATCCGGGCGCCTCGGTCAAGGACCGGATCGCGCTGGCCATGGTCGAAGACGCCGAGGCCTCCGGCAGGCTCAAGCCCGGCGGGACGATCATCGAGCCGACCAGCGGCAATACCGGGATCGGCCTGGCGATGGTCGCCGCGGTCAAGGGCTACAAGCTGGTGCTCGTCATGCCCGAGAGCATGAGCCTGGAGCGTCGCAGGCTGATGCTCGCTTATGGCGCGAGCTTCGATCTCACGCCCAAGGAAAAGGGCATGAAGGGCGCGATCGCCCGCGCCGAGGAGCTGATCGCGGCGACCGGGAACAGCTGGATGCCGCAGCAGTTCGAAAATCCGGCCAATCTCGAGGTCCACCGGCGGACCACGGCGCGGGAGATCCTCGCCGACTTCGGCGACGCGCCGATCGACGCTCTGATCACCGGCGTCGGCACCGGCGGTCACATCACGGCCTGCGCCGAGGTGCTGAAGGCGGAATGGCCGGGCCTGCAAGTGTTCGCGGTCGAGCCGACCCTGTCGCCGGTCCTTTCGGGCGGCGATCCCGGGCCGCATCCGATCCAGGGCATCGGCGCCGGCTTCATTCCGGCGATCATGGACACCAGCCGGCTCGACGGAATCATCCAGGTCGACCCGGCCGACGCCAAGGAAATGGCCCGCCGCGCCGCGCGCGAGGAAGGGATGCTGGTCGGCATCAGCTCCGGCGCGACGCTGGCGGCGATCGCGCAGAAGCTTCCCGAGCTTTCGGGCAAGCGCATCCTCGGCTTCAACTACGACACCGGCGAGCGCTACCTTTCGGTACCCGATTTTTTGCCCGAAGCCTGAGCCCTATCGCTGTTCCTCCTCGCGGCGGAGCCTTTCCTGCTCGTCGCGCGGCGGCTGCGGCATCGGCGCGTCGACGATGATGGCGACCTCGCCGATCCGGACCGGGGCACGCGGTTGCACCGTCTCGGCGCGCCGGCCGCGATCGAGCCCGGAGACCGGCACGAACGTCACTTCCAGCGTCGCGGGATCGAGGTCGCGCAGGACCCGGCCCAGCGGGAAGACGAATTCGGCGGGATGGTAATGGTGGGCGCGGTCCTTGATGCCGGCCCCGAACAACGCGAAAATCCCGATGAGAGTCCGCTCATTGGGGGCAGTTCCCCGCGGTCCGACATGCACCTCCCAGCTGATTTCCGGTGCCCTGTCGGCCTCGACATTGCGGATCTGAAGGGCGACATTGCGCTCCCGCATCCGCACCGTCTCGCGCAGCCGCGGGACCGCGTTTCGCGCCTCGGGCGGAATGAGCGGTACCCTCACCGGAATCCGCTCCAGCACGAGCGGCCGCCGCGACAGCGCCAGGATCGCGACCTCCAGGACCGCAGGGTTGAATATGCGCGGGCAATATTGATTCACCTGGGGCGGCTCGCCTTCATAGGCGTAGCTCAGTTGCAGCGCGGCGCGCAGCACGTCGCAGCCTTTCAGGCTGACCGGCTCGCAGCATTCGTCAAAGAAGGTATAGGTCGTGTTGCGCCAGGTCGTATTCCCGACCGGGCTGCTCCGGCCGCCGCCCTGCGCCAGCCACAGGTTCCAGAGCCGGTCGACATGGGCGTGGTGCAGGTAGAAGATCGGGTCCAGCGCCGCGGTCACGACGCAGCACATGTTCCCGCTGACTGCGCCGTGGACGGAGCCGTGCGGCCCGTTCACGGAGCTTTGCGTGTTGAAATAGTCCAGCAACGTCATGGCGCTCGTCACGGACGTTCCGAGGGAAGCCGACAACGGGGTGCCGGCATTCACGCCCGCGTCGCGGGAGGCATCGAACAGCTGCGCGTCGGTGGTGACGCGGAACGGGGCGGGAAGCGCGCGCTCGGCGGGGTTGCCCCAGTCCCAATAGGGGATCGCCCAGTCGTACATGCCGGACTGCTTCCGGACGATCCGCTCGAAGAAATAGAGGTACATGCGGTGCCAGGCCCAAAAGAAGGCCGGGTCGGTGTGGCATGTATTCCACGAGGGAAGGTTGGCCGGGTCGGTCGTGCCGTGGATCGCGGCCTGATAGAACCAGCTGCACGGATTGTTGTTGGGGAGCAGGCGCATCGCCCGGATTGCGCGGCGGTAGCCCCTGAGGATCGGGTCGTTCTCCGCCATCGTGGAAGCATTGCGCCTCATGGTCGGCCCGGCCGCGTAATCCGCGAGAGCGGGCACGCCGACGAACAACTGAGTGCCGGCGACGAAGGTCGCAGCTGCCCCCGTCTTGATCAACTGGCGTCGACTGAGCGAATTTTCCATGATCATCCCTCCCCAATGAGATTATCGGGGATAATATTATCATGAATGCGGTGCTCGGTGCACAAATACTTGCGCCCCGCCGTCTCCAACGCTTCTCGTTGAGCGCCTCCCACAGCGCGTCGTTCACAAGGCATCGGTTTTCGGTCCGCCCATTAACCTCCTTTCCCCGGAACCGCGCGTTGTGCGGCCCGTTCTCGACCCGCAACAAACAGGAGCGAGACGATGGACGACGACAGGCCCGTGGAACGCGAGACGGTGGTGGTCGCGAGCGGCGACCGGGGCGGCGGCGGAGGCGGCGCCATAGCGGCGATCCTCGTCGTGCTGGTGATCGCTGTGCTCGCCTTCCTCTATTTCGGAGGATATCTCCAGCGCGCGGCCGACGAGACCAACATCAATGTCGGCATCGAGACGCCCAAGATCGAGCTTCCGGACATTCGAGTCGAAACCCCTCCCGTCGTGGTCCAGCAACAGCCGGCGCAGCAGCCCGCCCAGCCCGCGGAGGCCAACAAGCAATGATGTGCGAATGCGGCGTCGGGGATTCCGGCGCCGCTTCGCCGGGCGTGCGTAGCAATCAGCCCTGCGCTTCGCGATCGAACAAAAGAACGGCCGCTCAAAAGCGTTTCTTAACTTGAGATCGTCTATCCGTGAGTTCTGGGGGACGATACGACGAGCCTGTTCAACGGGGTGAGTACATGTCCCTATTCTCGATTGTCGGCTGGGGCGTGCTTCTCATTCTGGGGATCGTCTACGGTCTCGGCATGATCGGCAGAACCCGGCTGCGCAAGGCGCGCGAGCAATATGCCCAGATCCGGCGCGACCATGGCAGCAACGCCCCCTATCACTGCCCCCACGGCTTCGTGTCGCGCGGCCGGGACGCCGAATCGGGCCTCGGGCGCACATGGTGCCGGGTCTGCGGCAAGCATATCGGCACGGAAGCGCCGGCCGCGCCGGGGTTCGGCTTTCGCCGAGGGTGAGGCGCCGAGCCTGCGATTTCCCCGCATTAACGGGTTGCCAAGCCTCCGCCGCTAAAGCTCGCGAGGCGGAGGAAAGCCGACCCATATGCGACCGATCGTTTCCCTCGCCCTTGCGGCGCTGGTTCTCCTGTCTGGCGCGCCTGCCCGCGCCTCGGACGCGGCTGAGCCGTTCGCCGCCAGCCCCGATCCCGAGATGTTCGAACGCTCGCTGCAATGCCTGACCGAAGCGGTTTATTACGAGGCGCGCAGCGAATCCGAGGAAGGCCAGCGGGCGGTCGCGCAAGTGGTGCTCAACAGGGTCCGCCATCCGGCCTACCCCAACAGCGTCTGCGGCGTCGTCTACCAGGGATCCGAGCGGGTCACTGGCTGCCAGTTCAGCTTCACCTGCGACGGCTCGATGGGCCGCGGCATCGAGCCTTATGCGTGGGACGTCGCGCGGAGCATCGCGGCGTCGGCCCTGCGCGGCAGCGTCTATCGTCCCGTGGGCCTCGCCACCAACTATCACACGACCGCGATCCGCCCCTATTGGGCGCCGAGCCTGGTCCAGCAGACGGTGATCGGAGCGCACATCTTCTATCGCCGCCCCGGCTATGGAGGCCTGGCCGAAGCCTTCGATCAGGCGCCGTCGGCCGAAGAACCTGAAGCCGCGCCCCCGGTGCGCTATGCCAGCCCGGGAAGGCAGGCGCGCGCGCGGGTCCAGCAGGCGATGGTGGAAATCCCGATCGTCGAGCGCCGCCTGGTCGAACGTCCGGTCCTCTACCGCACGTCGGGGAGCCAGACGGCCGCCACGCGCGCCACCCGCTCCGCCCAGCGGCCGGCGGTCCGCGCCCCGCGCGTTTCGATCGAAGGCGGCGTCCGAGTCATCCGCGGCTCCTAGTTGCGCGGCGCCTGCCGCCGGTAGCTGAGCGCTTCCGCTACGTGCACCCGCCCCACGCTCTCGCTGCCGGCGAGGTCGGCGATCGTGCGGGCGACGCGCATGACGCGGTGATAGCCGCGCGCGGAGAGGCGCATCGCCTCCGACGCCTGGGCGAGCAGGCGGCGGCCCGGCTCCTCCGGCGTCGCCACCGCGTCGAGCAGCTCGCCGTCCGCCTCTGCATTGGTGCGGATGCCGCGCTCCTCATAGCGCCGCGTTTGAACGGCGCGCGCCGCCGCGACGCGCCTGGCGACCTCGGGAGATCCTTCCGCCGGCGGAGGCAATACGAGATCGGCGGCGGCGACGGCCGCGACCTCGACGTGAATATCGATCCGGTCGAGCAAGGGCCCGGAGACCTTGGCCTGATAGTCCGCGGCGCAGCGCGGCGCCCGGGCGCAGGCGAGCGCCGGATCGCCGAGATGGCCGCAGCGGCAGGGATTCATCGCCGCGACGAGCTGGACCCGCGCCGGAAAGGTCACATGGGCGTTGGCGCGGGCGACCTGGACTCGCCCGGTCTCGAGCGGCTGGCGCAGGGAATCCAGCACGCCGCGCTGGAATTCGGGCAGCTCGTCGAGAAACAGGACCCCGAGATGGGCAAGGCTGACCTCCCCGGGGCGAACCTTGAGCCCGCCGCCGACCAACGCCGGCATCGAGGCGCTGTGGTGCGGCGCGCGATAGGGCCGCGTGCGGATGAGCCGGCCGTCCTTGAGCTCCCCGGCCACGGACGCGATCATCGAAACCTCGAGCGCCTCGGACGGCGTGAGATCGGGGAGGATCGCGGGCAGGCAGGCGGCGAGCAGCGACTTGCCCGCTCCGGGCGGCCCGCTCATCAGCAGATTGTGGCCGCCGGCGGCCGCGATCTCCAGCGCGCGCTTGGCCGTTTCCTGGCCTTTCACCTGGGCGAGATCCGGCCCCATCGCGGGCGGCTCGGCGAGGCCCGGCGCCGGAGGGGCCATCACCGCCGTTCCCCGCAGGTGGTTCAGCAAGGCGATCAGGTCCGGCGCCGCCACGACTTCGACCTCGCCTGCCCAGGCCGCCTCCGGCCCCTGCGCGGCCGGGCAGATCAGGCCCAGCCCGCGCTCGGAGGCATGCAGGGCGGCGAGCAGGACTCCCGGCGAGGGCGCCACCCGGCCGTCGAGGCTCAGCTCTCCCACGGCGAGATAGCCGGCCAGAGTCTCGCGGTCGATCGCGCCCATCGCCGCGAGCAGGCCGAGCGCGATCGGCAAATCGTAATGCGATCCCTCCTTGGGCAGATCGGCGGGCGACAGGTTGACCGTGATTCGCTTCGGCGGCAGCGACAGGCCGATCGCCGCCAGCGCGGCATGGACCCGCTCGCGGCTTTCGCCGACCGCCTTGTCGGGCAGGCCGACGACGAGGAACTTCGGCAGGCCGCTGGCGATTTGAACCTGTACCTCGACGGCGCGCGCCTCCAGCCCCAGGAACGCAACCGTGGCGACATGCGCGACCATTTACTGATGCCCCCTGCCGTCGAACGCGTCGCATTATTGAAGAGGCCGATCGGCAAAGTCGAGAGGCAACGGATAGTTGGAGAGCGAAGCTTGGATCCCCAGATAGACAAGATGAGCGACAGACCAGTCGGCCGATCGTGGGGCGAAATACCGCTCGTGCGCCGGCTTCTGGTCGGGCTCGGCTTCGTGTTGATTGCGATCACCCCGCTGGTCGGGCCGATTCCGGGGCCGGGCGGGATCATCGTCTTTGGCGCGGGGCTGAGCCTGATCCTCAAATATACCGGCTGGGCGAAGCGCCTTTACGTGCGCTTCAAGCGCAAGCATCCGAACAAGGGCCGGTGGACCGACTGGAGCCTGCGCCGCGAGAGCGCTCGGCGGCGGGAAGCGATTCGCAAGCTGGGCGAAGGCGAGAATTGACTTTGCCGGCGCCCTTCCCTATCCGCCCCTCCGACGAGGCCGCCGTATCGGGTCCGCGCAAAAGTATCGCTTTTGTGGGATTCTGGGGCGGCCGTTTTCTTTCGACTTAGAATTACGAGGAATGAGCGATGAAGCGCACCTTCCAGCCGAGCAATCTCGTGCGCAAGCGCAGGCACGGCTTTCGCGCCCGGATGGCGACCGTCGGCGGCCGCAAGGTTCTGAACGCCCGCCGCGGCCGCGGCCGCAAGAAGCTGTCCGCGTAGCCACGCAGCCTATCGGCAAGCTGACCCGCCGCGCGGACTTTCTGGCCGCGAACGGCGGGTTTCGCGCGCCCGCGCCGGGCTTCGTCCTGCTGGTGCGCCGGCGCGGCGACGAGGATCCCTCGATCCGCCTCGGCCTGACGGTTTCGAAGAAGGTCGGCAACGCGGTCGTTCGCAACCGCATGAAGCGGCGGTTTCGCGCACTGGCACGCGCGATCCTGCCACAAGCCGGCATAGCCGGCGCGGACCACGTCCTGATCGGTCGCCAGAGCGGGATCGAGCGGCCTTATGCCGAGCTCGCGGCCGATCTGAAGCGCGCCCTCGCCAAAGCGGCGCGATGATCGCCCGGCTGCTGATCCTGATCGCTCGCGGCTGGCAATTGGGGCCTTCCCGCGTGCTTCCGCCGAGCTGCCGCTATCAGCCGAGTTGCTCGGCCTATGCAATCACCGCGCTTTCCCGCTATGGCGCCCTCCGCGGGAGCTGGCTGGCCGCCAGGCGGCTGCTCCGCTGCCACCCCTGGGGGGGATCCGGCTACGACCCCGTGCCCGAAAAGAAAGCTGGTTGAGGGACTAAGGTGAACGATCACAAGAATATCATCCTCGCGGTCGCCTTGTCGGCGCTCGTCCTGTTCGGCTGGGGCTGGCTTTCCGAGCGCTATTTCCCGACCGCCAACCCGCCGGCGACCAAGATCGAGAACGGCCGCAGCGTGCCGGCTCCGCAGCCGCAGGCGAGCGCCGTCCCCAACGCGCCGGCGGCGATGCGCGACCGCGCCGTGGTGCTGCGCGAAGGCCCGAGGGTCGCCATCCGCACGCCCCGCCTTTCGGGCTCGATCAATCTCAAGGGCGCGCGGATCGACGATCTGCTTCTGACCACCGAGCGCGAATCGATCGCCGCCAATTCGCCGCCGGTGCGCCTCTTCTCGCCTTCGGGCGCCGCCGGCGCCTATTTCGCTGGCTTCGGCTGGACCGGCCAGAACGTCGCCGTCCCCGGCCCCGACACGGTCTGGCAGGCGAGCGGCGCCGTTCTATCTCCGGCAAGCCCGGTGACCTTGAGCTGGAACAACGGCCAGGGCCAGGTCTTCCAGATCCAGCTCTCGGTCGACGACGGCTATCTTTTCACGGTCGAGCAGCGCGTCGTGAACCGCGGTGCGGGAGCGGTCGGCATTCAGCCCTTCTCGCTGGTGAGCCGAACGGGCGCCTCGCACGATCCGGACAGCTGGACCGCCCATGTCGGGCCGATGGGCGTATTCAACGGCGCCGCCGATTACGGCAACAATTATGCCGACATCGCCGCCGACGGCCAGCGCGGCTTCGACGGCCGCGGCGGCTGGCTGGGCTTCACCGACAAATATTGGCTCGCCGCGATCATTCCGAGCCAGACGAGCCATGTGCACGGCACCTTCCGCCACAGCGCACCGGGCGACGTCTTCCAGGCCGACTATGCCGCGCCGCTGACGCTCGTCGCGCCGGGCCGCGGCGCGCGCTACCAATCCCACCTCTTCGCCGGAGCGAAGGAAGTGCGGATGCTCCAGGATTATTCGGCCGCCTTGGGAACGCCGATCGAGCGGGCGATCGACTGGGGCTGGTTCCGCTGGTTCATGATCCCGATCTTCTCGCTGCTCATCTGGCTCTACGGCCAGATCGGCAATTTCGGCGTGGCGATCATCTGCCTGACGCTGATCGTCCGGACGATCCTCTTCCCGGTGGCGCAGAAGCAGTTCCAGTCGATGGCTAAGATGCGGGTGCTCCAGCCGAAGATGAAGGCGATCCAGGAGCGCTACGCCGACGACCGCATGAAGATGCAGGAAGAGACGATGAAGCTCTACCGGGAGGAGAAGGCGAACCCGCTCGCCGGCTGCCTTCCGATCTTCCTTCAGATCCCGATCTTCTACGCGCTCTACAAATGCCTGCTGCTGTCGGTCGAGATGCGCCACAAGCCCTTCGCTTTGTGGCTTCAGGACCTTTCGTCGCCCGATCCGCTGACCCCGGTCAACCTGTTCGGCTATCTGCCGTTCACGCCGCCGCACATGCTGGCGATCGGCGTGCTTCCGATCCTGCTCGGAATCACCATGTGGCTGCAGATGCGGCTCAACCCGCAAATGCCCGATCCGGTCCAGCGCCAGATCTTCGGGCTGATGCCGTGGGTGCTGATGTTCGTGATGGCCAGCTTCGCCTCGGGGCTTCAGCTCTACTGGGTGACCAACAATCTGCTGACCATCGCCCAGCAGAAGTGGCTCTACAGCCGCCATCCGCAGCTCAGAGCGCAAGCGGCGACGTGAGCGAGGAAATGGACCTCGAGGAATCGGCCCGGAAGCTCTTTTCCGGGCCGGTCTCGTTCCTGAAGTCGGCACCCGAGCTCAAGTTCCTGCCCGATCCCGGAGCGCCCGAGATCGCCTTCGCCGGCCGCTCCAACGTCGGCAAATCCTCGCTGCTCAACCGGCTGACCAACCGCTCCTCGCTCGCGCGCACCTCGAACACGCCGGGGCGCACCCAGGAGCTGAACTATTTCGAGGTCGGCGATCCGGTTCGGCTTCGGCTGGTCGACATGCCGGGCTACGGCTTCGCCAAGGCGCCGAAGGACATGGCGCGGCGCTGGCGATTCCTCGTCAACGATTACCTGCGCGGCCGCCAGGTGCTTAAGCGCGCGCTCGTCCTGATCGACGCCCGCCACGGCATCAAGGAGGTCGACCGCGACGTTCTGAAGATGCTCGACGACGCCGCGGTCAGCTACCGCGTGATCCTGACCAAGGCGGACAAGATCAAGGCGAGCGAGCTGGCGGAGGTCACCGCGCGCACCGAGGAGGAAGCGAGGCTTCACCCCGCCGCCCACCCCGAGATCATCGCCACGTCGAGCGAGAAGGGGCTCGGCATGGACCGGCTGCGCGCGGCGGTGCTAGAGGCGGCGTTGCTCTGACTTATCCACCCACGTCATTCCCGCGAAAGCGGGAATCCAGCCTGGGCACGGATTAGGAAAGCTGGACCCCCGCTTTCGCGGGGCGACGGGAAAAGAGAGAATCGACGTTGCTCAAGCTCATCATCGGCAACAAGGCCTATTCATCCTGGTCGCTGAGAGGCTGGCTGGCGGTGAAGCAGTCGGGCCTGCCGTTCCAGGAAATCACCGTGCCGATGTTCGACGAGGCTTGGGACAAGCGCACCCAAGGCCAGGAATTTGCGCCGTCCGGCGGCAAGGTGCCGATCCTGTGGGACGAAAAGACGGTGATCTGGGACAGCCTGGCGATCATCGAATGGCTCGCCGACAAGACCGATCGCGCCCGCTTCTGGCCGCGCGACGACGCCGCCCGCGGAATGGCCCGATCGATGGCCGCGGAGATGCATTCGTCCTACGCAAACCTGCGCCGCGAGCTGTCGATGAACGTGCGCAAGAATTTCCCGACGCCGGACCTCGACGAGGAGGTCAAGGGTGAGATTGTCCGAATCCTCGAGCTCTGGGCCCAGGCGCGCGCGCGGCACGGCAGCGGCGGGCCCTATCTCTTCGGAACGTTCGGCGCCGCCGACATCATGTTCGCGCCGGTCGTCACCCGCTTCGTCACCTACGCCATTCCCGTCCCCCGCTTCGCCGCCGCCTATATCGAGACGATCCTCGACCACGCCTGGATGCAGGAATGGATCGACGCGGCGCAGGACGAACCCTGGGTGATCGAGCAGTACGAGACGCCTCAGGCGTAGGGCGAGCCGTCCTTGCGGGTATATTTCCCGCTCGCGGCATCGAGGTGCATGTCGACGTCCGGATAATGGCAGTCGCTCGTCGCGGATTTGCCGACCGCGACGAAGGCGCAGGGCGCCTCAGAGCGGTTGACCAGGTGATGGCCGTTGGCGACCCCCTTGGGGAAGGCGGCGATGTCGCCCGGGCCCATGACGGTCTCTCCCTCGTCCTCGACCAGCACGGCTTCGCCTTCGAGCATGATCACCAGCTCGTCCTCGCCTTCGTGCCAGTGGCGCTGAGAGGAGATTCCGCCGGGCTCCAGCACGACGTGGCTGGCTCCGAAGTCCTCGATGGCCGCCGCCGGCGCCAGGCGGCGATAATGACGCCTGGCCATCGGCGCGTCGTAGGGCGGCGGATAGCCGGTGCGGTTGATCTGCTCGATCGCGCCGAGGTCGATCTTGGGCATTTCGTTTCTCCCGCCCTCGATGCTAGGCCGCGCGCATGACGACCGCAATCGACCCCGTGGACCTCGCCGCCCGACTGATCGCCTGCCCGAGCGTCACGCCGGCGACGGGCGAAGTGTTCGACGTTCTCGAGGCCGCGCTGAAGCCGCTCGGCTTCGAAGTCCATCGCTTCATCCTCGGCGAGGCGCCCGACGGCCCGGTCGAGAATCTGTTCGCCACGAGAGGGCGAGGCGCGCCGCATTTCGCCTTCGCCGGCCATCTCGACGTGGTTCCCCCCGGCGACGGCTGGGAAAGCGACCCCTTCGTGCCCGAGATTCGCGGCGGCCTGCTTTACGGGCGCGGCGCCGTGGACATGAAGAGCAGCATCGCCGCCTTCGCCGCGGCGGCCGCCGAAACCGATCACTCCGGCACGCTCAGCCTCCTCATCACAGGCGACGAGGAAGGCCCCGCGACCCATGGAACGCCGGCGCTGATGAAGTGGATGGCCGAACGCGCGATCCGCCCGGACATGATCCTGATCGGCGAGCCGACGAGCGAGGCGCGACTCGGCGATATCGTCAAGATCGGCCGGCGCGGCTCGGTCAATATGTGGATCAATGTCCCGGGGGTGCAGGGCCACGTCGCCTATCCGCACCGGGCCGACAATCCGGTGCCGAAGCTTGCCCGCGTGATCGCCGCGCTGGAGGCCCTGCGGCTCGACGACGGCAACGACGCGTTCCAGCCCTCCAACCTCGAGGTCACCGCGGTCGAGACTGCGAGCAAGGCGACCAACGTCATCCCGGGATCGGCCGCGATCCAGCTCAACATCCGCTTCAACGACCTCCAGCGCGGCGAGGATCTCGTCGCGCTCGTCCGCAAGACGGCGGATGAAGCGGCGCCCGGGGCCACGGTCGAGGCGAAGATTTCCGGCGAGGCGTTCCTGACTCCGCCGGGGCCGATCTACGAGATCGTCAGCGCGGCGATCGAGGCGGAAACCGGACGAAATCCCGTTCTTTCCACCCATGGCGGCACCTCGGACGGCCGCTTCCTGATCGCGCTCTGCCCGGTGGTCGATTTCGGCCTGCCCAACGCGACCATGCACAAGCTCGACGAGGCGGCGGCGGTGGAGGATATCCAGGCCCTCACGCGAATCTACGCGCGGGTGATCGGGGCCGCCCTCGGCTCCCCTCCCTGAAAGGGAGGGGTCGGGGGTGGGTAGCGCCGTCTGGCGCTCAGAACACGCGGTCCAAAAGCTCGCTTCGCTCGCACCCACCCCTAACCCCTCCCTTGCAGGGAGGGGAATCAGCGACGCTTCCTGAGCACGATGTAGAGCGCGCCCGAGCCGCCGTGGCGCGGATGGGCGCTCCGGACCGCGGCGATCGATCCGGCGTGGCGGGACGAGGCCAGCCAGTCGCCGACCGCCGCGCGAATCGCGCCCCGACGATCGGCTCCCGCGCGCGGCTTGCCGGTGATCAGCAAAAGGACCCGGTCGCCCGTGGTGACGGCTTGGTCGAGACGATGGTCGAGGAGATCGTAGGCGGTGGCAAGGCTGTGGCCGTGAAGATCGAGCGTGCGATCGGGCTGGACCAGGCCGCGCGAAAGCCTCCTGTCCCAAGTCCCGTCGAGCGTCGTTCCGGGCCCGGCCTTGGGCGCCGGCTGGGCCGCGACCTTCGCCGCAGCCGGTTTCGCGCGCGCGACAGGCTCGGACGGCGCAGGCTCGCTCCTGGAAAGCCCCGCATGGAACGGCCGAACGCTCTCCACGACCCGGCGCCAGAGCGCCTGCTCCTCAGGATCGAGCCGGCGCAAGGCGGCTCCTGAGCCGTTCCACGGCGGATCGCGGAAGCAAGATGGAGGCGCGGCCGCGGGACGACATCGAGCCGGCGATCCGCGCCGCCTCTTCGCCCGCGCCCCAGAAGGTATCGAAGCGGTTGGCCCCGCGGATCGCCCCGCCCGTGTCCTGCGCCACCCAGATGCCGTTGGCGGCCTGGTTGTCCATGCCGCTGAGCAGCACCGGCGCGCCGAGCGGAACGAAGTTCGGATCTGCGGCGACCGTGACTCGCGCCGTCACCGGCCGTCCAAGCGCGCCGAGCGGCCCCGGCCCGGTCAGCTCCTGGAAGAAGACGTAGGAGAGGTTCTCCCGCATCAGCGCCCTGCCCGCCTCGGGATTGGCGCGAATCCACTCGCGGATGCGCTGCATCGAGATCGGGGACTGGAGAATGCCCCGATCGCGCAGAAGGCGGCCGATGGCGACATATTCGCGGCCGTTCTGCCCCGCATAGCCGATGCGCATCACGCTTCCGTCGGGCAGGCGCAGCCGGCCCGAGCCCTGGATCTGGACGAAGAAGAGATCGACCGGATCGGCGGCATAGGCCAGTTCGAGCCCACGTCCGGCGAGCGCACCCTGCTCGATTGCCGAACGGTCGTGGTAGAGCACGTAATTGCCGTTTTCGTCGACGCGGCCTCGGCCCCTGGCTCCGGTCGCGGGGTTGGCGTCGAGCAGGTCCGGCGGCTTGCGATAGATGGGCACCTCGCAACCGGGCCGCGGCGTGCGGCAGCCGGGAATCTGCGGCTCGTAATAGCCGGTGGCGAAGGCGGCTCCGTCGCCGACCTGAACGGCGACGAAGCGGGTGCGGAAGAAGGCGGCGGGGTCGTCCGGCGTTTCCGCACACAGCGCGCGCCAGTCCGCCGGCTCGGTCAGGCCGCTCGGGTCGGCGCGGCTAAGGAGCGAGGGGCAGGAAAGCTGGAAGGCGCGGAGCGCGCGCTCGGCTGCGTCCGAATCGAGCGCCGGCAAAGCGGGGCCGAGGCGCAGGCCCGCCTCGAGCGCAGTCGCGGCAGCGGGCGGCGCGGGCGGCCTCGCCGGCGGTTGGGATGGTCTCGTGGGTCCGACGCAGCTGGCCAGCCCGAGCACAAGCCCGAGCAGCAGCGCGGCGCGGTTCAGGCCGCGTCGTCGGTGTCGACGAGCAGCCAGTTGGGGTCCTTGCTGGCCAGGTTGCGCTGGAAGGTCCAGATGTCGTTGGTCGGCACCGCGTCGGACATCGAGCCGGCGACGAGCGTGCCCTCCTTGTCGCGGGTCACGGCGGCGATGAACGCCTCGAAGCGGACGTCGATCTCGGCGACCTTGCCCTTCAGCCGGGCGTCGTCGATCGCCGCGCGCTCGATCGCGACGAGGCGATTTTCGAGCACATGGCCCTCGGCCTCGCGGGCGTCGATGGCCTCCTCGAAAGCGGTGCGAACCTCCGGGCTCGTCAGCCAGGCCAACTCTTCGCGATCGCCCTTCCAGAAGGCTTCGAGCACCATCCGGTAGGCCGACTGCGCCCCTTCGATGAAACGGGCGACGTCGAAGCTCGGATCGGCCGAGACGATCGCGCGGATGCCGCCCGCGGCACCCTGCTCGTAGACGAGGGCGCTCGATTCAGGCGTGCTCGGCGCCACGTCGGGCGCGACGAGCGCCGGCTTGGCTTCGGGCTGGGCCTCGGGACGGGTGACCGGCTGCTGCTCGTGACCCGTCCGCTGCCCGAGGACGGCATAGAGCCGAAAGCCCACGAAGAGGGCGATCATGGCCAGCAGGACGATTTCGACGGTCAACCAATTTCTCCCGGGAAGACGCCCCTTACATAGGCGCGAAGGCTTAAGGTTTCAAATGCATTGGGGGCAACGAACGCGGGCCGTGCTTGTTGCGCGCCCAGCGGCGTCCTGCTACCCGCCCGCTTGTGTTCGGCGCGCCCGCGCCGCCGTCCAATCCATCTCCTGTTTCGAAAGAGCGACATCATGGCCGAAGACGAAGGCGCCATCGACACCACCCAGCCCGCGAGCAACGGCAGCGACAGCCTGCCCCAGGTCGGAATCCTCGCCCAATATGTGAAGGACCTGTCGTTCGAGAATCCGAACGCGCCGGCCGTCTACCAGTGGCAGAGCCAGCCGCAGATGGACATCCAGTTCAACATCGGCACCCAGGCCGCCGGCCAGGACATCCACGAGGTCGCGCTCAAGATCGACATCACCGCCAAGGCCGAGGAAGGCACCGCCTTCCGCATCGAGTTGCTCTATGCCGGCCTGTTCGCGCTCAGGAACCTGCCCGAGGAGCAGCTCCAGCCGTTCCTGCTGGCAGAGGCGCCGCGGCTGCTCTTCCCGTTCGCGCGCAAGATCATCGCCGACGCTTCCACCGAGGGCGGGTTCCCGCCGCTTCGGCTCGATCCGATCGACTTCGCCGGCCTCTACATGCAGAGCGCCGCGCAACAGCAGGCGGCCGCGACCGGCGGCCAGGCCGGGGACGTGACGGGCCAGGCCTAAGCTGCCACAAGAGCGGCGATGAACCTCGCTCGCGCCCTCGGCTCGGTCGGCGGGCTGACGCTCGTCAGCCGCGTGCTGGCTTTGGTGCGCGACACGCTTCAGGCAAGCTTCGTCGGCGCGGGCTTCGCCTCGGACGCCTTCTTCGTCTCCTTCCGCCTGCCCAACATGTTCCGCGCCCTCTTCGCGGAAGGGGCCTTCTCGGCCGCCTTCATCCCGATGTTCAACCGGAAGGTGGCGGAGGGCGGCGAGCTTCCGGCGGGCCTTCGCTTCGCCGAGCAGACGCTGGCGGTGCTGCTGCCCGTGCTTCTGGTCTTCACTTTGCTGATGATCGCCGCCGCCTGGCCGGTCACCTGGGGCCTGTCGGGCGGGTTCGACAATCCGACGCCCGAGCAATTCGCCTTCGCCGTCGGCCTGTCGCGGATCACGCTTCCCTACCTGCTGCTGATCAGCCTCGCCTCGCTGCTCGGCGGAATCCTCAACTCGCTCGACAGATTCTGGGTCAATGCGGCGGCGCCGATCCTGCTCAACGTGGCGATGATCACGGGCCTGTGGTTCTTCCACGGCGATCCCTATGAGACGGCGCGGGTCCAGGCGATCTCTATCACGGTCGGCGGGGTGCTCCAGCTCGGCTGGCTGATGGTCGCCTGCCGGGCGAGCGGAGTCAGCCTTCGCCTGCGCCGCCCGCGGCTCGACGACGACGTCAAGCAATTGCTGAAGCTGATCCTCCCGGCGGCGATCGGCGCCGGCGCGGTGCAGGTCAATCTCGCCATCTCGACCGCGCTCGCGGGCGGCCTTCTCGACGAGGGCTCCATCTCCTACATCTATTACGCCGACCGGCTGAACCAGCTTCCCCTCGGCCTGATCGGCATCGGCCTCGGCACGATCCTTCTCCCCACCGTCTCGCGCCTGCTCAGCCGGGGGGAGGACGCGGCGGCGATGGAGACCCAGAATCGCGGCATCGAGCTGGCGCTGTTCCTCACCCTCCCCGCCACCGCCGCCTTCATCTTCGCGGCCGGCCCGATCATCAGCGGCCTCTTCCAGCACGGCGCGTTCGACGCCCGCGACGCGATGCTGTGCGGCTGGGCGCTTTCGGCCTTCTCGATCGGCCTGCCCTCCTACGTGCTGGTGAAGGTCCTCACGCCTGGCTTCTACGCGCGGGCGGACACCAAAACGCCGGTACGTCTCGCCCTCTGGTCCGTCGGCGTGAACCTGCTCGGCAACCTGATCCTCATCCCCCTGCTCGGCCGCTACGGAGTCGGCCATGTCGGCCCGCCGCTCGCGACCGCGCTGGCTTCGACGATCAACGTCTACATGCTCTACCGCACGCTTCGCCGTCGCGGCCATTTCGAGGCGGACGCGCAGCTCAAGCGGCGCCTGCCCCGCCTCGCTTTGGCCGCGCTCATCATGGGCGCCGCGATCTGGTTCCTGGCACCTTACGCCAACCCCTGGCTGACCCGCTCGCTGCTCGAGCGCGGCCTTGCGCTGGCGGTGCTGGTCGGCGGCGGAGTGGCCGTCTATGGCGCTTCATGCTTCCTCACGGGAGCGTTCGCGCTGCGCGATCTCAAAACCCTTCTCAGGCGCCGGGCTTCCGAGGCATGAATTTGATCAACATGAAGACCGTCGTTTCGGGCATCCAGCCGACCGGCAATCTCCATCTCGGCAATTATCTCGGCGCGATCCGGCGCTGGGTGCGGATGCAGGACGAGGCGCGCTGCCTCATCTTCCTCGCCGACCTCCACGCGATCACCGTCTACAACGATCCGGCGGAGCTTCGCCGCAACGTCAACGGCATGGCCGCGGCTCTGATCGCCTGCGGCATCGATCCCGAAAAGGTCGTGCTGTTCAACCACGCGCGGGTCCCCGCCCATGCGGAGATGGCCTGGATCCTGTCCTGCACGGCGCGGGTCGGCTGGCTGGGCCGGATGACCCAGTTCAAGGAGAAATCGGGCAAGAACCGCGAGGGCGCCAGCGTCGGCCTCTACGCCTACCCTGTGCTCCAGGCCGCCGACGTGCTGCTCTATCAGGCGACCCACGTCCCGGTCGGCGAGGACCAGAAGCAGCATGTCGAGCTGATGCGCGACATCGCGGCCAAGTTCAACGCCGATTACGGCGTCGATCTGTTCACCCTGCCCGAGCCGCATATCGCCGAGACCGCGGCGCGGATCATGTCCCTGCGCGACGGCAATGCGAAGATGTCCAAGTCCGACCCGTCCGACATGAGCCGGATCAACCTCAGCGACGACGACGACACGATCAACCAGAAGGTCCGCAAAGCGAAGACCGATCCCGAGCCTCTGCCCGACAGCGTCGATGAGCTGAAGGGCCGCCCGGAGGCGCTCAACCTCGTCACGATCTACGCTGCGCTGGCCGACCGCAGCGCTCAATCGGTGGCCGGGGAATTCGCCGGGAAGGGCTTCGGCGCGTTCAAGCCGGCGCTCGCCGATCTGCTCGTCGAAACGATCCGTCCTATCCGCGCGCGACTCCAGGATTTCGAACGCGATCCGAACGCGCTCGAGGCGATCCTCGCCGATGGCTCGCGAAAGGCCGCCGCCTTGGCCGCGCCGACGCTCGAGGGCGCCTATGCGGCGCTCGGCCTGCCCCGCTAGTCGGGCGGCAGGACGGGGCGCACCGGAACTTTTCACCACCGTTTCAAGGGCGCTTTGCGAAAAGCGACAAGTTGTTGTACAGTCACGACAAAGCTTCGCGGTCTCCAGCCGCGAATCCTGCGTGAAAGGACCGCCCCATGTCCATCGCCAAGAAGCTGTTCGCGCTCGCGGCTCCAGTCGCGCTGCTCGCCCTTTCCGCCTGCACGACGGGCCTGCCGACTCAGGTTCAGCGCTTCCAGGCGATGCCCGCGCCGCAGGGCCAGGCCTTCGTGATCGTGCCGACCAACGAAGCCAATCGCGGGGGGCTCGAATTCTCGCAATATGCCGATCTCGTCCGCCGCCACCTGGTCGCGCAAGGTTTTGCCGAAGCGCCGACGCCCGAGCAGGCGACCCTGATCGTCAGCCTTGATTACGGCATCGATAGCGGCCGCGAGCGGATCGTCTCCTATCCCGATCCCTTCCCTTATTACGGCTATGGCGGCTTCGGCCGGTACGGCGGCTATGGACGCGGCTGGGGTCGGGGCTGGGGCGGCGCCTACGGCCTCGGCTATTCGCCTTTCTACTGGGGCTGGGGCGGCTGGGGCGGCTACGACACCCACAGCTACACCGTCTACACCTCCTACCTCGATCTGGACATCAAGCGGGCGGCCGACGGCCAGTCGCTGTTCGAAGGACTCGCGCAGGCGCATTCCAGCTCCAACGAACTGCCGGCCCTGGTCCCGAACCTGGTCGAGGCGATGTTCACCGGCTTCCCCGGAAATTCGGGCGAGACGGTGCGCATCACGGTGCCGCCGCCCGACGCACGCACGCACAACTGATTGTGAAGAGGATGAAGAAGGGGCCGGAAATCCGGCCCCTTTTCGCGTCAGCTTTCGAGCTGTCTCGTGAGGAGCCGGATGTCCTGATCGAGCTCCGGATCCTGCGCCCGCAGCTTCTCGATCTGGCGCACGGCGTGGATCACCGTCGTGTGATCGCGCCCGCCGAAACGGCGGCCGATTTCCGGCAGCGAGCGCGGAGTCAGCTGCTTCGACAGATACATCGCCACCTGGCGCGGCCGGGCCACCTCGCGCGCGCGCCGCGCCGAAGTCATCTCCGCCTTGCGGATCCGATAATGGTCGGAGACCCGGGTTTGAATCTCGTCGATCGAGATCCGGCGCTGGTTGGCGCGCAGGATGTTGGCGAGCACCTCGGCGACGAAATCGAGGTCGATCGTGCGGTTCTGCATCGCCGCATAAGCGGCGATTCGGTTGAGCGCGCCCTCGAGCTCGCGCACGTTCGAGCTGATCCTCTTGGCGAGGAACATGACGACCTCGCCCGGCACCTTGACGTCGGGCAGCTGCTCCAGCTTCTTGGTGATGATGTTGAGCCGCAGCTCCAGGTCGGCCGCGTTGATGTCGGCGACCAGGCCCCAGGACAGGCGCGAGAGGATTCGCGGCTCGAGGCCGTCGAGGTCCTGCGGTGCGCGGTCCGAGCTGATCACGAACCGGCGGCCGGCCGAGATGATCTCGTTCATCGTGTGGAAGAATTCTTCCTGGGTCGATTCCTTGCCGGCGATGAACTGGACGTCGTCGATCATCAGCAGATCGGCCGAGCGCAGCTGCTGCTTGAACTTGAAGGTCTCGTTGGCGCGCAGAGCGGCGAGGAACTCGACGGTGAACTTCTCCGCCGACATGTAGATGATCTTGGCGCGCGGCCGCTGCCGGTGGAATTCGTGGCCGATCGCGTGCAGCAGATGGGTCTTGCCGCGGCCCGTGCCGCCATGGAGGAAGAGCGGGTTGAACGCGACCTTGTCGGAGGTGGCCAGCGTCTGGGCGGCGCTGAAGGCGACCTCGTTGGCCTTGCCGACGACGAAGCTTTCGAACCGGTAGCGCGGCTCGAGCGCGACCGCGTAAAGTCCTTTGGGCTCGGGCTCGGAATCCTGAGGCGGCGCCGGGATCTCGACCACTGCGGCGGTCTTGGGCGCGGCCGGGCCGACGCCGATCCGAATCTGCCTGACCTGCGGGAGCTTGGCGCGCCAGGCGAGGGCCAGCCGCTCGGCGAAGTGGGTCTGCACCCAATCGGCCATGAACTGCGATGGAAGCTGAAGCCGGAGCACGCCGGCGTCCGAATCGAACCCCCCGAGGGCGATCGGCCTCAGCCAGCCGTCAAAGGTTCGCGCCCCGCAGTCCCGGCGAAGACTCGCCCGAATCGATTCCCAGGTCACCGCGATGAGGTCGCCCGTGTCGGCGTCCGTTCCGCTCGCAATCTCTCTTGCCGGTGTCTGCACCGCGCACGCACCCCTCTCGTGACGCCGCTTTGGGCGGCTTATTGTTCAAGGCGCAAAAACTCCCCCGCGCGACGAACCTCCCCCGGCATGCCGCTGCTCGATGTATTTTTGCTTGTGCCGACGGATGATTTTCGTGCCGCCGGAAAGCCGTTGTATGGAGACCAAGCGAGTCCGATCAAGCGAAAAAAATCGGTCGCGACCAAATTAATTCGTTGACACCGAGAAAACGGCGGAACTGCGTTGTTGGTTCGGTAATAGTATTGTATTTCAATATGTTACCGCAACGCTACCGCAACGGCGCAGCGCGAATCGCGGGAAAACCTAGGCTTTTTGAAATCCCGTTTTGCGGCGCACCAAAAAGCCCGCCAGCGGGGGCCGGCGGGCGCATTCGGTCGACGGGAAAGGCGCTTAGCCGAGGGTCGCGAGACGGCGTGTCAGGCGCGACAGCTTGCGCGAGGCGGTGTTCTTGTGGAGCACGCCCCGGGCGACTCCGCGCGACAATTCCGGCTGCATCCGGGCCAGAGCGGCCTTCGCCTCGTCCTTGTTGCCCGAAGCCAGCGCCGACTCGACCGCCTTGACGAAGGTCCGGATGCGGCTGACGCGGGCGCGATTGATTTCGGTCCGGCTGGCGTTGCGACGGATGCGTTTCTTTGCTTGCGGCGTATTCGCCATCTTTGAGCTGCCTTATCTCTGAAATGAAAAGGGCGCGGCCAGACCGCACCCGCTCGGCGGGGCCTCTACGCAAAGAGGCCGCTCCGGTCAAGCGTCAGCGCTGGCATTTCGCGCAGTAGAAGGTCGAACGTCCGCCCTCGGCGCGGCGGCGAATCGGCGCCGCGCAGCGTGGGCAGGGCTTGCCCTCGCGCCCGTAGACCCGCCACTGGCTCGAGAAATAGCCGAGCTCCCCGTTCGGCCGGACATAGTTCCGCAGCGAGGAGCCCCCGGCCTCGATGGCGTCGCGCAGCACGGCCTTGACCGACTCGGCGAGCCGGTCGAGCCGGGCGTGCGAAAGACCGCCTCCAGCCCGCCCCGGAGCGATCGCGGCGAGGTTCAGAGCCTCGCAGACGTAGATGTTGCCGAGCCCGGCGACGATCCGCTGGTCGAGCAGGAGCAGCTTGATCCCCGCTTTGCGTCCGGCGAGCGCGCGCTTCAAATAGGCCCCGCCGAACGAGTCGCCGAGCGGCTCGGGCCCCATAGCGCGGAATAGCTCGGCCTCCTCCAGCCCCTCGGTCCGGACCAGGTCGACCGAGCCGAACCGGCGCGGGTCGTTGAGCGCGACTCGGCGGCCGTCCTCCGTCTCGATCACCAGGTGGTCATGCTTGCCGAGATCCACGGGATCGAGCCGCCAAGAGCCGGACATTCCGAGGTGAAAGACGAGCGTGTCCCCGCGATCGGTCTCGATCATCCCGTATTTGGCGCGGCGGCCGAGCGCCGTGACGCGAGCGCCCGTCAGCCGCTGGCGAAGGTCGGGCGGAAAGGTCCGGCGCAGATCGGCGCGGCGCGCCTCGACGGCCGCGATTCTCTTGCCCTTGAGCACCGGCTCGAGGCCGCGGACCGTGGTTTCGACTTCCGGAAGCTCAGGCATGTTCCACCATCCCCCCTCCCCTGCTAGACGGCGCCGCGATGGACAAGGTTTCTTTCGGCCGCGAGGATGTCGAGCCCGGCGAGAAGACTCGCCGGGTGGGCGCGGTCTTTTCGAGCGTCGCCTCCAGCTACGACCTGATGAACGACCTTATGTCGGGCGGCATGCACCGGCTATGGAAGCACGAATTCGTCCGGAGAGTCCGCCCACGCAAAGGCGAGACGGTCCTCGACATGGCCGGGGGCACCGGCGACATCGCCTTCCGCATGGCCAGTGCCGGGGCGCAGGTGACGGTCGCCGACATAAACCCGGACATGCTCTCGGTCGGCATCGATCGGGCCGGGGCGCGCGGAATCGGCGGCCTGATCTGGGCGGAGGAGAATGCCGAGGCGCTGAGCTTCGCCGACAAGAGCTTCGACGCCTACACGATCGCCTTCGGCATCCGGAACGTCACCGACATCCTGGCGGCGCTCCGCGAAGCGCATCGCGTGCTGAAGACCGGCGGGCGCTTCCACTGCCTCGAATTCTCCCAGACCCGCTGGCCGGGCTTCGCGACGCTCTATGAAACCTATTCGCGCCGGGTCGTGCCGCGGATCGGCAAGGCGGTGGCCAAGGACGAGGACAGCTATCGCTACCTCATCGAATCGATCGAGCGCTTCCCCGATATGGCCGCCTTCGCGCGGATGATCGGCGCCGCGGGCTTCGCCAACGTCAAGGCGGAGCCGATCTTCGGCGGGCTCGTCGCCATCCACAGCGGCTGGAAGATTTGACCTCGTCCGTCACCCACGTCTGGCGCCTGCTGAAATGGGGCCGGGTGCTGGCGCGGCACGGCGCTCTGCGCGGCATCGAGCGCGACCCGAACACGCCGCCGCCGGTGCGCCGGCTGGCGCGGATCGCCCGCTTCGGCGCCCGAGTGCCCACGGTTCCGACCTACGCCGAAGCGTTCCAGAACATCGGCCCGGCGGCGATCAAGCTCGGCCAGGCGCTGGCCACTCGGCCCGATCTCGTCGGCGAGCAGGCGGCCCACGATCTCGCCATGCTTCAGGACAGCCTGCCGCCGGCCCCGTTCGAGAAGATCAGGGCGGCGATCGAGCTCGGCCTCGGCAAGCCGATCGACCAGGTCTTCTCCTCGATCGATCCGGAGCCGGTCGGCGCCGCGTCGATCGCCCAGGTCCACCGGGCCGTGACGACGGAGGGCCGTCTGGTGGCGGTCAAGGTGCTTCGGCCGAATATCGAGGAGGATTTCGCCGCGGCGATCGAGACCTACGAATGGGCCGCGGCGCAGGTCGAATCGATGGGCGGCGAAGCGTCCCGCCTTCGCCCCCGCCTGGTCATCGAGACCTTCCGCCAATGGACCAACCGCGAGCTCGATCTGCGACAGGAGGCCGCCTCGGCATCCGAGCTGCGCGAGAATCTCGAGGCGGAAGGCGGCTTCTTCGTTCCCGCGATCGACTGGAGCCGCACCGCGCGCCGGGTGATGACGCTCGAATGGATCGACGGGATCAAGCTGACCGACCGCCAGGCGCTGGTCGACGCCGGCCACGATCTCAAGGCGCTCGCCGCGATCCTGGTGCGCGCCTTTTTGCGCCAGGCGGTGGTCGACGGCTTCTTTCACGCCGATCTCCACCAGGGCAATTTGTTCGCGCTTCCCGACGGAAGGCTGGCGGCGATCGATTTCGGGATCATGGGCCGGATCGACCGCCAGGCCCGGGTCTGGCTCGCCGAAATCCTCTACGGCCTGATCACCGCCAATTACCGCCGAGTCGCCGAGATCCATTTCGAGGCGCAATATGTGCCCCCCCACCACGATATCGACGAGTTCGCCACCGCCCTGCGCGCAGTCGGCGAGCCGATGCGCGGCCTCCCGGCGAAGGAGATTTCGATCGGCCACATGCTCGACGGCCTGTTCAAGATCACCCGCGATTTCGACATGCAGACCCAGCCCCATCTGCTGCTGCTTCAAAAGACGATGGTGATGGAGGAAGGCGTGGCGAGCGCGCTCGATCCGGACATCAACATGTGGGAAACGGCCGAGCCCTTCCTCACCGAATGGGTCCGCGACGAGCTCGGCCCGGAGGCGCGGATCGCCGACGAGATCGTGCGCACCGTGCGCACGCTTCGCAAGCTCCCCGAGCTGATCCGCCGAATCGATTATTACTACCCGCCGCCCGGCGCCGCGCCGCCCGCGCGGCCGCTGCCCGACATCGCGGTCGTGCGCCCACATCGCGCCTGGCCGATCGTGATGACGGCATTGGTGTCGGCCGCGGCTGGTGCGGCGGCGGTTTGGACACTATTCTAGCGCTATGAAGCGTGACGAGGTCCTTGCGATGCTCAGGCCTCTCGAATCGGAGCTCAAGCGGCTCGGGTTTGCGAGCCTCTACCTGTTCGGGTCGGCCGCTCGCTCCGATCCGGAAGTCCGAGACGTGGATTTGCTCTACGAAGCTGAAGGAACGCTCCGCCCGGGATTCCACGAGCTGATTGATGCATCGGACCGGCTGGAGGAGGTCCTAGGCAAGCAAGTGGACCTGATCGATCGGGAATTGCTTCATGGACGCATCCGTCCGCGCGTTGAGAGGGAAATGGTCCAGGTTTACTGATGAAGGCGAGCCCGGAAGCAGATAGCCTATACCTGGATCGCATAGTCGAGCTGATCCAGCTCATTCGCGAAAGCCTTGCCGGTGTAAATGAAGGCCAATTTCTACAGGACCGGATGGCCGGGGATGCGACGGCGCTTCGCCTCGGCGCCATCGGCGAAGCCAGCCGTAGGCTTTCGGAGGATTTGCGTACCCGACATCCCGAGGTGGAGTGGCGAAAGATGTACGGACTCCGCAACATCGTTGCACACCATTACCACCAGTTGAATTACCGGATGCTCTGGCAAATTGCGACAGGTGCGCTCGATCGGCTGGAAGTCGCCTGTCGCGACGAACTTTCACGACTCGATCAATGAACGGCAAGCGCGTCCTCCTGATCGTCGGCGGCGGGATAGCGGCCTACAAGGCGTGCGAGCTGGTCCGGCTGATCCGCAAAAGCGGCGGAAGCGTGCGCTGCGTGCTGACCGCGGGCGGGGCGCAGTTCGTCACGCCCATGACGCTCGCGGCGCTTTCGGAGCAGCAGGTCCACACCAGCCTGTGGGATCTCAAGGACGAGGCCGAGATGGGCCATATCCAGCTCAGCCGCGAGGCCGATCTCGTCGTCGTCTGCCCGGCGACCGCCGATCTGCTGGCGAAGATGGCCGCGGGGATCGCCGACGATCTCGCCACCACGCTTTTGCTCGCCACGGACAAGAAGGTGCTCGCCGCGCCGGCGATGAACGTGAGGATGTGGCGGCACGAAGCGACCAGGCGCAACGTCGCCCGGCTGCGCGCCGACGGAGTCACGATCATCGAGCCTGACGAGGGCGAGATGGCCTGCGGCGAATATGGTCCGGGGCGGCTGCCCGAGCCGGACGCGATCCTGGCGGCGATCGGGGGCGCCCTGGGCATGCCGGGCCCGCTCGCCGGCCGCCACGTCATCGTCACCGCCGGGCCGACCCACGAGCCGATCGATCCGGTGCGGGTCATCGCCAACCGCTCCTCCGGCAAGCAGGGCTTCGCCATTGCCGAAGCGATCGCAGCGCTGGGCGCCAGGGTGACCCTGGTCGCCGGCCCGGTCGCGCTTCCGACGCCCCCGGGAGTCGCCCGGATCAACGTCGAAACGGCGCGGGAGATGGACGATGCCGTGCGCTCGGCCTTGCCCGCCGACGCCGCCGTGCTGGTCGCCGCGGTCGCCGACTGGCGAGTCGAGCCCGCGAAGGCCAAGCTCAAGAAGGCGGACGGCCCGCCGACCCTCGACTGGCAGGCCAATCCCGACATTCTCGGCGGGCTCGACTCGAGCCCGCAGCGGCCGCGCCTGCTGATCGGCTTCGCCGCCGAGACCGGCGACCTCGAAGCCGAGGCCGCCGCCAAGCGCGGCCGCAAGGGCTGCGACTGGATCCTCGCCAACGACGTGTCGGGAGACGTGATGGGGGGCGATTCGAACCGCATCCATTTCGTTCACGGCGAGGGCGCCGAAGATTGGGAGACGATGAGCAAGGCCGACGTCGCCCGCCGCCTGGCACAAAGGATTGCCGATGCGATCGGCGGGAGCGCCGGTGACGCCTGAAATCCGAATCGCCCTGAAGCGGCTCCCCCATGGCGAAGGGCTCCCCCTCCCCGCTTATGCGACCGCGCACGCGGCTGGAATGGACGTCGTCGCCGCCGAGGACGTGACGCTTCCCCCGGGGGGCCGGCACGCGGTGGCGACCGGCTTCGCCATCGCCATTCCGGAAGGCTATGAGGTGCAGGTCCGTCCGCGCTCGGGTTTGGCGCTGAAACATGGTATAACCTGCCTGAACACGCCCGGCACCATCGACGCCGACTATCGCGGCGAGGTGAAGGTGATCCTCGCCAATCTCGGCACCGAGACGGTGGAGATTGCACGCGGCGAGAGAATCGCGCAGCTTGTGCCGGCACTGGTGCAGCGCGCGGTCTTCGCCGAGGTCGACGTGCTGGACGATACGGCCCGCGGCGTGGGCGGATTTGGTTCGACTGGGAGGTGAACATGAAGCATTTGATTTTGGCGAGCCTGTTCGTCGCGGGCGCCGCAGCGGCCGCGCCGACCCTCGAGACGGGAAGCGGCGACTGGAGCAACGTCCCGCAGATGCATCCCCGCGGCAGCGCGACGATCGATACCGACGTCGTCACCGCCATGATCGGGCTGGTCGACAGCGGCGAATGCAACATCCCCGGGCAGCGTCCGGGCCGAATCTCGATGAGCGTCCCCTTCCTTACCAAGTTCGACGCCCAGGGCTTGGCCGAGCGTGTGGTGATCAGGCCGGTCGGCTGCACCCGCGCCGACGGCCTGCTCGCGCAAGAGGTGCGGCGCATGGTCGAAACCCGCATCTTCCGCCCCGAGGGAGGCGAGCAGGAAGGCTGGTTCCGCGGCGAGATCGCTTTCTCCTATTTCCGGGAATAGCGACCCCCGCTTGAGCCTTACCGACGCGCAGCTCGATCGCTACGCCCGCCACATCGTTCTCAGCGAGATTGGCGGCGCGGGGCAGCGGCGGCTGCTGTCGGCGACCGTCGCCGTCGTCGGCGCGGGCGGAATCGGCGCTCCGGCGATCCTCTATCTCGCGGCGGCCGGCGTCGGCAGGCTGAGGGTGGTCGACGACGATATGGTGAGCCTCGACAATCTGCAGCGGCAGGTGCTGTTCGCGAGCGGCGACGTGGGCCGGGCGAAGATAGCCGTCGCCGCGGAAGCGGTCGCGGCGCGCAACCCGGACGTGGCCTTCGACGCCCGCGGCGCCCGACTCTCCGCGGAAAACGTCGCCGATCTGCTCGACGGCGCCGACGTTGTGCTCGACGGCAGCGACAATTTCGCGACCCGCCTCGCGGTCTCCGATCATTGCACGCGTGCGCGAATCCCGCTCGTCTCGGCGGCGATCGGCCAGTTCCAGGCGCAGGTCGGCACGTTCCGCGGCTGGGAGGCCGACAAGCCCTGCTATCGCTGCTTCGTCGGCGACGCTTTCGACAACGAGGATTGCGACACCTGCTCGGAACTTGGCGTGCTCGGCGCGATGACCGGCGTCGCCGGAAGCTTCGCCGCGCTGGAGGCGATCCGCGCCGTGACGGGCTTCGGCCAGGATCCGGCGGGCAAGCTCCACGTCTTCGACGGCCTCGCGCCTTCGATGCGCACGCTCAGGATCGTGAAGGATCCGGCCTGCCGGGGCTGCGGGGGCTAGACGCCGAGCGCGCGGAGCGACTGGTCGAGGAAGCGCGCGGTCATGCCGGGCTGGGCGGCATAGGAGAAAGCCAGTCCCGCGGAGAGGCTGAAGAGCAGGAACTTCCAGCCCAGAATCCGCCCGATCAGCGATGGGCCGCGCGCATGAGGTTCGCGCTCGGAGCGGGCGGGCGCGGGCTCGCAGAGCAGGATCTCGTCGGCGGGAAGCGCCAGGATCAGCGCCTTCTCCGCGGCGAACTCCTCAGCCGAGAGGAATTGGGATTCGTGCAGGCGGGTGAGGCGCTCAAGCGCGGTCAGGCGGTCGTGCACGGCGAAATAATCGGGCGAAACCGGCGGAGACCCCGGTAGCATTTGGGCCCGCTGGGGGATCGGTGCGGGCTCGCGCTTTGGCGAAGCCTCCGCCGGCTGCTGCACGAGCCTCAGCCGGGGCGAGACCGTCTCCGGCGTTCCCTCCAGCTGGTGCCCGCGGCTGATGCTTAGCCTCCCGGTTCGCATAAGACGCTTTTACCGGCGGCACGGTAAACAGAGCCGGACCGGGCATCGTAAACGCGCCGTCAACCACGATCAGCTCGCCGGCGTGTCACCCGGCGGAGCGATGGCGATGAGGTCGATGGTGAAGAGCAGGGTCGCGCCGCCCGGAATCGGCCCGCGCCCCTCGTAGCCGTAGGCGAGGTTGTAGGGGATGGCGAACTCGTAGCGGTCGCCGACGCCCATCATCGGCACGCCCTCCTGCCAGCCGCGGATCAGGCGGTTCAGCGGGAAGGTGGCGGGCTCGTTCCGGGCGACCGAGCTGTCGAACTCGGTGCCGTCGATGAAGCGGCCGACATAGTGGATGGTGACCGTGTCGGTGACCGCGGGATGGCGGCCGGTGCCCGGGCCGCTGACCTTGCGCCAGCGGAGCCCGCTCAGCGTCCGGTGCCAGCCCGCCGCCGGATCGAGATGATTGAGATAGCGGAAATGGTAATCGGCATTGGCCGGGTTGGGCGCAGGCGCGGGCGGTTCCTGTGCCGCGAGCGCGAGCGCCAGTGCAGCGGTAACGATCATTTGGCTCCCTTTTTCTTCGCCGGCGCCTTGCGGGCCCGGCCCTTTTTCGGCGGCCGACCCTTGGCGGCGCGCTCATCGATCAATTGCGCCGCCTCCTCCAGCGTCAGCTGATCCGGCGCCAGCGACTTGGGCAGAGTGGCGTTGGTCGTTCCGTCGGTGACGTAGGGGCCGAAGCGCCCCTCCATCAGCTTGATCTCCGCCTCGGTGCGCGGATGCGGGCCGAGCAGCTTCAGCGGCTCGCGCGAGCCCGCCCGGCGCCCGCCCCCGCTCGCAGCGTCGGCAAGCCTGGCAACGGCGGCGTTCATGCCGACCTCGAACACCTCGGCGGTCGAGGCGAGCTTGGCGTATTTGCCGTCATGGGCGAGATAGGGCCCGTAGCGGCCGATGCTCGCGGTGATCGGCTTGCCGCTCTCCGGATGGTCGCCGACGGTGCGCGGGAGGGCGAGCAGGCGGAGCGCCATTTCGAAATCGGCCTCGACGTCCTTCGGCACCGAGGCGCGCTTGGCCTCCTTGCCCTCGCCGAGCTGGAAATAAGGCCCGAAGCGGCCGGAACGCAGGGTCACGTCCTGGCCGGTTTCCGGATCCTGGCCGAGCACCTGAGGCCCGGCATCCTCGCCCCCTTCCCCGGCCTGGCCGAAGCGGCGGGTGAACTTGCAGTCGGGATAGTTGGAGCAGGCGACGAAGGCCCCGAACTTGCCGCCGCGAAGGCCGAGCCGCCCCTCGCCGCAGGCCGGACAGAGCCGCGCGTCCGATCCGTCGCCCTTGTCCGGGAACAGCCAGGGGGCGAGGAAATCGTCGAGCGCGGCGGTGATCTCGGAGGGCTTCTGCTCCATCACCTCGCCGGTCTTCGGCTTGAAGTCGCGCCAGAATTCCTCGAGCACCGCCTGCCAGCCCATCCGCCCGCCGGAAACGTCGTCGAGCTCGTCCTCCAAATGGGCGGTGAAATCGTAGGAGACGTAGCGTTCGAAGAAGCGCTCGAGGAAAGCGGTCAAAAGCCGCCCGCTCTCCTCCGGGATGAAGCGGTTCTTCTCGAGCCGGACATAGTCGCGGTCCTTCAGCGTCTGAAGCGTCGCGGCATAGGTCGAGGGGCGGCCGATGCCGAGCTCCTCCATCCGCTTGACCAGGCTCGCTTCGGAATAACGCGGCGGCGGCTGGGTGAAGTGCTGCTCCGCCTCGACGCCCTTCCTGGCCGGCGAATCGCCTTCCCTGAGGCGCGGCAGGCGGCGCGAATCCTCGTCCTCCGCGTCGTCCCTGCCCTCTTCGTAAAGCGCCAGGAAGCCGGGGAAGAGCACGACCTGGCCGGTGGCGCGCAGACCATGCTGACCGGTGCCGTCGGCGAGCTCCGCGGTCGTGCGCTCCAGCCGCGCCGAGGCCATCTGGCTCGCCAGCGCGCGCTTCCAGATCAGCTCGTAGAGCCGCGCATGGTCGCCGGAGCCCGCGCGGTCGCGCGAGAAATCGGTCGGGCGGATCGCCTCGTGCGCCTCCTGGGCATTCTTGGCCTTGGTTTCGTAGTGGCGCGGCTTGTCCGGCACGTAGCCGGCGTCGTAGCGATCGGCGACGGCCTTGCGCGCCGCCGAGATCGCCTCACCCGCCATCTGCACGCCGTCGGTCCGCATGTAGGTGATCGATCCGTCCTCATAGAGCCCTTGTGCCACGCGCATCGTCTGGCTCGCCGAGAAGCCGAGCTTGCGCGCCGCCTCCTGCTGCAGGGTCGAGGTGGTGAAGGGCGGCGGCGGATTGCGGGTGAGCGGCCTGGTCTCGACCGAGACGACCGAGAAACGCCCCTCCTCCACCGCCTTCTTGGCGGCGAGCGCCGTGCCTTCGTCGCCGATCGTCAGCCGGTCTATCTTGTCGCCATTGTAGCGCACCAGCCGGGCGGCGAACTCGGTGCCGTCGGCCTCGAGCCGGGCGGTGACGCTCCAATATTCCTGCGCGCGGAACAGCTCGATCTCGCGCTCGCGGTCGACCACCAGCCTGAGCGCGACCGACTGGACCCGGCCGGCCGACTTGGCTCCCGGAAGCTTGCGCCAGAGCACCGGCGAGAGCGTGAAGCCGACCAGATAATCGAGCGCCCGGCGCGCCCGGTAGGCGTCGATCAGGTCCTCGTCGAGCGCGCGAGGGTTGGCCATCGCCTCCAGCACGGCGGATTTGGTGATCGCGTTGAACGTCACCCGCTCGACATGGGCGGGGAGCGCCTTCTTCTTCGCCAGCACCTCCTGCACGTGCCAAGAGATCGCCTCGCCCTCGCGGTCGGGGTCGGTGGCGAGGATCAGCGACTCGGCGCCCTTCGCCTCGTCGGCGATCGCCTTCAATTGCCGCGCCTTGTCGGGATAGGTTTCCCACTGCATGGCGAAGCCGTCGTCGGGATCGACCGACCCATCCTTCGGCGGAAGATCGCGGACATGGCCGTAGGAGGCCAGGACCCGATAGCCCGTGCCCAGATACTTCTCGATGGTTTTCGCCTTGGCGGGCGATTCGACGACGACGAGCTTCATGGGGTTTCTTGTTCCTTACGCGTACGCGTACGAGGATGGGAAGCGGCGGTTGAGCGCGTCAAGGCCCGTCCCCCGCCGCGCGAGGTTGGCTCTCGGCCCGCAACTGGATTATGAAGAAGGGCCGGGAGGGGAAAACATGTCCAAGGAAGCCGAGGAACGCCGCGACAGGCTCGCCGTCGACCTGGATAAGGCGATCCACGTTCTCGGCAGCGCCGGAAGGCGCAATTATCTGGCCACCTTCTCGCTCGCCCTGATCGGCAGCGGCGCCAGCGTGATGGCGGGAATCCTCGCGTTCCTGCAGGTCGATAGCGTCATTGTCGGCGTGTTGGCCTTGATTCCGGCCATGTGCGCGATCGTGGTCGGCAGGCTGAAGCTCCAGGACCGCG
Organism: Alphaproteobacteria bacterium; assembly: GCA_005883305.1. NCBI lineage: Bacteria > Pseudomonadati > Pseudomonadota > Alphaproteobacteria > Alphaproteobacteria bacterium. The sequence goes on along the minus strand of VBAC01000001.1, from coordinate 699,343 downwards.
CCAATTGGTATTATCGCAAGAGGACGGCGCTCTTCGCCCTCTACAACGAGGTTCATTTCGAGCTGCCGGATCCGCCCACTTCGGCCGCGATCGCCGAAATCTCCCGCAAGTGGAGCGCCCTCAATCAGCAGATGGAAGGCGATTGGGGATCGCGCCTGGCGCTCACGCTTGAGGATATGAACAGGACCGCCGCGTCGGCGGCGAGAACGCCCTAGCAGCTGGAGGCTGGAGCGGGCGGCGCCTCAGGCGAGGCTCACACGGCCTCCGGCGTGGCGCTCCAGCCGGCCCGCCAGCTCGAGCTCGAGCAGAACGGTCTGGACCGTCGCGGGCGGAAGCGCCGACTGGCGGACCAGTTCGTCGATGAGGACCGGGGTCGGTCCCAGCAGGCCGGAGACGGCGCGGCGCGCGGTCTGGTCGGCGTCGGGACCGGGACCCGCGGCGGCAAAATCGCGATCGGGCTGGCGCAGCGGCCGGACACTCATCGGATTGACCGCCTCGAGCACATCCGCGGCGTTCTGAACCAGGGTCGCGCCTTCGCGGATCAGCTGGTTGCAGCCCTGCGCCCGGGGATCGAGCGGCGAGCCGGGCACGGCCATCACCTCGCGCCCCGCCTCCGCGGCGAGCCGGGCGGTGATCAGCGAGCCTGACTTGGGCGCGGCCTCGACCACCACCGTTCCGTGCGCAAGCCCGGCGATGATCCGGTTGCGGTAGGGGAAATGGCGGGCGCGCGGCTCGGTGCCGGGCGGCTGCTCGGCGAGGAGAAGGCCGCGCTCGGCGATGGCTTCCTGGCGCGCCGCGTTTTCGGGCGGATAGACGACGTCGATTCCGCCGGCGATGACCGCGACGGTGCCGCTGTCGAGCGCGCCGTCGTGCGCCGCCGAATCGATCCCGCGCGCCAGCCCCGAGACGATTACCGCGCCGGCGGCGCCGAGATCGAAAGCGAGCTGGCGGGCGAAGCGGCACGCGGCCGCCGAGGCGTTGCGCGCGCCGACCACGGCGATGGCCATCCTGTCGAGCAGCGCCGTGTCCCCCTTGGCGACGAGGGCGGGGGGCGCCGTCTCCAGCTCGGCGAGCAAGGCCGGATAACCGCCTTGGCCGAGGAAAAGGTAGCGCGCGCCCAGCCGCTCCACCCGCTCCATCTCGCGCTCGATCTCCGCTCTGGCGGCGAGCCTCGGCGCGCGCCCGCCGCCGCGCGCGGCGAGATCGGGGATCGCGTCGATCGCCGACTGCGCCGAGCCGAACCGCGCGAGCAGCTGGAAATAGGTGACGGGGCCGATATTCTCGGAGCGAATCAGGCGCAGCCGCGCGACCTGGTCGGCCGGCGCTCCCATTCAGGCGTCGGCCCTGGCGCCGACCCGCGGCTCGGTGCCCGCGGCGAGGCGCGCGATGTTCGCGCGGTGCTTCCACAGGATCAGCGCGGCGAAGCCGAGGAAGGTCAAGGCAAGGTCGAACCGGCCCGTCGCCACCGCCGAGACCGGCGCCGCGATCGCCGCGGCCATGCCGGCGAGCGACGAATAGCGGGCGAGCGCGAAGGCGGCGAGCCAGACCAGGGCGACGACCACGCCGCACGGCCAGTGCAAAGCGGCGACGATCCCCATCAGCGTCGCCACGCCCTTGCCGCCCAGGAAGCGCAGCCAGACGGGGTAGAGGTGCCCGAGGAAGGCGCCGATCGCCGCGATGGCGGGGAATTGCGGCTGATCGGGCCACAGCCAGGCGGCGGCCAGCACCGCCGCCGCTCCCTTGGCCGCGTCGAGCAGCAGGGTCGCCGCGGCGAGGCCCTTGCGGCCGGTGCGAAGCACGTTGGTCGCGCCGATATTGCCGGAGCCGATCGCGCGCACGTCGCCGAGGCCGGCGGCGCGAGTCAGCAGCAGGCCGAACGGGACCGATCCGAGCGCGTAGCCGAGAGCCAGGCAAAGCAAAGGCGGCACGTAGATTTCGGCGGTCACGAACATCCCCCCTTGGGCGCCAAGCTAGCGCAAGCCGCGGCGGGGCCGCAACAAATTGCGTCAAGGCAGTTCGCCCCTTTCGCCCGACGGCGTGAGATAATCCGCTCATCCTGAGGAGCCGTTGAGCCTGTCGAAACGGCGTCTCGAAGGACGGTCCTTCGAGACGGGCCTTCGCCAAGCTCAGTCCCTCCTCAGGATGAGCGGAGAAGTTGAAACGGATGCTTTTCCCGCTACACGGCCCCCATGGCCGGCCCCTTGCTCATTTTCGATTCAGGGGTCGGCGGGCTTTCCGTGCTTGCCGAGATCCGCAAGGCGCTCCCTTCGGCGCCGATCGTCTACGCAGCCGACAGCGCCGGCTTTCCCTACGGCACCAAGAGCCCGACACAGATCGCCGAGCGCCTGCCCGGATTGCTCGGCCGCCTCGCCGAACACTACGATCCGGCTTTGATCGTCATCGCCTGCAACACCGCCTCGACCATCGCGCTCGAAGCGGTTCGCGCGGCGCTCGACCTTCCGGTGGTCGGAACGGTGCCGGCGATCAAGCCGGCCGCCGCGCTGTCGAAGACCCGGGCGATCGGCGTGCTCGGCACCGAGGCGACGATCGTCCAGCCTTATGTCGACCGGCTGGCGGCCGAGTTCGCCGCCGACTGCGCGGTCGTCCGCCACGGATCGGCCGAGCTGGTCGAGCTGGCCGAAGCGAAGCTTCGCGGCGAAGCCGGCGATCCCTCCGCTTACGCCCGGATCCTGGGCGGCCTGCTCTCGCTGCCGGGCGGGGACAGGATCGACACGGTGGTCCTCGCCTGCACCCATTTTCCGCTCGTCCGCGAGGAGCTCCTCGCCGCCGCGCCGCGCCCGATCGCCTTCGTCGACGGCAATCGGGGAATCGCCCGCCGCGCCCGGTGGCTGGCGCGCGATTTCGCCTGCGACGGCCTTCCGGCGGGGGACGTAGCCGTGTTCACCGGCCCGGGCGGAGAGGTCTATCGCCGCGGCCTCGCCGGCTACGGGCTTGCCCGAATCGAACGGCTCTGACCGGAGCGGTTGCGGGCATTTCACGCTGGCCTTAAAGGGCCCCGATCCGCTATTGGAGGCCGGCAGAGCCGGGGAAGCGAATCTTGGACTATCAGCGTATCTTCGCGGAGGCGATCGAGCGGCTTCACGCCGAGGGCCGCTACCGCGTGTTCATCGACATCCTGCGCAACAAGGGCTCCTTCCCCAACGCCCGCTGCTTCGCCGGCCATAACGGGCCGAAGCCGATCACCGTGTGGTGCTCGAACGACTATCTCGCCATGGGCCAGCACGCCGACGTGATCGCGGCGATGGAGGAAGCGCTTCACGACGTCGGCGCGGGCTCGGGCGGCACGCGCAACATCTCCGGCAACAGCCATTATCATATCGAGCTCGAGGCCGAGCTCGCCGACCTCCACGGCAAGGAAGCCGCGCTTCTCTTCACCTCGGGCTACATCTCGAACGAGGCGACCCTGGCGACGATCGGCAAGCTGCTGCCGGGCTGCATCGTCTTTTCCGACGCCCTCAACCACGCCTCGATGATCGCCGGAATCCGCAATTCGGGCTGCGAGAAGCAGGTCTTCCGCCATAACGACCTCGCCCATCTCGAGGAGCTGCTCGCCGCCGCGCCCGCCGACGCGCCCAAGCTGATCGCGTTCGAGAGCGTCTATTCGATGGACGGCGACGTGGCGCCGATCGCCGAGATCTGCGACCTCGCCGACAAATACGAGGCGCTGACCTATCTCGACGAGGTCCATGCGGTCGGCATGTACGGCGCGCGGGGCGGCGGCATTTCCGAGCGCGAGGGCCTCGCCCACCGCCTGACGATCATCGAAGGAACGCTCGGCAAGGCGTTCGGCGTGATGGGCGGCTATATCGCGGCCGACCGCAACATCGTCGACGTCGTGCGCAGCTACGCGCCCGGCTTCATCTTCACCACCTCGCTCTCCCCGGTGCTCGTCGCCGGCGCGCTGGCGAGCGTCCGCCACCTCAAGGCGTCGAGCGCCGAGCGCGAGGCGCAGCAGGCGCGCGCCGCGCGGCTCAAGGACGTCTTCGCCGCGGCCCGCCTTCCGGTCATGCCCTCGGTGACGCACATCGTGCCGCTGCTGGTCGGCGATCCGGTCAAGACCAAGAAGATCAGCGACATCCTGCTCGCCGAATACGGCATCTACGTTCAGCCGATAAACTATCCCACGGTTCCGCGCGGGACGGAGCGGCTGCGCTTCACCCCCGGCCCCGCCCATAGCGAACAGATGATGCTCGACCTCGCCCGGGCCCTCGTCGAAATCTGGGACCGGCTGGAGATGCGCTGGGCCGCCTGAGGGCCGTCACGGCCATCGGCCGCACGACGAGGCGATGCTCGCGGCTCAGATGTACCCGCACGCCTTCATCGCGTCGACCAGCCCGGCGCCGGTGGCGAGATCGGGGCCCGCCTTGGCCTTCTTGTTGTGCGCGGTCGTGCCCTTGACGATGTCGGTGGCGGTCGCGGTCAGCACCGATCGGATCTGATCGGGCGCCAGCCCCGGCTTGATCTGCTTCATCAAGGCGACCAGCCCGGCCACCTGGGGCGCCGCCGCCGAGGTGCCGGAAAAGACGCCCCATCCGGCGCCCTTGGGCGCGGCGCCGAAATTCTCGCCGTCGAGTTCGCTGGTCGGGGGCACGGGAAGCATGATGTGCCCCGCCATCGGCGCCGTCATCGAGCGCCCGACGATGCCGCAAATGTCCGGCGCCGCCCGGCCCGGATAAAGCTTGCTGGCGAAGCTGCTGGCATAGCTCGAGGCTTCCAGGCTGCCGTCCTCGTTGACCGTCACGCCGCCGGCCGAGATCACCTTGGGGAGCGCCCCGGGGAAGGAGAAATGGCCGTTGCCGGCGGAAAAGATCACGCAGATGCCGGCATCGACCGCCTGGCCGATCACGCTTTCCAGATCGACCATCTCGGCATAGGCGATGTCGTAGGGCGCCGCCTTGAACGCGTCGCGGCTCTGCTTGTCGATGCTCCAGCCCCAGGAATTGGTGATGATCTGCGGCTTGAGCGCGATCGCCGCCTCGAGCGAGCCGGCCGCGCTGTTGCCGTGCTTTACGCCGAACACCGTGCAGCGCGGCGCCATCGCGAAGATGTTCGCCGATTCGCCGGTGCCGTGGCCGCTGGTATCGACATCGGCGGGCCCCGATCCGGCCGATTGGGTCGGCATCAGGTTGAAGCCGTTGCGGACGAAATAGGGATGCGGCCAGAATCCGGTGTCGGTCATCGCCACCTTGACGCCCTGGCCGGTCCACCCCTGGGCGTGGCAGCGCGGCGCGTTGAGCGCCAGCGCCACGTCGCCGACGCGCAGGTGATAGATCGGGACGAGCGGCGGGATCGCCAGCGTCGCGTGATATTCGATCTCCTGCGGCACGTAGGCGAAGTCGATCACGTCGGCGAGCGCCGGCGGCACCGGCAGCGCGGAGCCGCGCTTGACCATCAGCGGCTCCGGCTCCCCGACGCTCGCCTCGACCATCGAGGCGACCGAATCCGCCACGGGCGACGCGAACAGCTGCATGAAATCCTCGGGCGTGAGCTCGGCCGAAAAGCGGTTGAGCTCGGATGGAATGGTCTGGACCCCGCCGCTCGCCAGCCGGCTTTGCGCCTCGATCATGTTCGGCCTGGTCGGCTTGACGATCAGCGCCGCCGATTCCGGGGAAAGAGCGGCCAGCAGCCCCAAGGGCGTGCTGCGATCGCGGCTCTTCGGGACGAACCTGACGGTGACCGACATGATTTTTGCCTCCAATGCGCTCCGCGAAATTGCGTTCAGGGAAAGTGATGGGGCTTTTGCGGCACGTAGGCGACCGGGCTGCCCTTCGCCGATCCCACCTTGCGGCCGATGTCGCCGATCGAGGGCAGCGCGCCCTGGCTGAGGTCGATCTTGGTCTTCAGCGCCGATTCGATCTTCGCCACCGTGCCGCGAAGGTCGATCCCGCGATGGCTCGATCCGAGGACCGACAGGCCGGCGCCGGCAAGCCATTGCACCCACTGATCGATATCGTTCGCACCCGCGGATTCGAAGGCGAGCCGGACGCTGATCTCCTCATCGCCGGATTGCGGCGCGGGCGAAGGCTTCGCCGTGTTGCTCATCGCAGGCCCTATAGCACCGAACGGGGCTCCGGCCTACGAAGAGGCGAGGAGCCGGGCCGCCCGTGCCGCAAGGAGTGGCGAATCCCGTTCGATTTGCTAAACTTGGCCGACATTTCAAAGCGGGGGAATGGCGCCGGATGCACGGCCAGACAAAGTCCGGATCGATCCCGGCGCGGCTGTCGGCGATTCCCGACCGCTGGAGCGCCTGGGTTCGCCCGCTCTGGCTGCTGACCTTCGCCTTCGCCGTCCTCGCCGACGTCGCGGGCGCGGGCTACGTGCTCCACGACACCTACGAGACCAACCCGGTGTTCGAGGATCTCGGGCTCAGCGACCAGATCGAATATGACGGATCGGTCACGCTCGGAGCCCCGGTCGGCGACGAGAGCGCGCGGCAGGGCATCAAGGAGGGCAGCCGGATTCTCGCCGTCGAGGGCCGCCCGGTTCCCGCCGGCATCAGGGTGGACGCCCTCGCCGACATCATCCGCGCCGCTCCGGGGCCGGTCGTCCGCGTGCGGATCCAGTCTCCCGAGGGCCGCGTCGCGGACTATGATCTCACCCGCTCGCCGATCCACGTCCGCCAGGAGGCGGCGCGCCAGCCGATCCCGCGCGACACGCGGATGGCGATTCGATTCCTCTTCTCCGCGCTCGGCTGCGTCACCTTGCTCGCCTGCGCCGTGATGCTGTTCATCCGCCGGCCGCGCGATCCGGTGGCGATGCTGATGTCCTTCGCCTTCCTCGGCATGGCGGCGACGATCGATCCGCCGCTTTTGATGTGGATGGCAATCGGGCTGACGGCGCTGAACGACGTCCTCTCCAGCGCCTGGTGGTATCTTCTGGTGGTCGCGCTCGCAGCCTTTCCCGACGGCCGATTCATGCCCGGCTGGCTGCGCTGGATTCCGCTGGCCGCCCTGCCGCTCGCCGTGCTCGTCTCCCTGCCGGGCGTCAACGAAGGCCTGCAGATCGTGGCCGGCCTGCTCATCCCGCTGGCGCTGCTGCTCGCCATGCCGCTGCGCTACAGGCGGCTCGAGCCTGGGATCGAGCGCCAGCAGATCAAATGGGCCGCCTTCGGCTTCGCCGCCGGCCTCCTCCTGATCGGCGTGGCGATGATCCTCGTCGCGATATTGCCGCCGGACGCCTCGCCGGCCCGCTCCGCGCTCAACCTCGTCACCGTGTGCATCTTCAGCCTCGGCTTCGCTTTGATGCCGCTGGGCGTCATGATCTCGCTGATCCGCTTCCGCCTGTGGGAGGCGGACACGGTGATCAGCCGCTCCGCCGCCTACGCCATCGTCACGGTGATCGTCGGCATCGTCTGGGCGGCGAGCACGGATTTGGTCAAGGAGCTGGTCGCCCGGATGATGGGCGAGGAGAACGCCACCGTGGCGACGACGATGAGCGCGATGCTCGCCGCCGGAGTGTTCGCGCCGACCCAGAACGTCGTGCTCGGCTGGACCAGGCGCCATTTCGGCAAGGACGCCGACAAGCTTCGCGGGCTCGCCGCGCGCCTCGCCGTGTGGCGCAACACCGAGACTGCGGCGGAGATGGGGATGCGCGCGCTGGCGATCGTCGCCGAGAGCGTCCACGCCGACAGCGCCGCGATCCTCGCGCTGACCCCGACGGGCCGCGATCTGGTCGCCGCGCGCGACGTCGAGGATCCGGAAAGGCTGGAGGAACCGGGCGCGCTCGACGAGGACGACCCGCGCTTTCCCCTGAGCCTTCCGCTGGAGGATGTGGACGGGCCCGTCGGAGTCCTTCTGATCGGCCCGCGCAGCGACGGCAACCGCTACAACAAGGACGAGCGCGAGGTCCTCTCGATCGTCACCGAGCCGCTCGCCGAGGCGATCCGCTTCGCGAACCTCCGAGCCGCGCGAGAGGACGGCATGCAAAAGATGATCATCAGCGCGGTCGAGGAGCGCCTCGCCCGGCTCAGGATCGATCCCGGCCCCAAGCCCGCCTGAGCGGGCGTCCGCCCTACGGCGCCTGCCGGATATGCCTTTCGAACGTGTCGAAATCGATGTTCGAGCCGCAAACGAGGACTCCGACCTTCTTGCCCGCGAGCCGCTCGCGTAATGGCCCCAGCAGCGCCGCCGTCGCCGCCGCGGCGGCGGGCTCGACCGCAAGCTTCATCTCGCGGAACAGCAGGGCCATCGCCGCGCGCATCGAGTCGTCGTCGACCAGCACGATGTCGTCCAAATTCGCCCGGCACAGGCCGTAGCTGTAGGGCAGGGCGAAAGGCGGCGCGAGGCTGTCGGCGATCGTCTTCACCTCGGCGTGGCCGATCGGCGACCCTTGGGCGAAGCTGCGGGTCATCGTGTCCGATCCGGTCGGCTCGACTCCGAAATCGCCGCCGAGGCGCCGCCGGCCAGCCCGCCGCCGCCGATGGCGATGATCGCGGCGTCGAGATCGGGAACCTGCTCGAGCCACTCCAGCCCCAGAGTCGCCGTGCCGAGCGCGGTGTACGGCCCCTCGAACGGGTGGATGAAGGCGCGGCCCTCGCCCTTAGCGATCGCCTCGACCATCTCGAACGCGGTCTTGCCGTCGGGCGCGACGACCACCTCGGCGCCGAGCGCCCGGCACGCCTCGACCCGCGCCGGATTGGCCGAGCCCATCATCACCACCTTGGCGCTCGTCCCGGCCGCCTTCGCGGCATAAGCGGCGGCGATCGCGTGGTTGCCCGCGCTGACCGCGCAAATCCCTCGCGCCCGCTCCTCGGGCGTGAGGCGCAGGATGTTCGAAATCGCCCCGCGCGCCTTGAACGTGCCGCTCTGCTGGAACAGCTCGAGCTTGAGGTTGACCCGAGTTGCCGGCGGAAGCAGCCCCTCGATCTCCCGCCCGCGCCAGTCGTGCACGGGCGTGCGGACGACATAGGGCGCGATCATGTCGCGGGTCTCTTCGATCTCGGCCAGGGTCAGGTGCGGCGTTTCGTCCATCCGCGATCCTTAGGCCCACCCGTCATTCCAGCGAAAGCTGGAATCTCGCTCCTTTTGGAGGCAGGGAGATTCGCATGAAGACCATGAAGCTCCTCAACTACGCCGCCGACCGCTGGATCGCCGGCGACGGCTCCCTCGCCCCCGTCCACAGCGCGGTGACCGGCGAGGTGATCGCCGAGACCGGCAGCGGCGGGATCGATTTCGCCGCGATGCTCGATCATGCCCGCAAGGTCGGCGGTCCGGCTCTGCGCGCCCTCACCTTCCACCAGCGCGCCTGGCTGCTGAAGGACCTCGCCAACGCGATCATGGCCCGCAAGGAGGAATTGTACGAGCTCAGCTACGCCACCGGCGCGACCCGGACCGACGGCTGGATCGACATCGAGGGCGGCGCGGGAACGCTCTTCTCCTTCTCCTCCAAGGGCCGGCGCGAGCTGCCCAACGGCCGGGTGCTGATCGACGGCGCGATGGAGCCCCTCTCGCGCGGCGGCAGCTTCGTCGGCCAGCACGTCTACACGCCGCTGCAGGGCGTCGCCGTCCACATCAACGCGTTCAACTTCCCGGTCTGGGGAATGCTCGAGAAGCTCGGCCCCACCTTGCTCGCGGGCGTCCCCGCGATCGTCAAGCCCGCCTCCTCCACCGGCTACCTCACCGAAGCCTGCGTCCGGATCATGATCGACTCCGGCATCCTCCCCAAGGGGGCGCTGCAGCTGATCATGGGCTCCACCGGCGACCTGCTCGACCACCTGACGCTGCAGGACGTGGTCAGCTTCACCGGCTCGGCGGCGACGGCGATGAAGCTCCAGTCGCACCCGGTGATCGCCCGCGAGAGCGTCCGCTTCGTCGCCGAGCGCGACTCGTTGAACGCCTCGATTCTCGGCCCCGACGCTTCGCCCGGCACCCCGGAATTCGACCTGTTCGTCAAGGAGGTCGCGCGCGAGATGACGGTCAAGGCAGGCCAGAAATGCACCGCCATCCGCCGCGCCATGGCGCCCGCGCGGCATCTCGACGCCGTCCAGGAAGCGCTCTCCGCCCGCCTCGCCAAGGTGAAGATCGGCGACCCGCGCGACGAGGCGACGACGATGGGCGCCCTCGCCGGCCGCGAGCAATTGCTCTCCGTCCGCGAGGCGGTCGCCGAGCTGGCCAGGTCGGCCCGGGTGGTCTCGGGCGATCCCTCGCGCTCCCCCGTCGCCGGCAACGGCGCCTTCATCGAGCCGATCCTGCTGCGCTCCGACGATCCCTGGGGCAGCCCCGCGATCCACGACGTCGAGCCGTTCGGCCCGGTCTCGACGATCATGCCCTATCGCGACCTCGACGACGCCGTCGCGCTCGCCAATCGCGGCATGGGCAGCCTCGCGCTCTCCTTGTTCACCTTCGACCACAAGGTGGCCGAAGAATTCGTCCTCGGCGCCGGCGCCTATCACGGCCGGATGGTGATCCTCGACCGCACCAGCGCGAAGGAATCGACAGGCCACGGCTCCCCTCTCCCCGTCCTCGTCCACGGCGGCCCCGGCCGCGCCGGGGGCGGCGAGGAGATGGGCGGCGTTCGCGGCGTGAAGCACTACATGCAGCGCACCGCGCTCCAGGGTGGGCCGGACGTGCTGTCGGCGGTAATCGGCCAATGGCTCCCCGGCGCGGAGAAAGTGGAAGGCGACGTCCACCCTTTTCGCAAGCGCATCTCCGAGCTCGAAATCGGCTACACGCTGAAGACCGCGAGCCGCACCGTCACGCTCGAGGATATCGAGCATTTCGCCGCCTTCACCGGAGACAATTTCTACGCCCACATGGACGAGGAAGCGGCGAAAGCCTCGCCGATCTTCGGCGGCAGGGTCGCCCACGGCTATCTCATCCTCTCCTTCGCCGCGGGCCTGTTCGTCGATCCCGCCCCCGGCCCGGTCCTCGCCAATACCGGCCTCGAAACCCTGCGCTTCCTCACCCCGCTTTATCCCGGCGATTCCATGCGCGTGGAGCTCATTGTTAAGTCCACGTCCATCCGCGACGAGGAAAAGGGCGAGGTGCGCTGGGCGGTCTACGTGTTCAACCAGAAGGACGAGATTGTGGCGACCTACGAGCTGATGACGATGAACCTGCCATGATTCACGCGCTCTTCGCCCTGCTCCTCGCGTTCCAGCCGGCGGCCGCCCCGACCATTCCGGCGCCGGCCACGCCGACCGTGTACGGCTACCGGGTCGTCGCGACCTATCCGCACGATCCGCAGGCCTTCACCCAGGGCCTCGTCTACTTGGGCGGCATATTCTACGAGAGCACCGGGCTGGAAGGCCGCTCGACGATCCGCCGAGTCCGCATCGCCGACGGACATGTGCTGCAATCGGTTCCGATCCCGCCGGGCAATTTCGGCGAGGGGATCGTCGACTGGGGCGACCAGATCGTCTCGATCACCTGGCAGGGCGGGATCGGCTTCCGCTGGGACCGGCGCACGCTGCGGCAGATCGGCGAATGGCACTATCGCGGCGAAGGCTGGGGCCTCACCCGCAACGACGCCGACATCATCATGAGCGACGGCACCGCGGACCTGCGCTTCCTCGATCCGGCGACGCTATCCGAACGCCGCCGAATCACCGTCACGGTCCGCGGCCGTCCGGTCACAGCGCTCAACGAGCTCGAATGGGTGAACGGCGAAATCTGGGCCAATATCTGGCACACCGGCTACATCGCCCGAATCGATCCGGCGACGGGCAACGTCACCGGAATCGTCGATCTGCGCCCGCTCGCCGCCGAGAATGCCGGCGACGAGGACAATGTCCTCAACGGCATCGCCTACGATCCGGCCGGTGACCGCATCTTCGTCACCGGCAAGAATTGGGCCCATCTCTACGAGATCGACCTCGAGCCGAGGCCGCAGAGCGCGGTCGAATGAGCGGCGGCTAGATTTCCTCCTTCACCTGCGCGTGCGCCAGCAGTGCGAACAGCCCGGTGCCGCCGATGACGTTGCCGATGAAAGCGGGGACCAGGAATCCGCCCGCGACCCAGCCGATCCCCGCGGCCCCGGTCCACAGCAGCAGGAAGGCCTCGGCGGCGCCGGCGATGACGTGGGTGAAGCCGCACAATGCGATCGGATAGGTGAGCGCCAGGACGATCCAGAAGCCGGAATCGTCGGCGGCGGAGCGGATCCAGGCGATCGAGGCAATCAGGAAGCCGGCCGGAATTCCCTGCAGCAGCAGCGCTCCGGGACTCTTCTCGAGCAGCTTGGCCGAGACCTCGACCATCGCATGGAGCAATTCCTCGCTCTGGATGTGGCCGAAGGCGGCCAGAGCGGCGATGGCCGCCGCGCCGATCAGGTTTCCGGCGAGCACCGCCGCCCACAGCCGGGCGACTCGCCGGAAATTGGCGAAATTCGGCGCCCGCGCCAGCGGCAGCACGGCGACCATCGTATGCTCGGTGAACAATTGCATCCGGCCGAGGATGACGATCATGAAGCCGAGCACGTAGCCGAGGGCCGCCACCGCCTCGCGCCACGGCGCGTCCGGAAGCTGCCGATGAAGCGCCGCCTGCGCCCAGAGCGACGCCATGATCGCGAAGCCGGCGGCGATTCCCGACCAGAAGAGCGAGCCGACCGGCCGGTCGAGCTCGTCCTCCCCCTGCCGAGCGACCGCCGCGTGGACGATCCGGGCCTCGGGCGGGCTGCGCTCCTCCACCTCCCGCTCTTCGCGCTCGTCCAGTTCGATGGGATCGCCGGCCATGACCGCCCAAACCGAGCGGCGGCGAGACTGTTCCCGGCGCGCGTCCCCGGAATTTCCTGCGCAAAGCGGGGCGAGCGGCCGCGCGGGTCAACGCAGGCGGGGCTTCCTAACTCTCCCCTCCCTGGAAGGGAGGGGCCGGGGGTGGGTCCCGCCGAGGCACTCGGCGGCCTTCAGCAGGACCGCCGCGCGAGTCAACGCAGGCGGGGCTTCCTAACTCTCCCCTCCCTGGAAGGGAGGGGTTGGGAGTGGGTGCCGCCGAGGCACTCGGCGGCCTTCAGCAAGATCGTCTCCGCCACCCCATCGGCATTCTCATCCACTTCGCTGTTCCAGAAGCGAATGATGGTCCAGCCGTCGCGCTCAAGAAACTCCGTGCGGACCGGGTCGCTCTCGGAATCGACGTGCTGGCTCCCATCGATCTCGACGATCAGCCGCGCCCGCCGACACGCAAGATCAGCCGTATAAGGCGGGATGGAAAGCTGCCGCGTGAACTTAGGCCGGTAACGCGAGAGAAGATTCCAGATCGCCCGTTCCTGCGGCGTCGCCTCCCGCCGCAATGCGCGGGCGCGATCCGTGAGGCGCTTCTCGATGCGGCGTTTCACGATAGCAACATAGCATAGACGCGCTTCGCGCACCCACCCCTAACCCCTCCCTTTCCGGGAGGGGAATCAATCCGCCGGCCAACCCTCCAGCAGCTCGACGAAGCGTGTCAGCCAGGCGTTGGTCTGGTGACCGTCGACCACCCTGTGATCGATCGTCAGGCTGACATAAGCCATCGGCCGGATCTGGATGGTGTCGACGCCGCCCACCTCGCGAACGACGACTCGCTTCTCCAGCTTGCCGACGCCGAGGATCGCCGATTGCGGCTGGTTGATGATGATCGGCGCGGCGAACAGCGAGCCCGAGACTCCGTGGTTGGAGATGGTGAAGGTACCGCCCTTGATGTCGGCGCCGGTCAGCTTCTCCGCCCGCGCCTTCTCGATCAGCTCGTCGAGCTGGGCCGCGATGCCCTTGAGGTTGAGCTGCTGCACCTTGCGGACCACGGGAACGATCAGCCCCTTGGTTCCGAGCGCCGTACCGACGCCGATGTTGATGTCGTCGTAAAGCTCCAGCCTGTCCGAATGCCAGCGGCTGTTGATCGCCGGCGCGGCCTTCATCGCCTCCGCCGCCGCGGCGACGAGATAGGCGGTGTAGGTCAGCTTCACGCCCTTCTTCGCGAACGCCGCCTTATGCTTCTCGCGATGGGCGATGATCGCTGAGAAATCCGCCTCGAACACCGCGGTGACGTGCGGCGCCTCCGTCACCGACCGCTGCATGTTCTCGGCGATGGCGAGGCGCATGCGGTCGTGGGGGAGGAAATGGGAGCGGATGCCTGTCCCGAGCGTAGTCGAGGGATCGCCCGTGGTAGCGGGGATCACGCCCTCGACCGGCTGGCCGATCTTTGTCGCCTCCTCCACCGCGCGGTCGACGTCGGCGCGCGTGATGCGGCCATTGCGACCGGTGCCTTCGATGCGCGAGGGATCGATGTCGTGCTGAAGCACGGCGCGTTTCACCGAAGGGGACAGGCGGGTTTCCCTCGTTTCGCGTGCGCCTCCAAACCCGTTCGTCCCGAGCGAAGTCGAGGGACCCTGCCGAGCGAAGCCGAGGCCCCTGTTCTCGGCTAAGCTCGAAGGGGTGTCTCGACTTCGCTCGACACGAACGGATTCCTCTGTGCCCACCTCAGCCACCGGCGCAATCCGCCCGAGCACCGCGCCCGGCACCGCATCCTCATCCGAGTGCAGCAAGATCTCCCGAAGCACCCCGGCCGCCGGCGCCGGAACCTCCATCGCCACCTTGTCGGTCTCCAGCTCGACCAGCGGATCGTTGACCTCGACCCGGTCCCCGACCTGCTTGAGCCAGGCGCGCACGACCGCCTTGGTGCCTTCCTGCTCTTCCGGAACGACGACGTCGATCACGTCAAAACCCCACCAGCTCGTCGATTTTCGCCCGGATCGTTTCGACCGTCGGCAAGGCCCATTCCATCAGCACCGGATTATGCGGGCTCGGAATGTCGGGCATCGTCACCCGCGCGACCGGGGCGTCGAGATCGAGGAACGCCTCGTCGGCGACCACCGCGGCGATCTCCGCGCCGAAGCCGCCCGAGCGCAGATCCTCGTGGACGATCAGGCAGCGGCGAGTCCGCCGCACCGATTCCAGCACCGTTTCGCGGTCCCACGGCATCAGCGTGCGCAAATCGATCACATCGGCGGAAACGCCTTCGGCCGCCGCCTCGCAGCGCGGCACCATCGCGCCCCAGGTGACGATGGTGATCGAATCGCCCGCCTTCGTCTTCTTCGCCCGCCCGAACGGCAGCACGTAATCGTCGCCGGGCCAGGGTCGCCGCGCCCACACGTCGTCGAGCATCGCGCGGTGCTCGAAGAAGACGGTCGGATCGTTGCCGCGCAGCGCCGAGCGCAGCAGGCCAACCGCGTCCTCGGCGTTGGACGGCGCGGCCACCAGCCAGCCCGGATTGTGGACGAACTGCACCTCGTTGGTCTGGCTGTGCCAGGGATCGCCGCACTTGAAGAAGCCGATCGGGCAGCGCAGCACCATCGGCGCGGCGAAGCGGTTGTTGGTGCGCCAGCGCATCGTCCCGCAATCGTTGATCTGCTCGAGCGCGGGCTCGGCATATTTGCGGAACTGGATCTCGGGCACCGGCATCAGCCCGGCGAGCGCCATGCCCACCGCGCGGCCGACGATGCCTTCTTCCGAAAGGCTGGTGTCGAACACCCGCGCCTCGCCATATTTCTCCTGGAGCCCGAGAGTCACCGCGTGGACTCCGCCCTTGGGCCCGATATCCTCGCCGAACAAAAGCAGGCGCGGGTTCAGCTCCAATTCCTGGTCCAGCACCTTGCGGATCGCGGTGACCATGTTGATCCGCTGGCCCTGCGGCCGCGGCGCCTCGGTCGAATCCGGCGCTGCATAGCCCTTGGTCCACTGCCCGCCCTGAAGCTGCATCTCCCCGTCGTAGAAGACATGGGACGTGACGGTCTCCGGCTCGGCCACGGGGCGCGCATCGGCCTCGGCCAGTGCTTCGGCCACCGCAGCGCGGGCTTCGCGCCCGGTCTCCTCCCAGATATCCTCGCCGACCAGGGCGCGAAGCCTGGGCAGCGGGTCGCGCGCCCATTCGGATTTGACGAACGCCTCGTCCTTATAGGCCTGGGTGTCCTGGAAGCTGTGCCCCTGGAGCCGAGGCACGGTGAGCCGAAGCAGCGCAGGCCCCTTCCCTCCCCGCACATGCGCCATCGCCTCGCCGATCAGCCGCGCGGCTTCTTGCGGTTCGGTGCCGTCGCCGGAGAGGACGTGAAGCCCGGTGAAGCTTTCGAGGTTCTTCGCGATGTCCCCCCCCGGCGTCTGGAAGCGCGAGGGCACCGAGATTCCGTATTGATTGTCCTCGACGTAGAACAGCATCGGCAGCTTCTGCGTGGTGGCGATCGTCAGCGCCGACCAGAAGCCGTTGGTCGCGACGCTCGCGTCGCCGCCGAGCACCACGCCCATCGCGCCCTCGTAGGACGGATCGCCGAGCACGTCGCGATAGTAAGTGATCGCCTGCGCCCAGCCGGCGGTCGGCGTATATTGCGCGCCGACTCCGCCGCACATCGGCAGCGCGGGGGCGCCGTTCGGATTGGGGTAGTTGAACACCGCGCCGATGTCGCGCCCGTCCGAATAGCCGCCGGCCCGCGCCATGCCGGAACCCAGCGCATCGGCCGGGTCGACGCCGAGCGCGAGCAGCAAAGGACGCGAGCGATAATAGCCGCAGGCGGCGTCGTGGCGGTGGGTGAGCTTGAGGCCCAGCATGACCTGCGCCATGTCGTGGCCGCGCGCGCTGAACTGATAGCGAAGCTTGCCGCCGGGAACGAGCTCCTCCTCCTCGATCCGGTCCATCTCGCGGCTGACCTGGACATGATAGGCGACGTCGCGCCAGCTCAAGTCCTCCTCTCCGGCGTCGGCCTTGAACCCGGCCTTTTTTGGCTCGCGAAGGTCGGTCATGCGAGCGCCTCCACCACAGCGGCGGCGAAGCGGTCGACATTGTCGTCCGAGAGCCCGACCACGTTGAACCGGCCCGACGGCGCCATGTAGATGCCGTGCTCGCGCCTCAGGTCGAGCACCTGCTCGCCGCTGAGCGGAAGCATCGAGAACATGCCCTTCTGCCCCTCGATATAGGCAAGCCGCGGATCGGACGCGGCGAGGCGGGCGCGAAGCTCGCGAATGCGGCTACCCATATTATCGACTTCCGAAACCCACAGCGCCCGCAGCTCGGCATCGTCGAGGATGATCCGCGCCACCGCGGCGGGATGGTCCGGCGGCATCGACCAGGAGGTGCGCGCGAGCCCCATCAAATTGCCGAACGCCACCTCGGCCGCCTTCGCGCTCGATCCCTTGACGAAGAGGTTTCCGAGCCGGTCGCGATAGCAGGAGAAATTCTTGTCGCAGCTCTGCGCGACCAAAGCCTGCTCCGCCGCCTCGACCACCAGCCGCGTGCCGCCCGCGTCGGCCTCGATCCCGTCCCCGAAGCCCTGATAGGCGATGTCCACGAACGGCACGAGCCCGCGCCGCGCGATCAGCTCCGCGACCGCTTTCCACTGGTCGAGGTCGAGGTCCGCGCCGGTGGGATTGTGGCAGCAGCCGTGGAGCAGCACGAGGTCGCCCCGTTCCGCGCCCTCCAGCGCGTCCATCATCGCGTCGAAGTGAATGCCGGCGCGGCCCTTGGTGTAATAGGAATAGGGCACCATTTCGACGCCCGCCGAGGCGATCAAGGGCTGGTGGTTGGGCCAGGTCGGCTCGCCGACGAAGATCCGAGCGCCCGGGCTCGCTTTGGCGATCAGCTCCGCCCCGAGCCTCAGCGCGCCGCATCCGCCCGGAGTCTGCAGGCCGATAATGCGGTCATCCGCCGCGAGGCTGTCGCCGAACACGATCGGCTTGATCAGGTCGGTGAAGCGCGCGTCGCCCTGGCTGCCGATATAGGCCTTGGTGCCTTGGGTCTCCCACAGGATCTTCTCGGCCGCCTTGACGCACTTCAGGATCGGCGTGCCGCCGGCGGCGTCGCGATAGACGCCGACTCCGACGTCGATCTTGGTCTGCCGCGGATCGGCCTCGGCCAGGGCGATCAGGGCGATCAGCGAATCCGCCGGCTGCGCCTCGAGCCGGTCCAGCAGCAAAGGCTTGTCGCTCAAGATGAACCCCTGTTCCATGTGCAGCGCCTGTCTTGGAGATTTGCTCTATTCCTAGTCGAACACCCGCGCAAAGGCTTATCAATCTCGCCGCGATATCGCCCTTTCGTGAAACATGCGTTTCATGATATGTGCAGATCATGAATGAAGAAGCCCATCTCGACCCGATAGACCGGCGGATCGTTCGCGCCCTTCAGCGCGACGCGAGCCTCAGCCACGCCGCCCTCGCCGAGACCGTCGGCGCCTCCGCGGCCTCGGTCTGGCGCCGGGTCCGCGCGCTCGAAAAAGCGGGCGTGCTCGGCCCCTCGGTCCGCCTCGCCGACCCCGCACGCCTCGGCCGCGCGGTCAACGTCATGTGCCAGGTCCGGATGCACCGCCAGACGGTCGACGCCCGCGCCGAGTTCGAGGCGTTCATCGGCTCGCGCGAGGAGATCGTCGAATGCTACGCCATGTCGGGCGAGTGGGACTATCTGCTGCGCATTGCCGTGCGCGACGTCGCCGATTACGACCGCTTCATCCGCCAGGGCGTCCTCGCCCACCCCAGCGTCGCCAACGCGGCCTCGAACTTCGCGCTTCGGCAGGTCAAGTACACGACCGAAATCCCGGTCTAGGTTGCCCGACTTTGCGGGGCGCCGCTTCGCCGGGACCACTCCCCTTTTTGGACCGCAACCTCGATTCCTAAATCAGTCGGATCAACGCGGCACGGTCCTGCACGCTGGGCAGCTCGCCGCCGCGATAGGCGATCGCGCCGCGCCGCGCGAACGCCTTCAGGCACCTGTTCACCTTCGGCCGGCTCGCCCCGACCGCCTGGGCGATGGTCGCCTGGCTCATCCTCAGCGACGGCGTCCGCCGCTCGAGCCGCTGCATGTCGAGCAGAAAGACCGCGACCCGCGCCTCGAGCGAGTGGAAGGACACCGATTCGAGCTTGCGCAGCAGCTCCCGCTGCTCCTCCGCGAGCGCTCGGGCGATCCGCGCCCAAAGGTCCGCGCCGGCGACCTCGGCGAGAGATCGCCACGGGATCGAGAGCGCGCTTCCATCGTCCCCGGCCAGCGTCTCCCTTTCCGCCGGCAAGGACATGACAGATTCGGGCAGACCGGCTATCTCTCCCGGCCCGCGAAACGAAACGATCAATTCGTTTCCGTCATGATGGATGAGGCGCTGTATCAGCCAGCCAGAATGGACGAGGAGGATCGTCCTCGCGGCCGCGCCGAAAGACTGGACGACATCGCCTTTATTAAAATTTTTTCGACTGGAAGAATACTGACTTCATTTCGGAGTCCGACATGGACGAAAACAGTGCGCTCCGCCGCATGGTTGAGATGAATTCGAATCGATCGTCAGTCACAGGCACGTTCCCCCTATCCTGTCCCCGCGCAGTTCAACCATATTGTCGCTCTTTTTGTCCAGCGTCTTGTTTTGTACCGATTATGATAGAAACTCCGCCCCTCCTTCGTACGGTTTTTCATCGCCTCATGTTACCCCGGTAACAATCGCGCGCGTTGTCGACTGATAGGCCTGCCCTTTTTCGGGAACGGCCTATGCTCGAACTGGAACTTCTCGACAGCGATACGGCGCCGCCGAAGCCGCTCGAGCTCATCATCGAAGAAAACCGCCAAGCGGTGCGCCTCGCCTGGACGCAATCATATCCCGCGCTCGTGTCGCGCGCGGCCTCGTTCTTCCGGGGCGACCGCGATCGCGGCGAGGATCTGGTATCCCGGGCGACGGCGCGGATCCTCGATTTCGTCGCCAGGCACGACCGGCCGCTGCGGGAAGTCGGCGGGCTCTATTTCCTCGTCTTGCGCAATCTTGCCATCGACGAATATCGCCAGGCGCGCCGCGGCGCGCTGCTCTACGACAGGACCGTCGACGTTCACTCGGAAGCCGACAGCTGGCGGCTTCCGTCCTGTGGAACCGACGTCCACGCCCAACTGGCGACGAGCCAGGCCCTCGCCGCGCTCGACGCATTGCTCGACCGCCTTTCCGGGGAGGCGCGCGAGCTGTTCGTCCAGCGCTTCCTGGAGCATCGGTCCTACAGCGAGATCGCGCCGTCCCTCGGGATCAGCGAGGCGGGCGCGCGCAAGCGGGTGCAGAAGCTCCGCCAGGCGCTTGCCGGCTGGTTTTCCGCCTGTTCGCGCGAGGGCGTCACGGACCGCCGGCCCGCGCGTCTAAGCTCGTGAACCTGTCTGAACCAGGGAGCCGCCGCTCATGCCGGAACATGTCAATGCCCAGATCACCGACGCCATCACCCAGACCAACGTCAAGGTGCTGGCCGAGGCGCCGGCCCAGGCGATGGCCGCCTTCTACCAGATCATGGCCAGCGCCAACGGCATCGCCGGCCAGAACGCGGTCAGCAATCAGCACAACCTCAACCAGCTCAACGCCACCATCGTCGCCAAGGCGATCCAGATGATCGAGAGCGGCAGTTGAGGCGCGCGGTCCCTGCTTCCAACACCGGGAGAGTTTGAATGAGCCTCGACGATCCAAGCTCCGACAGCCGCACGCCGGGCATGGTGATGGTCCAGGAAGCGGTCCGGTTCACCAATCGCAAGGTCCTGGATCCGACCAAGGGCCTTTCGGGCGAGATCCTGCCGACCGGCATGCAGGTCGGCGCGAACGCGCTCGCTGACCAGGCCGGCGCGATGATGATCCAGGACATGCGCAGCTTCCTGCAGAGCATGGAGATGATCATGGTTCCCGCCACCGCCCGCGCGCTCAACGAGTCGCTCGAAGACAATCCCGCAGGCCCGGCGACGCTCGTCCTGATCCAGGAGCTGATGGGCGAGCTCCCGGTCTTCGCCGGGGCGATCATCACCGAGGCCGCCGAAACCAAGACGGTGTTCGCGTGAGGCCGCGCGCCGAAAGGCCGCGCGGCGCCCGCACCGCTCGCCGCCGGCGCGAGCGCGCAGTCCCGACCCTTCCAGCCCCGCCCGCGATCACAGGAGAAAGCGCAATGAACGTGATCCCGTTCAACGTCCCCGGCCTTCCCGAACCGGAGGGCTTGTCCAGCCGGTTCGTCTTCAAGCCGATCGCCGTCGACACCAGCGATCCCCAGGCCGGGCCCAGGATCGCGCATCGGCCCGGCGCTCGGGCGGGCGCCGCGTCCGACTGGCACGGGGACGGCGTCCTGTGCATCTATCCCGAGATCGAAACCATCGGCCACCTGTTCCGCGCCAGCCTCCACACCCGGCAGAGGGAGCCGGTTCCGGCGATGGTCGTCTCCACCCAGTCGACCGACGGCCTCTGCGCGATCTTCGGCTTCGGCCAGAACGAGGACCTTCCCCAGCTCACCGTCGACATCCTGCCCGCGGAACATCTGCCGCTCATTCTCGGCCGCGACGGGGGCGCCGCCTCGATCGACCTCGGCCGAATCGACGATCGGCTGGAGATCAGCCAGACCTTCGCCTTCAATTCGTTCGGAGTGATCTCGCGGGTCGCCAACGATCTCGTGCACGCGCCCAAGCCGGAAACCCGAAGGCACGGCAGCAAGCCCATCTTCACCCTTAACGACGACACCAGCTCGATCGCCGACGTCTGCAGCTTCTACATGTCGCGTGCGCTGGCGCTGGCCCCGGTCGACGACACCTATGGCGGCCGGGCCCTCGGCGCCAATTTGATGGGCGGGCCGGATTGGGTCTGGCAATTGCTGTGGAAGCCGGCCGCCGTTCGCTGCGTCGCCGCCTTCGCCACGGTCTTCGTCCTCACCCGGCTGTCGATCAGCGTCCGCCGGGCCCGGGGCGAGACGGTCTTCGCCCTCGATTACAATCGCCGCGCCAACTGGCCCGATCCGCCGGCCAACGAATGACCCGCGGCCGCCACTGCTCCTCGATCCTGAACGGAACAAAGCCATGACCAGCGAATCGGCGCGAGGCGCCAGCGAAGCCCCGCCGCCGGGGGTGAACGCGGTGGAACATTCATTCGATCGCACCCACGCTTTGCTTGGCAGGTTCCGCGAAGAGCTTGCCGTTCTCATCCACAGGGTGCACCGCGACGTCGACCGCCTGCGCGAAATCGCGCTGGGCGAGCCCGGGCCCACGCCCTGGATCGACCCCATGCTCTCGGAGAGCGCGGCCGAGGAGCGGCGCCTCGCCGAGATGGCCCGCGAGGAGCGGGCGGTGCAGAGAACGACGGAGATGGTCAACGAGCTGATGGACGCGCGGTTCAGGACCCTCACGAGCCTGATCGACGCGAAGGTCAAGCAGAATGCCGGCGCGCTTCAGAAGCTGCGCTCCGGCGCGTCACGCGGCAAGCCTTGAGGCGTCCTATTCCCATGAACAACGACGGGACCGAACCGATGGTCGATATTGATCCCCGCTTTGCCGAAGCCCTCGCCTACGACGTCAACGCCGACGTCATCGGGCTGACGCCGGCGGTCAGCCTCGCCAGCCTGATGGTTGCGCACGTCGCCACCGTGGCCAGGGACCAGCTCGCGGCAAGCAATCAGTATCAGCTCAACGCGATGAGCGCGATGCTCGAGCTGACCAGGGAATATGGCGAACGCGGCGCGCGAACGAGCCTTGCCGTCAAAGAAGCACTCGACCTGGTGAAGCAGGTCGTTGCCACTGCCCAGGCGTCTTCGTGAGGCGCGCTGGCCGTTCAACCCCGTCTTGAAAAGGAACAGACTGATGCCAGACTATCCGGAGCACTATCGGGTCAACCCGCAGGTCACCGACGCGGTCACCCAGTCGAACGTCAAGGTCCTGGCCGACGGCCCCGCGATCGCGATGGGCACGATCTACCAGTCGCTGGCCCAGGCGACCGGGCTGATGTTCCAGAACGCCGTCACCACCCAGAACTCGCAGAACATCCTGCAGCAGGCGGCGACGACCCAGGGCGTCATCCAGCTGTTCAGCGTCGACACGCTGGCCGACGCGGACGCCTCGGTCGGCCTCGCCGAGAGCCTGGCGCAGATCCTCCGCACCGGCACCTGATCATCCCGGTCCGGCCCTACTCCCCGCGGCGGCTCCCCGGAGCCGCCGCTTCCTTTTTAGAGCATGCGAATCCGCGGCTCGGCGCGCGGCGCGGCCAGCTCGGCCATCGCCCAGACGAGGGCGTCGGCCCGGTCGGGCGACTTGCCCGGCCCCTCATAGCCGCCGGCGAGCGTCAGCCCCGCAAGCTCGTCCTCGAGCGCCGGAAACCGCCCCGCCAGCCGCGCCCGCCCGCTCTCGAACAGGGCCGCGACCGGCTCGGCCCGCGCCACCTTGCCCCGGCTGGCGCTGACCAGCCGCACCGGCAGCCGCGCCTCGATGCTCCTCAGCACGCTCTCGACCATGTCGCCGCCCTGGTTCTGCTCGGCGATCACCCGGTCCGCGCCCCAGTCCCGAGCCGCCGCCGCCACCGCCCGCGCCCAGCCCTCGGGCCTCAAGCCCGCCACGCTGCGGTCGTCGAGCACATAGGCGATCTCGTCCGCGCCAAGAGCGCAAACCACGATCCCGCACGCCCCCTCGACGCTCGCCGGCGGATCGACACCGACCACGACGCGCCCGAAGGGACAGTTACTAGTAACTGTCCCCAACTGAACCCGCCCCTTCTCCATGATCTCCCGCGGAAACAGCGCCCCCTCCGGCTGGTCGAACAGCACCCCCTCCAGCTCCTGCCGCCCGAGCCGGGTGCCTCCATAAGCCGCCTCGGCCCAGCGCACGAACGCGCCCGACGCATGGACATTCTCCGCCATCGTCCCGTTCGTCTCGACCGTCCCCGAATCCGCCCGCACGCGCCGCAGGATCGCGCCCGAACGCGGCGTGGTGGTGACGATCGCCCGCGGCCGCTCGCCCAGCCTCAGCCCGAGCATCAGATTGTCCCACGCCGCCTCCGCCCGCCGCCATTTGGCGAGCTCGTCGCACCAGGCGAAATGATGCTCGGGGCCGCGAAGCGCTTCCGGCGCCGCGCCCGAATAGGGAAAGGCCTCCGCCCCGTTCGGGAATTCCAGCACGCCCCGCGTCGGCCGCCAGCGCAGGCGCTCGTCGCTCCGCGCCACGGCGAGCAGCCCGCTCGGCCCCTCGATCATCACCTTGGTCACCTCGTCGCGGGTCGCCCCGGCCAGCGCGATCCGCGCGCCCGGATTCTCCCGCGCCCTTGCGCTGACCCACTCCGCCCCGGCCCGGGTCTTGCCGAAATTGCGCCCGGCCATCAGCAGCCACACGCGCCAGTGGCCCGAGCCTGCCCCGGCGGAGGCCGCCGGCTCCTGCTGCCCGCCATGCGCCTGCCAGGCGAAGAATTCCTCGCTGATCCTTCTCAGCACCGGCGGCGGCAGCCCGCGAAAATACCACGCCCACGCCGCCTCGCCCTCCAGCATCCGCGCCGCCACCCGCATCATCGCCCCGAAATCGGCGGTATCGTGGGCGGTCATTGAATATCCTCCCCGGCACGGGGAGGGGGACCATCCGTAGGATGGTGGAGGGGGCCCGGATTCGGAGGCGGCAATTCGGACTCCCGTGAAGCGGCCACGTTCGGGGCCCCCTCCACCCCCGCTTCGCGGCGGTCCCCCTCCCCGTCCCGGGGAGGAGTTTCAGCGCTCCGCCCAGCCCGCTCCGCCCGAACCCGCGCCCGAAACGCCCTCAGCCTTCCCGCCAGCGATTCCCGCACCTCAGCATTGGTCGCCACCCGCGGCGCGGCGCCCGCCTTGGGCCAGCCCGCCAGCCGCCGCTCGCTCTCGCGAAGGATCGCGAGACCGATCTGCGGATCGACGTCCGCCATCTCCGGCGCGTCGAGATCGCCGTCGATCCCCCGCCGCGGCGCCGCCTTGCTCTCCAGCAGCTTGGCCTTCAGCCGCGCCACCCCCTGCTCCAGCGCCCGGTCCCAGTCGGCGGCGAAATCGGCGTCGTTCATCCGGTGCCTGAACGCCGTCTTGTAGTTGATCCCGGCCTGCTCGGCGGCGAGCGACACGTTCGCCGTCGCCGCGAACCATTCGAGAAACACGCCCCGCCGCTCCTCGTCGAACAGCTTGCGCCCACCCGTCCGCGCCACCTGCACGTCGCGATGCTTGTTCGCCTGCAACCGGGCCTCCGGCCCAACCCCGTCATTGCGAGCGCCGCAGGCGCGCGGCAATCCAGCCCTCTTCTGTCGACCCGCAATCCCTTTCCCGCTCCGACCCTTTCGCTCAGCCATCCCGCCCTCCTTCAGGCACAAAAAAGGGCCGCAACGGCGAATGCCGCGCAGCCGGTTTTCTTGCTTCCCGAGTGGCGACTCGCACTTCGCCACTCTGTCTTCTTTTTACCTTACCAGAGTCACACTGTCAAGCGAAACGAACCAATCAGGCGCTTTCCTACAAACGCCTCTGTGCGCGCAGAGAGGCACAAGTCGGACGCGAAATCCAACAGAATCAAAGAAAATTGCGCGCAATAAATATTTTCAAGGGGCCGATTCCGGCCTCAATCAACCGACTTCCTGCGACTCGGAGTCGCGGAAGTCCTCCGCGTCATCCCGGGCATCCACCTTCTTTTGCGTCTTCGCGGATTCGCGTGAACGACACCGTTCGCGAAAAAACAGACATTCATGTCTACACCGACTTGACAAAACACGGACACATATGTCCACATAAGGCATGAACAGCAGCCAGTTCCGCCGCTATCTCGCCGGGCATGGCTGCACGTTCGAGGAAGGCAAGAGGCATACCCTGGTCCGGCGCGGCGACAAGATGGCCGCCCTCCCGCGGCACGGCGGGAGCAAGCAGCTGGGCACCGGCCTGATGCGGGCGATCAGGAAGGACTTGGGAATCGAGGATTGAGCCATGGAGCGCGCGATGAACACCTATCCGATCGTCCTCACGCCGGACGACAACGGCACCTTTCTGGTGACCTTCCCCGACGTCCCCGGCGCAATCAGCTACGGAGCGACCGAGGCCCAAGCGCTGGAAAATGCGGCGGATGCGCTGGAGACGCTATTTTCCGGCCTCATCGCCGACCGCCGGGATATTCCGGCACCCTCCCGGCCGCGCGGCCGGCCGACGGTCACGCTGTCGCTGCTCGGCGCCCTCAAGCTCTCCGTCTATCGCGCCATGCGCGCGCAGGGGTGGCGCAAGGCCGACCTGGCCCGCGCGATGAACCTCAACCCCCGCCAGGTCGATCGCCTGCTCGACCTGCGCCACGCCTCGACGGTGGCCCAACTGGCCTTGGCCCTGAAGGTGTGCGGGCGCCGCGCCGAAGTGGAAACGCGGGATTTGGCGGCGGCGTAGCGCCAAGCGCCCCGAGCGCAGTGCAGCGATTACGCAGCAATCGTCGCGCAGCGCGAAGAGGGGCGCAGGCCGGCCGACAGGTGGGCGCAGCCCAGCCTGATCGACGTCACGGGATTCACTCCGGTGACGGCCCTCCCCGTCATCCCGGACCTGATCCGAGATCCACCTTCTTCGCGCCCTTCTTTGCGCCTTCGCGGCTTCGCGTGAAACGAATCCGTGCGCTTGCAAAAGGCATTTAACGTATATACATGAAATATGAACCATGAATTCGATCCGGCAAAGGACGAGGCGAATCTCGCCGCGCACGGCCTGAGGCTGAGCGACTTCGCCGGCTTCGACACGGAGGTCGCGGTCGTGGAAGACAAGCGCTTCGACTATGGCGAGCGCCGCTTCCGCGCCTTCGGGCGGATCGATGGCAAGGGCTATTGCCTGGTCCTCACTGTCCGCGACGGCAGGGAGCGGCTGATCAGCTTCCGCCGCTGCCACGAGAAGGAGATGCGCCGCTATGAATGACGAACCTCGGCGGCCCCCGCCCCCACCCGACGGCGAGTATGACGAAAACCCCGAATGGACCGAGGAGGATTTCGCCAACGCCCGCCCGGCTTCGGAGGTGCTCGGCCCCGAAATGGCCGCCCGCCTGATGCGCCAGCGCGGCCGCCCGGCCATGGCCGCCGGCGAGCGGAAGGAAGCGGTCTCGATCCGCCTCTCCCCCGACGTCCTCGCTCACTTCCGCGCCACCGGCGACGGCTGGCAGACCAGAATAGATGAAGCGCTCCGCGGCTATGTAGCCGCTCAGCGAATTTAGCGGAGTTCCCCTCCCGACCGTCCTGAGCCTGTCGAAGGGCGAGGCGCTGAGGAAGGTGGTGAAGGGGCGGCGCTAGGGGCGGCGTCCCATCCCCGTCATCCCGGACTTGATCCGGGATCCAACTTCTTCCTTCGCGTCTTCGCGTCTTCGCGTCTTCGCGCCTTCGCGCCTCCGCGTGCAAAACAAAAAACGATCGGTTCACGCAAAGCCGCGAAGGACGCGAAGAGGGGCGTGCAATCAGCTCAGCGCAAAGCTGGTCTCAACCACCCCTTCGCCGGATTCTACCACCAGCCGAAGCCGCTTGCCCTTGGCCTCGGCGATCCGCTCCAGGACGGACAGGCTGGGGTCGCCCCGAACCTCGATCTTCGAGACGTTCGACTGCGTGACGCCGAGCAGCCCGGCCACTTCGGCCTGGGTCAGGCCGAGCGCCTTGCGCAGGCTCCGCATCAAGGCGATCCGCGGCTCCAGCTCCCGGCGCAGCTGGCCGATATGCTCCTGTGCCTTCGGAGAGAGGTCGGGCTCCCACTTGACCAAATCAGGCTTGTTCTTCGCCATATCCCAGTGTCCTCATCGGACATCATCCGACATCATCGGTCTGGCATCTAGAATATTCCTGCATGGAATACAAACCCCAGAAATATGCGAAGGATCGCTGCACACGGCCCCCCTCGCCCGTCATTCCGGCGGGGGCCGGGATCCAGCTTCTTGCGTCTTCGGGCCTTTTCTGTCCTGAGCCTGTCGAAGGGGCGTGAACCGTCCCACCCAGTCTTTGCGGGATGCGAATCCGCATGGCATGAAAGGCCCGATGGTCGCCTCTTCGCTCATTCGATCTCCGTGGCCGGCGGGCTTTCCCGATGTCGTCGTCCACACCTCGGTCCACGACCGGGATGTCTACGAGGGTTATGCCGCGGCGAAATCGGGCGACGCGGATGCGGCTCTCGCTCTCGCCATCGGACTCATCAGCGATGCCGGCGTTGCCCGGTTGAAACAGTTGATCGGCGACAGCGATTGCCTGCTGCTTCCGGTCATCGCCGACGAGGATGCGGGCTTCAACGCGATCCCCGATGCAATGGCTCAGGTACTCGGCCGCGACCTTGATCTGCAGGTCGTGGCCGGCGAGGTCGTGCAGACGAACAAGGTCGGGCATACGAGGGCCAGGACGTTCCAGCGCATCGTCACTCCCGCCACCTTCGCCGGCCCTGTCCTGCCAGGCGCGGCCTATGTTCTGGTCGATGATCATGTCGGCATCGGCGGCACGCTGGCCAATTTGCGCGGCCATGTGGAGGCGAGCGGCGGGACGGTGATCGCCATGACCGCGCTGACCGAGAGCCGCGACGGCCGCCGGATTTCGCTACGTCCCGAAACGCTCGCCATGCTACAGGAGCGCCATGGAGAAGCTCTCGACCAGCTCTGGCGAAGACATTTCGGTTACGGACTCGACTGCCTCACGGAAGCCGAGGCCCAAAACCTATGTCGTCAACCATCCGTTGTCGCCATCGAGGATTTCCTGGCTCAAGCGGCAATCGAAGCACGTGGCCGAGGTCTCGAAGCGGCGGTTGGGGACGGCAGCTAAGGGCTAAGCGCACTCCCGGCATTCCGGCGAAGGCCGGGTCGTCCCGGCGCAAGCCGGTAATTCCCCTCTTCGCGTCCTTCTTTGCGTCTTCGCGCCTTCGCGTGAACCAAATCACCTAGCGCTCTCCTCCGGCGCGGGCACGCCCGCATCGCGAAGGCACCTGGCAAGCTTCCTGTAGAGGTTCGGATGATAGCGGCGGCTCGCCGGGTCGTTGCTCGCGGTCGACGCGGTCAGCCCCGGGCCGGCCAGCTTGATCTGCTTCGAGACAGGATCGAACCAGACGCGCAGCTCCAGCGTGATCGATTTTCCCGCCATCCCGCCGACTCCCCAAACCTAGCCGTCATCCTGATTTCTCGGCAATTCGCTCCCCGAGAGTCTAAGGAACACCTGCCTGATCTGGCCGTCGGGACCTTGCACTGTCGCCATAATCCTCGTCAGGGCGGCCACTGCCCGATTCTTATTCCCGCCAGCGATGCGAGAAGATCGACAAGATGGTCGCTGGTTGCCAGCAACACTCCTTGCCGAACATGGCGGACGTCGAGCGCGTATTCCGCCTCAGCCGGGCCTAACTGTCGCCGCTCCCGCGTTAGGAAAGCGTCGAGCCTGGCGATCGCGTCGCGCGTCAGCCGCCGGTCGCGGATCGCCTGCTCGACCGCGGCGCGGGCTTCGAGCCAAGCCGACGTCCCCGGCGCGACAGGCACACTCGGCCGGGCTCGGTCCGGATAGATGGCGCGGCGAGCCACATCGACCGAGCGGCCAAACGCCGCATGGCTCTGCGCCACCTCGCGCTCAAGCCGCCAATATTGCGCATCGCGGGCGGGATCGGAGAAGTGGAAATCGGGACTTGGAAACGGCGTGGGGATCGGCGGCATGTCCGGCTGTTGGGGAGCCGCGGCGCAGGGCGTCATAACGAGTAGAATCGCGGTACAAGCTGCGAAGGTTGAACGCGCCGCGAACACAGAAAGTTTGCCCGTCATATTATTCGTCCCGATTGGCGAACCCGAATGTGCGGAGCTAGCCGTGCAGACCGGTATAGTCATATCCACCGGGCGGATGTGGAGGAGGATCGATGTGGACTAGATTCTCTAGAGCGGCAGCGATGTTGTTTGAATAGGACTCACTGCGCCACAGGGCGTCCGAACCATTGAACCCATTAGTTCCGATATAAGATTCTCTCGTATGGCCGCTGTCGAGCCAATTCTGGAACTGGGTATGAGTATAGCTCAACGCATTCGACAGCATATGGCCAACCTCGTGAAGAATTAGAAAATCCAGTTGATGGAACGCCGCCGTTTCATAGGCCACGAGCTGGGCACGATTGATCTCTGTGACCCAACCGCCGTTGCCATCCGAATGAACCATCCCCGCGCCGCCTGAAATGTTTGTATAGGTCCCGTTCGTGGCCACAATGTGATAATGGTCGAGGATATTGACCAGCTCGGCAAGATCGAAGGTTTCATTGCCATTAGGCCCCTTAAACGTAATGGTCGCGTGACCCCCACTCTGATCTAAGAGTTGGTGAAGCTGGGCAGAAAGGGCTTGGCGATGGGCTTCTGCCACGCCTTCCGGATTTGCCGCTGCCGTCGCCGCATCGGCGGAAGGATCGACCTGTGGCGCTGGAGGAGGTGGGGGATTTCCATTGTAATGTGATGCGTCGAAGCCGGTAAACTGGAACGTCCAGTGGCCACCCGTTACGACAATCGTCTGCCCGTCCATGGCCGTTGGCGCCCCGGCGTGCCAGGTACCGAAGACCGTGATGCCGTTCAGGGTCATGGCAAAGGTCGAGCCATCACTCAGTTTTTGAACGTCCACTTGGCCGTGGCCAAAGCTCGCCACAAAGTGGTTTCCGCCATAAGCGGTCAGCAGGAATTCTGGGTCGACATCGCTGGTAAGGTAATCGAAATAATGGACGCTAGGCTGGCTCTGAACGTGAGGCATCCACCCAAATTTCTCAAGCCACATTGAGTCCATGGGAGCTGTGTCGGAATGATCATCGTAATAGCTGTTCTGGTCGGCGCCGTGAGAGATAACGGGCGCCTCGAGATCATCGAAGAAGATGCTCAGGTCGTCTAGAACCGCCTGCCACAAAAGGGGAGGGCCAAACGGGGGGTCTTCATTCGGCGGAGGCGAGCCGCCGCCGTCGCCTGGATAGTTTGAATCCTGATAGTTCGAATCTTGGTAATTCGATTGCTGGTATGGCATTGGATCGCCCCCTATCCATTTGATTGCGATACAATACGCTACGAGACAATGACTTCAAGAACAGAATCGCACCCAACCTGGAACTGCCCGCCACTTCGTCCGATGACGTCGAATGAAGTAGCCGTCGCAGACGGATTCTACTCAAGCATCTCCGATAATGCGACATGGCCAAGTGGTGCGATGGAAACCGCTGGCCTCGAATTGAGAGTTGCTTTGATGCTTTTGGAGAAGGGAGGCTCATTCCCAGCCGCTGACAATCCGTTCTGGAAGAGGAAGTGCCGATCGCTTTTCTTGCGGCCGGCCATGGAACCGATTGCCAGCACCTATTGGGGGCGATTTGGTGTCCTTGATGTGGATGCATCAACTGCCCTAAAAATGGCATCAGCGCTGGCTGGTCGGCCGCTGGTATATCGAAAGGGGCCGGCCATTGGCCAATCGGCCACGGGGGACGTGCATTTCGGGCCCTTGGTGTCTGTCGATGATTGGCTTCAGAATATGCAGAGAGTCGCTCGAACGCCGGAGTTGCTTCCCGGGCTGCCCGTCTATTGCTTTGCCAACACGATAATGACCCACCCGTTTTCCGACGGCAACGGCCGGGTCGCAAGAGTGATGGTTCACGCGGCCCTGGCGCGTAATTTGGGTTTGGATTCTCCAAAGATTGCTCTTGCACCCGCCTTTTATCGACGGGGAGAAGCCCTGGCCTCGGCCCTCAATACGCTGAACGAACACGGCGATTGGTCTAAAATCAATCGCGTGTTTTTCTCCGTCCTTGATGAGGCCGCGCTGCTAACGCGCGCATTACACTCCCGTATCTGTCGCTGACGAATTGCGCGGCCACTTCTCTTGCCCCTCCCCTCTCTCTCCTCTATAGGCGCGCCCGTCCGGCGGGCAGTGGCCCGGCGGTAAGCCAAGAGGCGCAGGCGTTTTGGAGAAGGCTCGAAAGCCGGCTCCTACCCCGCGTTTCGGCCTGCCGCCCCACCGCCCCGATGGACGCCTCCCCGGCATTCGGCCGGGCGGGGCAACACCCTCTGGCCCGGCCCGCGCTCTCTCCTGAGTCCGCGGTGCGGTCCGGTAAGTTATCGAAGGACTCTCTACAAATGGCCACCACGGCAAACCCCACGCGCGACGATTTCGCCGCGATGCTCAACGACTCCCTCGGCGGCGAGGACCAGGGCTTCGAAGGCCGGGTCGTCAAAGGCATCGTCACCGCGATCGAGAACGATCTCGCGGTCATCGACGTCGGCCTCAAGTCGGAAGGCCGCGTGCCGCTGCGCGAATTCGCCATGCCCGGCCAGAAGGCCGAATTGAGCGTCGGCGACGAGGTCGAAGTGTTCGTCGACCGCATCGAGAACACCCATGGCGAGGCGATGCTGAGCCGCGACCGCGCCCGCCGCGAGGCCGCCTGGGACAAGCTCGAGACCGAGCACAATGCCGGCAACCGGGTCGAGGGCGTGATCTTCGGCCGGGTCAAGGGCGGCTTCACCGTCGATCTCGGCGGCGCCGTCGCCTTCCTTCCGGGTTCGCAGGTCGATATCCGCCCGGTCCGCGACGTCGGCCCGCTGATGGACCTCGCCCAGCCGTTCCAGATTTTGAAGATGGACCGCCGCCGCGGCAACATCGTCGTCTCGCGCCGGGCGATCCTCGAAGAGACCCGCGCCGAGCAGCGCTCGGGCCTCATCCAGAGCCTCGAAGAGGGCCAGATCGTCGACGGCGTGGTCAAGAACATCACCGATTACGGCGCCTTCGTCGATTTGGGCGGGATCGACGGCCTGCTCCACGTCACCGACATCAGCTACAAGCGCGTCGGCCACCCGAGCGAGGTCATCAACATCGGCGACACCGTCAAGGTGCAGATCATCCGCATCAACCGCGACACCCAGCGCATCAGCCTCGGCATGAAGCAGCTCGAGAGCGATCCGTGGGAGGGCGCGGGCGCCAAATATCCGGTCGGCGGCGTGTTCAAGGGCCGCGTGACCAACATCACCGAATATGGCGCCTTCGTCGAGCTCGAGGCCGGGATCGAGGGCCTCGTCCACGTCTCCGAGATGAGCTGGACCAAGAAGAACGTCCATCCGGGCAAGATCGTCTCCACCTCGCAGGAGGTCGACGTGGCGGTGATCGAGGTCGACGAGGAGAAGCGCCGAATCTCGCTCGGGCTCAAGCAGGCCCAGGCCAATCCGTGGCACGCCTTCGCCGACAAGCATCCCGTCGGCACCGAGGTCGAAGGCGAGGTCAAGAACGCGACCGAGTTCGGCCTGTTCATCGGCCTGGACGGCGACGTCGACGGCATGGTCCACATGTCGGACATCGCCTGGGGCGTGACCGGCGAGGAGGCGCTGAACCTTCACCGCAAGGGCGAGAGCGTCAAGGCCGTGGTGCTCGACGTGGACGTCGAGAAGGAGCGCATCTCGCTCGGCATGAAGCAGCTCGAGCGCGGCGGGGTCGCCAAGGGCGGCGGCGCGGGCGCGGGCGCGGGCTCGGGCGCGAACAAGGGCGAGACGGTCACCGTCACCGTGCTCGACGTCAAGGACGGCGGTTTGGACGTTCAGATCGGCGACGACGGGGCGACCGGCTTCATCAAGCGCACCGATCTCGGCCGCGACCGCGACGAGCAGCGCCCCGAGCGCTTCCAGGTCGGCCAGAAGTTCGACGCCCTGGTGATCGGCTTCGATCGCTCGAAGAAGCCCAATTTCTCGATCAAGGCGCTCCAGATCGCCGAGGAAAAGCAGGCCGTGGCGCAATACGGCTCCTCCGATTCCGGCGCCTCCCTCGGCGACATCCTCGGCGAGGCCTTAAAGCAGAAGAACAGCTAACCTGGCTTTGACGGGCGGGCGCCAGGGCGCGCCCGCCCCCTATTTTTTCGCGCTTGCCGGCTAGGTGTTTGAATTTGTCGGCTTTTCGCTTTCTCCCCGATATTGATTTTTGTTGCTTTCGGTGCGACTGTCGGTCCTACGAGTTGCGTGGGGGCGCGCTTAGGTATGCCGGCGCGCGCGGCCGGCCGTGATTTCCTGAGGAGGGGGACGACGTGATCCGATCAGAGCTGGTTCAGAAGCTATGCGACGACCATCCCGATTTGACCCTCAAGGAGGTTGAACGGGTCGTCACCGCATTCTTCGATTCGATCATCGAGCAGCTCCAGACCGGCGGCCGTGTCGAGTTGCGCGGCTTCGGCGCCTTCTCGACCCGCGGTCGCGACGCGCGCAAGGGCCGCAACCCCCGCACCGGCGAGGCGGTGGACGTCTCCGCCAAGAGCGTGCCCTATTTCAAGCCAGGCAAGGAAATGCGCGAGCGCTTAAACGTCTGAGCCGAGCCGGCGCGCGGCAAGGCGCGCAGAGCGGAGCGAGCGCGACTTACCGCGAGACTCGGCGAAGGCCGGCCCGCCTCAACTGGTTGAGGACCGACGTCACGCGATTCACTCGCGTGACGGCACGACGCTGATATGATGCACACCGTGCGGACGTGGCGGAACCGGTAGACGCTGGAGACTTAAAATCTTCTGCCCCATGGGCGTGCGGGTTCGAGTCCCGCCGTCCGCACCAACGAACGGCTCACCAACCCTTCCTACCGCTTCGGCGAAGGCGCTCGTCGGCCATCGCGCCACGCGGGCGGATCGCCGCAGAGGGCGCAGCCATTTCTGAAACGGGCGGTTCAGCGCTGCGGAGTCAATTCGTCAGCGGGAAGGAAAAATCTCCATGTTGCGTAAGAGTATAGCATTCGGCGCCGCGCTCGCCCTTTCGGCCAGCCCGGTCGTGGCCCAGCCGTCCGCTCAGCCTTTGTCGATCCAGCCATCGGTTCAGCGCGCCGGCGCGCCGGGAGGCGGAAGTCAATTGGAAGGCGGCAGCTGGTTTCCGCCGGCCTTGTTCGCGCTGATCGTCATCGGCGGAATCCTGATGGCCACGGGCGTCCTGTTCGACGACGACGACGACCAGCCCTTCAGCCCGTAAGCAGCCGCGGCTCAGGCGGGAGCCTTTTCCCCGGTCCATTCGCATCGCGCAAGAGTGATGGGATCGAGGAACATGCCTCCCAGCCGGCTGCCGATCTGCCAGCGCACCTGCGCCTCGACCGTTCCGATGCCGGGGATATCGAGGTTGATGTAGGATCCGATCCGAACCGGTTCGGCGCATTCCGCCATGAAACCGGCGCTGGACATGTTGCGCACGGTGACGGCGATTCCACCGCGGTTTTCGTCGGCCAGGCTCGCCTGTCCTCCACCCTCGACCCGCCGGGCGCGGCGCGGCGTCAGGTCGTGGCCGAGCTCGTGGGCGGGGCGGTCTTCGGGGTTACGGTCCATCCTACGGAGGTAATCGAGGTTGGTGAAGGAGGGGTAAAAGCGGAGGAGATTTTGGGGGGCGGCATAGGGTATCGTCGTGCCTATGGCGATTCGCGTAGTGGCCCGTGCGGCGCTCATGGCGACCGCGCTGGCGCTTGCCGGCTGCGGCGGGGAAGAGGCGGGTCCGGTCCGGATCAGCGCGATCGGGGCGCCCCCCGCCCTGGCCAACGCCAACCTCCAGCCGCTCGACGCCCCGTCCGCTTTCCTCGCCGAGGCGGTGGCCCAGGGCCTCGTCCATTTCGACGCCCAAGGCGAGATCGAGCCGGCGCTGGCGCAAAGCTGGGTCGTGTCCAACGACGGCCTGCGCTACACCTTCCGAATTCGCCGGGCCTCCTGGGCCGACGGAACGCCGGTCACCGCCGAGCAGGTCGCCAGCCGCCTGCGGGCGGCGCTTAGCCGGGCCAGCCGCAACCCGCTCAAGCCCGTCCTGGGCGCGGTCGAGAATGTCGTGGCGATGACCGATTTCGTGCTCGAGATCACGCTTCGCGGGCCGCGCCCGAACTTCCTCCAGCTCCTCGCCCAGCCCGAAATGGCGATCCTGCGCAGCAATGGCGGAACCGGGCCCTACCGGCTGGCCCGGATGGAGGGGGCTGCGGCGCGGCTGGAGCTTCCGCGGGGCGAGGACGAAGAGGCCGCGCGCGAGGGTCCGGACATTCTCCTGCGCGGCGAGCGCGGCGCCCTCGCGGTGGCCCGCTTCGCCCAGGCCCAGGCCGACATGGTCGTCGGCGGCACCGCGGGAGACCTGCCGATCGCCCGCGCCGCCGACCTTGCCGCCAGCCAGCTCATCTTCGATCCCGTCAACGGCCTGTTCGGCCTCGCCTTCACCCTTTCGCCGGCGCTCGCCGACCCGGCCATTCGGCGGGCGCTGGCGATGGCAGTGGATCGCGACGCGCTGGCGGCGGCGATCGGCGCTCCGCGACTTGCCCCCCGCGCGGCGATCGTCCCGCCCGGCATCCAGGAGCTCGTCGCCCCTTCGCAGCCGGATTGGGCGGCGCTGCCGCTCGACGCCCGACGGGCCGCGGCGGCGCAGGCGATCGCGGCCATGCCGGAGCCGCTGCGGCTGCGCGTGGCCATGCCCGCTGGCCCCGGCTACCGCCTCGTTTTCGCGCATCTCAGGCGCGACTGGCGAATGATCGGGGTCGAGGCCGAGGCCGTGATGCCTGGAGCGCCTGCCGACCTCATCCTCATCGACCAGGTCGCGCCGGCCAATCTCGCCAGCTGGTACCTGCGCCATTTCGCCTGCGACGCGAGCGCGATCTGCGACCCCGCGGCCGATCAGGCGCTTCTCGCCGCCCGGGCGGCACCCAACCCGGCGGAGCGCCAGGCCCGCTTCGCCGAGGCCGACCGCATCCTTAGCGCCCTTGCGCCGTTCATAGCGCTGACCGCGCCGGTGCGTTGGTCCCTGGTGTCGCCGCGGTTGACGGGCTTTCGCCCCAATCCCTTCGCGCGCCACCCGGCCACCACCCTGATCGCGGAGCGCGAATGATGCCGATCAATCCCCAGGACTTCCAGGCCGGAATGAACAGGCTGCCGCTCGGCCGCGACGCCGCCTCCGTGCGCCGCCGGGTCGAGGCGATGGAGAAGCTGCTCGAGCGCGGCTTCACCATCCCCGGCACCAACCAGAATTTCGGGCTCGACGTATTGCTCGATCTCGTTCCGGTGGTCGGCGACGTGATCGGGGCCGGCCTGGGCGCGTGGATCGTCTGGGAGGCGAGCAACCTCGGCATGTCGAAGTGGCAGATCGCGCGGATGAGCGGCAATGTCGGAGTCGATTTCCTGCTCGGCGCGATCCCGTGGATCGGCGCGATCCCCGATCTCTTCTTCCGTTCCAACAGCCGCAACGTGAAGATCGTGCGCAAATGGCTCGACAAGCATCACCCGGAAACGGCGGTGATCGAGGGCCAGGTGATCGGGCGGAGG